>JBGUEQ010000030.1:0-56151 GCA_041821265.1 Lachnotalea sp. | reverse complement strand
CTTCGTCTGTTTCTCATGCCCGTTTCTAACGGGCATTTTAATTCATAGGTTCTCCGAAGGAGAACTTTCCTATGATACAAAAAATATCCTATTACATTTTCTATGTAATAGGATACGTTATTTCAAAACAGTTAAGTACGCACTATTATTACTGGTATTACTCAGTAATGATAGAACCAAAGCCACATTCTGATTCACATGCGCCACAATCTACACATGCATCGCTTATTGAGTAATAATTTTTTCCATCAGGATTTGTAATCGCTCCTACTGGACAAGCGCTTTTACAAGCACCACAAAACTGGCATGAGTCTGGATCAATCTTATGCATTTTACTTCCTCCTTATCTTTTTTCTAATTATACAACGGATTAAACTTTGCTTCAATGCAAAGAATTTGCATATCTGCGTGTTTATTTTCTATTTTTTTGTAAGTTTTTATAGATTTATTGCATTATTTTATCATTAATGAATTTTATCATTACTGTAACCTATGTTCCACTTCACTTCTAAAAGGAATTGATTGTGTAGCACCTTTTCGTGAAACCGTAATGGAAGAAGCTTTGGCACACAATCTTAATGCTTCTTTTATTGGCATTTCTTCTATCATAGTCGCAATAAAATAGCCCGTAAAGGTATCTCCTGCTGCCGTTGTATCTACCGCTTTTACTTCAAATATTCCTTGGTGACACACCTCATCTTTATATTGATACATCACGCCATTTGACCCAAGCGTTAGAACAACCTTGGCTTCTGGATATTTATTTTTGATTTCTTGCATTATTTTTTCAGGTTCTTTTTCGCCTGTAATCTGTTCTCCTTCTATTTCATTCATCATAAAAACAGAGATTTTCGAAAGATTACATTGTTCCATTTTTTCATTATAAGGTGATGGATTTAATACGATTTGAAGTCCGATCTCATATGCTCTATCAATGATATAGTTTAATTCATTAATTTCATTTTGAAGTAGCAAAATATCACCTTTTTCAAAGTTTTTTAATACAGCATCAATATACTCTTTGCTAAACTTTTGATTTGCACCGCCAAAAAGAATAATGCAATTTTGTGCCTGCTCATCCACTTGGATAATAGTATGACCACTTTTACCCAATATTTGTTTGATATAGGTTGTGTTTACACCATTTATAAGACACTCTTGCAGGAATAATTCTCCTTCTTCACCAATTAAACCTGCATGATAAACAGGTACACCCGCTTTAGAAAGCGCGATTGATTGGTTTAAACCCTTTCCCCCACAAAACACTTCCATGTTTTGTGAGGAAATAGTTTCTCCTTTCTCCACAATATGCTTTACCGTATACACATAATCATAATTTAACGAACCAATATTCAATACTTTCATATTCTCTCCAATCCGACTCTTGAATCTTTCTATTTCACCTTATATTTTACACCAAAAATGCAACGCCTGCCTTAAGTATTATATTGGGATATGGTGTGAATTCTCCTGTACGTATTGCAAATTTAACTGTTGTAGTAAATTCTTTAAAATCAACATGTGGCATTGTTTCATATGCAACATCTTGCATTGCTTCTTGAATAAATTTTAAAAGTCTTTGGTTTTTCTCCTTGATCTCATCTGCAAGATAATAATATTCTATCTCTGTCTCGCTAAGCACTGCTGTTAGCACTTGCTGAAACGTTGGTACGCCGCCGCAAAGAGCAAGATCAACAATAGGAACTCCCTTTGGAATTGGCATCCCTGCATCTCCTATAAGAAAGATATCCTTATGCCCCAATGCGGCTATATATCCAGCAAGCTGGGCATTTAAAATCCCTGTTTTCTTCATATTGTTATTCTCCTATTTTTCTTTCATTAATTTTTTTCATTCATTTTATTTCACTAATTTTATTTCACTAATTTTCATTTCGTGCTTGCAATGCCATCTTTTCTCGTAAATTTCTTTGGAATTGATCAATTACTACCGCTAAAATTACTACGACACCTTTAATTACTTTCTGCCAGAATTCCGATACACCATACATTGTCATACCATCATTAATAACACCTATAATAAATGCACCTATAATAGTTCCTCCAGCTGTACCAATACCACCTGCCATTGATGTTCCACCAAGTACCGACGCAGATATTGCATTCATTTCCCAGCCTTCACCTGTTGCTGGATGTGCTGCAACCAATTGTGCTGCTGCAATCATCCCAACAATTGCTGCACATAACCCCGAAAACATATATACGAGTGTTATATCTCTGTTTACTTTTATTCCTGAAAGTTTTGCCGCCCTTACATTTCCACCAATTGCTAGCATATGCCAACCAAACGCAGTATATTTCAAAATAATTCCCGCTATCACCGCTATCACAATTAATAGTATTACACCAATGGGAATACCTGCTATGCTCTTTCCCAAAAAGTCAAAACCTGTATTGCCTAGTGCTGTATTACCAACAATATTAGGAAATGTGGAACCTCCTGATCTTAAATTAGCAAGTCCTCTTGCTATATTCATCGTTCCAAGGGTCGCAATAAAAGGTACTACTTTTAACTTAGTAATAATCACACCATTGACCCATCCTAGGAAAATCCCTACACCGGCAGTAATCATAAATACCAATGGTGCACTAAAAAAAACACTTACGCCAAACATCGGCAATACAAGTCCTTCATTAATCAGTCCACCCGCTACCATTCCTGCAAGTCCTGCTACGGCACCTACCGATAAATCAATTCCACCTGTAATCAAAACATATGTCATTCCTATACCTAATATTCCATATAATGCAACATGTTTTGCAACCGTAAGTCCCGTATTTATTGTAAAAAAATTCTTTGTAATAATGCTAAATAACGCTACTAATATCGCCAGAATAATTAATGTTCTTCCTTTTAATAAGGTCATAATAACTTCATTTGCGTTTCTATTTTTTACCTTCTCCATTATTTCCTCCATTCTGCTGTTGTTTCACGCATATACTGGTAATTGCGAAAGATTTTCTTTCACACTTAATTCTTTCATTTCGACTCATGTCCATAATGGCCTTTGTATGAAGATAATACCAATACATCTTCTGAAATTTCATCTTGTTGAAATTCTCCTGTATTAATTCCATTTGAAAGAACCATTACCCTATCTGCAATTGCAACAATTTCTTTCAACTCTGACGAAATAACAATAAGGGATAACCCACGTTCCGCATATTGATTAATGATATCAAATACTTCGGTCTTTGCTCCAATATCAATTCCTCTACTTGGTTCATCCAGCAATAAAATCTCTGGATCCGTTAAAATACCTTTTCCGATAACCACTTTTTGTTGATTCCCACCGGATAAAGAAAGAATCGGAAGTGTTTTATCTGCTACTTTAATCATAATATCTTTAATCTGTTTGTCTACGCTTATATTTTCTTTTTTTCCATTTAAGAAACCATATTTACAGTATTTTTCAATACTTGAAAGCGAAATATTTTTACATATATCTAACGTTTGAACCAATCCTTCTCTTTGACGATCTTCTGGGACTAGTGCAAACCCCTTTTCTATTTGCTTGGATATATTTTGTATTTCCATTTTTTTACCATTTTTATAGATTTCTCCTGTATGCTCTGGACGTAGTCCCATAATACACTCAAAAACTTCAGTACGCCCTGCACCCATCAATCCGTAAATTCCAAGAATTTCTCCTTTTTTGAGGTGAAAACTTACATGATCAAGTAAATACCCGCCGCCCTTCTTTGGTAATGTCAAATCTTTTACTTCAAGTACTTTTTCTTGTTTGTTCCAGTCAATTTTGCGCTCTTTTTTAGGATAAGATTTTCCTTCTCCTACCATTCTTTGAACAATCCATGGAACGTCTATGTCTTCCACTTGTGCTTTGGCTACATATTTACCATCACGAAGAATTGTTACATTGTCACCAATTTTAAGTATTTCTTCTAATCTATGTGAAATATATACAATCGAAATTCCCTGCTCTGTAAATTCACGCATTAACTTAAACAAAACTTCTACTTCTTGTTGACTTAGAGATGATGTCGGCTCATCCATAATCAGAATTTTCACATCATCTTGTATGAAATTTCTTGCTATTTCAATCATTTGCTGTTGACCAACCTTTAAGTCGCCAACTATAGTCCCCGCTTCTATCGGATGTTCTAATTTTTCTAATACTTTCTTGGTCAGTTCTACGTGTGTTTTGTTATCTAACTTAAACCCTTTTGTACACTCACGTCCCATAAAAATATTTTGGTAAACATTTAAATTAGGAAATAAACTCAATTCTTGATGAATGATACCAATTCCATGTTCACGTGCCTCTGTTGAATTTTTAAAAACTACTTCCTGATCATCCATATAAAGTTTTCCAGCTGATGGCTGTTCAATGCCTGCAATAATTTTCATTAATGTAGATTTACCAGCACCATTTTCCCCAATAAGTACATTTACCTTGCCTCGTTCAACATCGTAGGATACATTATCAAGTGCTTTGGTACCAGGATAGATTTTATCAACTGCTTCCGCATGCAATACTACATTCTTATCCATTTCATTACCTCCACTCCTTATTTTTCAGTTATAACAACAGGTGTGATTAATATTGTATCGTTTCCACTTACTGTAAAACAACCTATAAACTCTATTTTCTTACCACTTAAATTAGTCGCTGTTTCTGGATTGATAACCGTGTCTAAAATAACGCTGTTAATACTTTGACTTACTGATGCATATTCTTCTTGATTGGTATAATCTCCAAATTTAATAAATGATAAGGCATCACGGACTGAGGAACCTTTTAAAACAGATCCTACTTGAATTCTGATTTCTTCACTTCCAGTGTAACCCTCCAATGCTATTGTAATATATCCAGCTTTTTTTTCTGTTTCTACTGTAGTAACCGTTGCTTCTCCTTTTACTGTATATGTAAGTTCTCCACTATCTTCCATGGAATATTTACCATATTTATCTGCCAAAGAATTTAGATTTCCCTTTGATTCAGTCAGAAATTCTCCTAAATCTACTGCCTTCTCTGTTAACTCTGGAATTGCCTTCGAATCCCAAAAACTTGCTACATCATTTCCTGCACTAAATTCCACTTTACCCGTTATATTATCAATTTCATCTAGCCGAACGACTCTGACACTTCCAGTCATCGCTATCGCCAACAATGCTATAACAATTGTAAACGCTGCAATACGTTTCTTCATAGCTTTCTCCTTTTCCCATTTGATTATCTTATCTAAATAGTAACTATTCCGTACTGTAATAGTTACCTTTATATTCTAAATAATTGCTCAACTTAGATAATATGGGCGCAATTCAAAACGAAATGTCTAAAATTGCACCCATATTATTTATTACTATTATTACTATTCTTGGTAGTCAAATGCATTTAATTTATCTGCATTATCTGCTGTGATTGCAACACAATCAACAAGTTGTTTTTCATCAAGTCCTGTTGTGCCATTCTTTAAATAATCATCTGCTTGCGTCACTGACATACGTGCAATTTCTGCACATTGTTGTAATGCCGTAGAAAGTATTTTTCCGTCTTTTATTTTATCTCTAACATCGTCTGATCCATCAACACCTATAATTTGAACATCGGTAAGACCAGCTGCTTCAATCGCTGCTTGCGCACCCATTGCCATTGTATCATTCCCACAGATAACACCTTTGATATCTGGATTCGATTGAAGAATTGTACCCATTTTATCAAAAGCTTCTGTTTGTTCCCAATTTGCTGATTGTTGTGCTACCATTTCAAGATCTGGATATTGATCAATTACTTCATGGAATGCGGATGAGCGAACACCTGCATTTGTATCAGACTCTTTTCCTAACAGTTCCACATATTTTCCTTCTTCGCCCATAGCTTCTACCCAAAGCTCTGCAACTAATTTTGCGCCTTGATAATTATTTGCAACAATTTGAGAAATTGCTACACCTTCTTCATTTATTTCACGATCGATTAAAAATGTTGGAATCCCTGCTTCTTTTGCTTTTTTAACTGCTTCAATGGTTGCATCTGCTCCTGCATTATCACAGATAATTGCTGCTGCTTTATCTGATATTGCTGCCTCAAAATGCTCCATTTGTTTTGTAGCATCATCATCATGTGATAACACTTTAACTTCATATCCTAATTCTTCTGCTTTTGCTTGTGCTGCTTCTGCTTCTGTTCCAAAGAACGGATTTGAATGTGACGGAGTAATGATGTAAATAATATTACTTCCACCGCCTGGTAGCGCGTCCTCTGTAGTCGCTGCCGCTGTATCTGTTGTTGCTGTATCTGTTGTTGCTGCCGCTTCTGTTGTTGCTTCTGTTTCTGTTGTTGCTGCTTCTGTTGTTGTCTCTGTTGTTTCAGTCTTTGCACCACATCCAGCTAATAAGGATGTAATCATTGCTACCCCAAGCAATACACTCAAAACTTTTTCTTTCATTTTGTTTCCTCCTTTAATTACACATTATATAGTTTATTAGATACACGAAAATTATATTTCGTTGAATCTCTTTCTAAATGGACGTTACTGTTCAAATTTTTGCTAAATACAACCATTTGCGAACAGTAACAAATAAATCCTCTTTATTATTTGGTTAGCACCAAGCCAATTGCTTCTTTCCAACCTTTATATTTTTCTTCTCTTATCTTCATTTCCATCTTCGGACTATATTTTTTGCGATTAATACTTTTAAAAATCTTCTCCTTGTCATATATACCAAGTGCAATTCCAGCTGCATAAGCAGCTCCAATACCGGAAAATTCTTCTGCTTCTGGCACATGCACTTCTAAGTCAAGCATATCGCTTTGAAATTGCATTAAATAATGGTTTTTGGTAGGTCCACCATCCACTCTAAGCTCACTCATCGTTATTCCCGATGTCTCACTCATCACCTTAACAATATCCGCAATCTGGTAAGCAATACAATCAAGCGCAGCTCTAACAATTTCAGCTTGTCCCGTGGTTCTTGTGATTCCACTTATGATACCAGTCGCCTTACTATCCCAATACGGAGCCCCCAAGCCCGTAAATGCTGGAACCAAATATGTTTTATCTAAAACGTTAGCACTAGCCGCCAGACTTTCTGTTTCCTTAGCCGACGTTATTATTTTTAAATCTTTTTCCATCCAAGTAATAACAGCACCCGCGTTGTTAATATTGCCCTCTAGCACATAATTTACTTTTCCATCCATGCCCCATGCAAGAGAAGTAACAATATCCTTATTTAAAACTGGTTTCTCACCAATATTCATCATAATGGAAGAGCCTGTTCCATAAGTTGCTTTTATCATTCCTACTTCAAGGCATCCTTGCCCGTATAACGCCCCATGTGAATCCCCTAACACACTATGAATCGGAATTGGTACTTCCAAAATTCCGTCAAAATCTGTTACTCCATACAAACCATTTGAATCTGTTACGTTTGCTAAGCTATTTGCCTCAATTCCAAATTCTTTACATACTTCTTCATCCCATTTTAATGTTGTAATATTAAAGAGCTGGGTCCTAGACGCATTGGAATAATCTGTTTTGTATTCCTTACCTCTAGTCAATTGATATACAAGCCAGCTATCCATTGTTCCAAAACATAGCTCTCCCTTGTTGGCTTTTTCTTGTGCTCCAGCTACATTTTGTAAAATCCATGCAATTTTGGCGGCTGAAAAATAAGGAGATAAATGAAGTCCTGTATGCTCTTTGATCATTTCTCCAAGACCCTTATTCTCAATTTTCTTGCAAATGGCTTCTCCTCTAGAGCATTGCCATACAATTGCATTGTAAATAGGTTCCCCTGTTTCTTTATCCCAAACAAGGGCAGTTTCTCGCTGGTTACTAATTCCTACGCCCACAAGTTTCTTTTTATCTATACCACTGTTTTTAAGTAATTCTATCACTACCTGAATTATATTTTTGTAAATTTCTGTCGGTGAATGTTCCACCCAACCCTTTTCATCAATGAATTGAGTGTGTGCTAAATCAGTTCTATAAATCAACATTCCCTCTTCATTGAATAATAATGCTTTGGTTCCCTGCGTACTTTGATCAATTCCTAATATATATTTTTCTTCCATTTCTGCTACCTACACTAATTCTTTGGCTACTTTTGCAATTCCTTCTGCATTAAGACCATAATAATCAAATACTTCTTTTGAATTTCCTGTAATAACTGGAGCATCTGGTAATGCTAAATTAATTACTTTCTTTGGGCACTCGCTTCCAATGATTTGACTCACCATAGAACCAAGACCACCAAACGGCGCATGCTCTTCTACTGTAATAACTGCTTTTACATTGTTTGCTACACTTAACACTGTTTTTCTATCTATTGGCTTTACGCAATACATGTCAACTACCGTAGCGCTTATACCTTGGTCTTTTAGAAGTTTTGCTGCTTCAATAGATGGTCTAACCATTTCCCCACAAGCAATAATAGCTACATCTGTTCCCTCTTCAAGTATGGTTGCTTTATCCATCTCAAACGAACAATTATCTTCACTATAGATATCTTCGACCGGATTACGCCCAACACGAATATATGCTGGTTTTTCATCCAATAATAAATTTTCAATTAAACATTTCGTCTGATGCCTGTCACTTGGTAAATACACTCGCATATTAGGAATTGCTGACAACGCTGCAATATCTTGTGCAGAGTGATGACTCATTCCCAATGCACCATAACTTACTCCACCGCTTATACCTATTAATTTTACGTTTGTATTGGAATATGCTACGTCTACTTTTGCTTGTTCATAACTTCTTGTTGATAAGAAACAAGCTGGTGATGCTGCAAAGGCTTTCTTTCCACATTTAGCAAGTCCTGCTGATATACTTACTAAGTTTTGTTCAGCAATTCCAACTTCTACAAATTGCTTTGGAAATGCATTTGCATAGGGAGCTAAGGAAGCCGATCCTCTTGAATCACTACACAAAACAACAATGTCTTTATCTGTTTCTGATTTCTCCATTAACACTTCACAAATCGCTTGCCTATTTGGTATTTTATTCATGAATAATTGCCTCCCTTCTCGTTTCAAAATCTTTCATAATTTGGGTGTATTCTTCTTCACTCGGTACATGATGATGCCAAGCCACTTTATTTTCCATCACTGATGATCCAAATCCCTTAATCGTATTAGCAATGATAACCGTAGGCTTTCCTTTTACGCTTTTAGCCTCGTTAAAAGCAGCATCTAGCTGTGTAATATCATTTCCATTTTCTACATTAATTGCATGCCAGCCAAACCCTGACCATCTCTCGATCTGACTATCATGTGCCATAACGTCCTCCGTATTTCCTGAGATTTGTAGTCTGTTTCTATCAATGACTGCACAAAGATTATCCAATTTGTATTGGTGAGCCGCCATGGCACCTTCCCATACCGAGCCTTCAGCTAGCTCGCCATCTCCTAGTACCGTGTATACTCTATAGTCTTGTTCATTCATTTTACCCGCAAGCGCCATGCCCACACTAACTGGAAGTCCATGTCCTAAAGAACCTGAATTCATTTCAATTCCAGGCAATTTATTATTCGGATGTCCAATAAACTTAGATCCAAATTTAGAATATTCCTTTATTACTTGTTCAATTGGAAAAAATCCTTTCTCCGCCAATACTGCATATAATGCTTCCACACAATGTCCCTTACTCATAACAAAGCGATCTCTGTCTGGATCATCCATATTCTCAGGACTACAATTCATTTGTTTAAAATACAAGGTAATCAAGATATCAATTACACTCATATCGCCTCCAATGTGTCCACCTTTTCCTTCTACAATCATATCGATTACATTTTTTCTTAACTTGTATGATAGTACTTCTAATTTTTCCATAATGCCTCCATTCTACCTTGATAAACTCTAATTTTTCTTGTACGATTGGAACTTTTTGTAACTACTAAGGTAGCCAATCCTCATTACTATACACCGCCGTGTTAAATACCACCGTATGCAAATAGTAACAAATCATTACCTTTTCTATTCTCCACGAATATATGCCTTGACTTCTTCTTCAATTGGATCATATAAATCTGGTGTTACTCCTATGTATTTACATGCTTCATATAATACAGCTACAATATCCTTATGAATTCCCACACAATGATGAATGTATGGTCCACATACAATTTTATCTTCTAACCGTTTTAGGTTTGCTACTTCTACCCATACATAGGTGCCTTTTGTATAAGGTCCTTCTACACCTACTGCATTGCCAAGCAACAAGGAATATTCTCCATTATCCCCGTCAAATCTACATAAAGTCATTTTTCCATGTTTTGCTTCGGCCTCTATTGCTCCTGGATGTTCAAATGCCAGCGGATAACCAATACTTGGTTTTTCTTTGGCTACCGAGATCGGCCATGGTCCACAATGTTGCAATAACTCTCCATTTTCATTGTCGGGATGTCTTACCGTCCAATCTGCAAAAAACCCTCTTGCCTCATCCATACCAGCAGCTTCTACCATAACGGCTGTAATTGCGCCGTGGATGTCCGTTTCACATACAACTGGGATTCCTTCTTCGTTTAGAAAAGAATTAGCGGCACAAGGCATAATACCCAGCTCACTTTGTAATGCATTCCAACATTGAATTGCAATCGCATTACAACCATATTTTGTAGCAAGATCTTTCATTGCAACTTTTAATGCAGCAACCGATTCTAATTCCTCATCCTTAATCTTAATATTCATATTATCTCTGGCGTACTGCATTACTTTTGCCACTTCAGTTCCTTCTAATTTTGCTGCTTTTACGGCTTGCGTTAACTCTGGCATTGGTATTGGGGCTATTTGAATATTGAATCGTTCTAACAATTCTCCCTCATTGCACATTGTTGTCCAGAAATCAAACGGTCTTGGAGCTATTTGAAGAATCCTTGTATGTTTAAATACTTTTACGACGCTGCATACTGCTAAGAAATCTTTTACACCTCGTTCAAATTCAGCATCAGATAATCTGCAATTTGTCATATATGTAAATGGAATCTGAAATCTTCTTAGTACTTTGCCTGTTGCAAATAACCCACATTGACTATCTCTAAGTCTAACGCCGTTTTCATCCGGTCTTTCATCTCTTGGACCCCACAGCAGTACAGGAACATTCAGTTCTTTGGCTAATCTCGCACATATGTATTCTGTTCCAAAATTACAATGTGGTAAAAACAACCCTTCTACCCCTTCTGCCTTAAACTTAGCAGCAATTTTTTCTACATCCTTATCATCATAGAGAAGACCCTCTTCATTGATGTCTGTAATATCCACAAAATCAATTTCCATACTTACTAATTTTTCTCTTGTTAATTTTGCATACTTAATGGCATCTGGTGCACTAAAAATGCTTCGTCTTGTTGGTGCAAATCCTAATTTCATTTTTTTCATTATTTCCTCCATTCATGCGGTTCTATCGCATATGCTTGCTTGTATAAAGGTTTCTTTTCGCTGTTGTGATTTTTTAAGTTTTCTTTTATAATTTTCTTACACTATCTCGCTCAACAAATTCCGTACAAACTTGCGTTTTTATTTTTACTGTACTTGTATTGTTTATCATATCCATAATTCTTCTTACCGCAATCTGACCCATTTCTTGTTTGGGAACTCGCAAACTTGTCAATCGTGGTGATGATATTTCACAAAATGGAATATCATCAAAACCTATTATCGAAACATCTTCAGGGATACTGTATCCCGATTCTTGTAGTGCCTTCATAGCTCCCAGTGCAATCATATCATTGTCTGCAAAAAAAGCGGTTGGCAACTCTGGCTGATTCTTCAGTATTTCGAGCATATCTTTATATGCGCCATCTATTGTGGTATTGATTGTAAAAATATATTTGTTTTCAACCTCAATTCCATGTTTATTCATTGCCACCTTAAAACCAACTGCCCTAGATCTAAATGCTAAGATTCTAGATTTCCCTCTAATATAGCCGATTTTTTTATGTCCCTTGTTTAATAGATATTCTGTAGCCATTTTCGCAGAATCTGTATTATTTATTGCCACTCCATCAAAGCTCATATCACAATTCCAATAATCTAACGTTAAAAATGGACATTTAGCTCCTTTGAAACTATTAAAATCATCCTCCATCATTTCTGTTCCCATTAGAACTACAGCAGTGGTAGTATCATTGATAAGCCATTTTACCTGTTCTTCAAAATCAAGACTTCGCCTATCCACGTAACATAGAACCATTTCACAACCGGATTCTCTGCATTCTTTTTCAAAACCATCAACCATTAACGAAAAAAAAGGTGAATCCTCAATTATCATTCCATTTCTTTTATAAATGACAAGCTTAATTTTTGTAATAGGTTTTTCTTTTATATATCCCATTTCTTTTGCGACTTGAAATATTTTTAATGATGTTTCTTTGTTTACTCCTTTTTTTCGATTTAAAGCGTTGGAAACCGTAGCTGACGAGTAACCTGTTTGATTGCTAATGTGCCTAATGCTAACTTTCACTCATTTGTACCCTCCTAGGTTCTACTTTGTTTGTATAAATATTATTATAAATTATTTATATAATAATTCAATAGATTTTTACATATTCTATTGCACTTTGTTTATATTGTTAAATAAACAAAGTATATTTCTGTGTACTATGTACATTTTATTAGTGTTATTTAAGATTTTAAATTATTTTTTGAACAACCAATATAAACGTTTATATAAATTTTTATATAAACGTTTATATTGGTTATTGTTATATACTTTCAAAAAGTTTCTGATACAAATAAAGTACCTGTTCATAGAACTTTCCATCAAATAAAAAAGACCTAGATTTTTACCTCTAGATCTTCTTCGCTACATATGTTTAATTTCTCTTACACTATCTCTTTCAATAAAGTTTGTACAAATTTGCATTTTCAATTTTGCATTAGCTGGTTTTTTAATCAGTTCATTCATTCTTCTTGCTGCCATTTGTCCCATCTCTTGTTTTGGTACTCTTATTGTGGTTAACCTTGGAGATGCTATCTCACTAAATGGTATATCATCAAATCCAATAATTGACACATCCTCTGGAATCTTATATCCACACTCTACCAACGCCTTCATTGCACCCAGCGCAATCATATCATTATCCACAAAAAAAGCGGTAGGCAACTTTGGTTTATTTTTTAAAAATGCACTCATATCCAAATATGCTTCATTCATGCTAGTTCCTAACGTTACAACATAGGAAGAATTTATTTTCAACCCACATTTATTCAACGAGGCTACATACCCAACATGTCTGGAACGAAATGCCTTTATTCTATATTTTCCACGTAAATATCCAATATCTCTATGACCTTTGTCAAAGAGATATTCAACCGCCATCCTTGCAGAATCTGCATTATTAATGAGTACAGCATCAAATTCCATGCTATCACTCCAATAATCAAATAACAAAAATGGACATTTTGCGCTCTTAAATATGTCAAGATCCTCTTCCATTAGTTCGGTGCCAAGTAACACCACCGCTGAACTAGTATCATTAATAATCCACCTAACCTGCTCTTCATAATCATCAGCCCAACTGTTAAGATTACATATAACCATTTCATATCCATTTAAGCAGCACTCTTTTTCAAAACCATCAATAAGAAGAGAGAAAAATGGCGTTTCATTAATTATCGTTCCATTTTTTTTAAATATTACAAATTTAATTTTTGTTATCTTTTCCTCATCAATATATCCCATTTCCTTTGCTACCCTAAATACTTCCATAGCCGTTTCTTTATTCACGCCTTTTTTACGATTCAGTGCATTTGAAACAGTCGCTGGGGAAAAACCTACTCTCTCACTAATTTGTTTAATGCTTACTTTCATATACCCATCCCTATCTTTAAGTAAACTGTTATAATAAACTTTTGTACGAACAATTCAGTACCTTCCTAGTTACCTATAATTTCAAATAATTATATCATATACAATCTAGCTTGGCTATTTCTTCTATTTTTGATTCTCCAATTACGCATATTCCATTTTCTGTTAATCGTGTACCCAAAACACCATTTCCATCTATCAACTCACCAGAAAATTTTCCATTATAAATCACTCCATATCCACAAGATGGACTACGTTCTTTCAAAATAGCATAGTTGCAATCAAGTATTTTTGCAAGTTTCAAAACTTCATCTGCACCTTTTTGATAGTTTTTTGTTACATCAACGCCCGTTTTAGTCAAGATTTTATCTCCCACTCGTTCCGCCGGTTCTCTCGGAGTTGGTAAGCCTCCATATTGTTCAGGACACACTGGTATCAAATTGTGATTTTGCTTTAAATCTTTCATACACTCTTCTAGTTTTCCCGTTCCATCATATCTACAATTTACACCTAACAAACATGCACTAACTAAAATATTCATATTGTCTCCTTGCATTTTCTAGTATTTTTCCTATATCACAAAAAATCTTGCACCATCTAATTACAATGGATGCAAGATTTTATTAATCTAAAGCGATAGACGAGACTCGAACTCGCGACCTCCACCTTGGCAAGGTGGCGTACTACCAACTGTACTACTATCGCATATATGAAACATTCAAACCCCAAAAACTTAATGCCCATTATTAAGTATCCAACGATTTGCTAAAGCGGGTGATGGGAATCGGACCCACGCATCTAGCTTGGAAGGCTAGCGTTCTACCATTGAACCACACCCGCATATTATATGTTACTTCAATCAAAATGCCCAGAACCGGAATCGAACCAGTGACACGAGGATTTTCAGTCCTCTGCTCTACCGACTGAGCTATCTGGGCCAATAGATCTAAGTAGTTTTGTTAGCAACATCATTGATTTTATCAGAAATTTACGTTTATGTCAACCCAAAATTATTTATTTAATTGTCTAACTTTTCCATTTTTTATGATTATTTGTAAGACAATTTATATTACTGTTCTATATGTACTAACACAAGAAGCTTCAAACTCTTTCATTTCTGAGTTTGAAGCTTCTATTATAATGCCGGCGACCGGAATCGAACCGGTACGGGAGTATAAGTCCCGCAGGATTTTAAGTCCTGTGCGTCTGCCAGTTCCGCCACGCCGGCATGGATATTAGGAAATATCCTAATGGACGGAGAAGGATTCGAACCTTCGAAGTCGTCGACAGCAGATTTACAGTCTGTCCCCTTTGGCCGCTCGGGAATCCATCCATTTTATATATGAACAGGGCTTGATTGGTTCAACCGAATCAGTCCTGACAATATATAGTTATAACATAAGAGGGAAAAAAGTGCAAGTATTTTTTTAAAAATTTTTAAGAACCATGGAAGTTCTTCCTTGTAATGTTAATACTAGAAAATCACTTTCCATTTTGTAATAAAAATCTTCCAAACTATATCCATCTTGCGTTGTAAGCATAATACGTTTCAGCCTTGAGTCTGAAGGCAAACCGATCTCCCAAGCTGGCACCTCAATACTTTTTGCTTTTTCATCATTATTAATCAGTATAATCATCTGTTCATTTTCATCAAATCTGCCATATACTATTACATTTGGCTCGCCTACCAAGAACTTTATAGAACCATACTTCAAAACTCTGTGAGCTTTATGAAGTGCAATGGCATCCTTATGAAATTGAATTAACTCATGGTCCTCATTTCCCCAAGGATAGGTCCTTCTATTATCCGGATCAGTAAAACCACATACACCAGCTTCATCACCATAATAAATGGTAGGTGCTCCTGGCCATGTCATTTGTATCATAACTGCTTCTCTAAATATGCCTTTGTTAACGCCCTCATTCGCTGCTTGTGAACTATACTTTCCAATCCGACCTACTTTGCCATTTGTTCTCGTTAAAAATCTTGAGTGGTCATGATTCGATAACTCATTCATTGATATATATAATGCGTCTCCATTAAAGCTTGCCATATGGTGAAGCATAGCCCCAAAGAAGCTTCCTGCGTTCCCTTTAAGGTCTTCTCTGTATTCATCACTATGTTTCTCTAATCCCGTCAAAAACCACGTGATTGGCTCCATAAAAGCATCATAGTTCATAACAGTATCCCATTCGTCTCCACGCAGCCATTCTTTGGGATCACCATAATGCTCCGCTAATATAATGGCTTCCGGATTGCTTTCCTTAACCGCGTTTCGAAACGCTTTCCAAAACTTATGATTGTACTCATTACTATGGCCTAAATCGGCAGCTACATCCAAACGCCACCCATCTACATTATAGGGCGGAGATACCCACTTCTTCGCTATATTGAGTATATATTCTTGTAGCATTGGTGATTCTTCATAATTCAGTTTAGGAAGCGTACTGTGCCCCCACCAGCCATCATACTCTTGATTATAAGGCCACGAATCGTCTGTATAAAACTTAAAAAAACTTCTGTAAGGACTATCTTCCGATACAAATGCACCCTTTTCATAGCCGTCTTCATCCTCATAAATTCTTTCTCGATCTAACCACTTATTAAAAGATCCACAATGATTAAATACACCATCAAGTATTACTCTAATACCATTCTCATGGGCTTTATCTACAAGAGACGCAAACAGTTGGTTACTTGCTTCCAGATTAGCTTTATCCGTTACTCTTTTAATATACTTGGTAGCATTTTTATTATTATTATCGCCTAATGACAAGCATTCTCCACCATCATTTACAATTTTTCCAAAATGGGGGTCAATGTAATCATAGTCTTGAATATCATATTTATGATTAGAAGGTGAGACAAATAATGGATTAAAATAAATTACTTCAATCCCCAAATCTTTGAGATAGTCCATTTTATCAATAACACCTTGTAAATCTCCACCATAAAATTCTCTTACATCCATAACAGCTGGATACTTATTCCAATCAGTTACTTTCGTTACTCCATCTTGTATGTAACTATATTCTCGGTCTTCGACATCATTGCTTACATCTCCATTATAAAAACGATCCGTAAAAATCTGATAAATTACAGCGCCCTTCGCCCATGTAGGAGTAGCGTATCCGGGTATAACAGAAAACGAGTAGTATTCTTCTACATTGCGGGTAGTACCTAGTTTATTAAAGTAACATTTCATTCTACCCACAACTATTTCGAAGTAATAGTTCACGATTTCATCTGAAACAAATAGCTCAAACTTATAAAAGTCAAAATTACCTTCGACTTTGTATTTAATCATCTCATATCGATTTGTAGCAGTCATAAAATAAACCGCATCAATATTGTCCTTCTTCGTTCTAAATTTTATAGTAACGTAGGAATTAATTTCCGGTTCGGCTGGAGTGCGGTAATTCTCTGTTTCGTCAGAAAACAATGCACTTCTATTAAGTACTGGTCTCATTTGAGTGATATATAATTGTTTTTGAAATACATCTTCCATGTTATCCATAACAGGCTCCTCTTCCCAAAACATATAGATATTAACTATATTCTATAATAGATTAATCTTTTATACAAGGTATTTTAGGCTTCTTTTCCAATTGTAATTTTTTAATATAAAAATGCACATAAAAAAGACAGCCATCCGATCGGCTGTCTTTTTAGGAGAAGGTATTTCTTTTTATGGGGTGTAGCAAAAACTATATAATGTATTGGGGGGGGGTTACAAGAATTATTATAGCATTACGTGTCGAAAAAGTGTGCACAAACATTTAAGTATTCCCTCATATTTTTTATAAATTGTATACAATGTACTGAAAATGTTTGCATTCATTTTGTATATTTTTGCTGGATTTAGCCTCAAAAAATTTCATTAATTTGTAACCACCCATTTAGGCGCAATTTTATGCGTAGCGAAGGATACAAAACTTTGCCTACTAATATTATAAAATAGCTCACGCATTTTGTGCGTGAGCTATTTTATAATATAATAATTAAATTTATTAGTAAAAGCAAGCCATTCCAAAACCAATAACACCGCAACCTAAGCATAAAACTTCTAGAACTTTTTCTACTTTAGGATGTATGATATAAGATAATTTATCATGTTTCTTGTAGTTAAAATATTTATTCAATGCTATGATATCATATACCGCGACACAGATTCCAACACCAATTTGTTCAAATCTGATTGCGTTTTTCATCATGGTTGTATACGCTGGATTCTCTGCACTATTATTAAATAATGCAACTACTTGAAATATCAAGTATAAACCTGTAAACACTACTGCTGTGAACTTATAATTTTCTACTTTTCCACTTTTACCTTCAACAATCATACTTACCTCCGTCTATGCGTCATATACTGCAACGTTAATGTTCTTTGGTACAATTTTTCAGCTATCACAATCTTTCGCCTTATTTCTGATTTGCTGGCTCAATATTAATATTTTTACCTTTGATTTTAGCATTTTCCATAGCTTTTAGCACTGCTGGAGCATATTCACGAGGTACTTCTACAAATGTATATTTATCATACATATCAATAGAACCTACTAATTTACCCGGCATTCCACTTTCGCCTGCAATTGCACCCAAAATATCTCCTGGTCGAATATTTTGTTTTTTACCAATATTAACAAACAAACGAACCATTCCTTCTTCTGCGCCTGTGTTTCCAAATTCAAAGCTCTTAGGCTGTTCTTCTTCTGCTTTATCGCCTAATGCTAAGTAAAGAAATGCAGCAGCAATATCCATTGAAGTACAATCTACTTCATTCACGCGTTTTTCAATAATTGTAGTCATTGCTGTTAAATCTTCTTCTTCAATAATTACATTAAGCTTTTCTAATACTTTATCAACCTTGGTGCTCTTAACATCATTTATTGATGGAATAGGTTGTGCCAATATTTTTGTCTTACAGTATCTTTGGATATCTTTCAATTTGTATATATCTTTACCTACTACAAATGAAAATGCCTTACCCATTCTTCCAGCTCTTCCAGTTCTACCAATTCTATGAACATAGTATTCATCATCCTGTGGTAAATCATAGTTAAATACTGCGTCAACATTATCAACATCTATACCTCTGGCTGCAACATCAGTTGCTATCAAAATTTCTGTCTTACCATTTCTAAAGCTATTCATAACTCTATCTCTTTGAGATTGTTTTAAATCGCCATGAAGGCCTTCAGCAAAGTACCCTCTTCCTTGTAATGAGCTTACAAGTTCATCAACCATTCTTTTCGTGTTACAGAATACAATTGATAATTTTGGAGCATATATATCTAAAAGTCTAGATAATACTTCTTCTTTATTTTTAGATTTTACTTCATAATAAAACTGATCAATATTTGGTACTGTCAATTCTTTTTTAACTACTTTGACTAATGTAGCATCTTTTTGGTATGTTTTAGCAATATCCATAATTGCCTTTGGCATAGTAGCTGAAAATAATACAGTCTGTCTTTCATCTGGAACTTCTTTTAGAATTGTTTCGATATCTTCTCTAAATCCCATGTTTAACATTTCATCAGCTTCATCCAAAATAATTGTATGAACATTGTCAAACTTAACTGTTTTACGTCTCATATGATCCATAACACGTCCTGGTGTTCCGATCATAATTTGTGTTCCTGCTTTTAATGAACGAATCTGTTTTACAATATCCTGACCACCATATATTGGAAGAATCTTCACTCCATGCATAAATTTCGATAAATTTCTTATCTCTTCTGCTACCTGAATAGCAAGTTCTCTTGTTGGACAAAGCATAATTACCTGTAAATGTTTATTCTTAATATCAACTTTTTCTAGAGCCGGTATACCAAATGCTGCAGTTTTTCCTGTTCCAGTTTGGGCCTGCCCAATCATATCTTTTCCTGCCATTGCTACTGGTATTGCTTGAGCTTGAATTGGAGTTGCTTCCTCAAACCCCATCTCTGTTACAGCTCTTATTATTGGTTCTGATAATCCTAACTCGTCAAATCTAATTGTTTCCATATATTAATTCCTTTCTTAATACAAACCGTGTATCTACAATATGCGCCTTTTACGCCAGGCCTTATTAGTCCAGTGAATACTCATAATTCACTTCACCACTTACTCGTAACCCACAATGTAACTTCATTGCATTTTTCATAGGAACAATTGTTCCTTCCAAGTTATCTCGCTTACCTTAACTTGTACTTCGCCGTGAAGTATGAGGCATTCCTTTATGAGTTTTATTCTCGAATTTATTTTAGTATGCGTTGCAAACCAAGAAAATATGTTAACCATTCTCTAGTAATCGCGACCTTCATCAATCAATAAATTCTAATATTTATTGATTTACTGTTCGCGTAAAAAAAAAGCACTAATACATTATGTATCGGGCTTAACTTAATTGCAACTCATATATAGTTCTTAAGACAAAGCATAACACGTACATTATAACCCACTCGCCTCATCTTGTCAATATTTTTTTATATAGTGATGAGTGTTTTTTTATATAGTGATGAGTGTTTATTTTTTAAATAGTGATGAGTGTTTTACCTTTTTACCTTGCATCAGTCCTAATTTCGCTTCCTCTCAATTTTTGGTATAAAGGATCTCTTTTGATTTATTAGCCACTTCCACCCGAAAATGACATAGCTCTCCATGTTCATAAATATATTTCTCAATTCTAGCTAGTGGTACCGTAGAGGAACAAAATCGTTTCCATTCTTTTGCTGTTATATAACCCTTTTCCTTCTAAAATCCATAAGTATAACACTTAGTTTATCGTCACAACTATCACTTTCTGATTCTGTTGTTGCATAGGAATACTGACCTTTTGTAATACCACAAGTATATACATAAGTATCAAATACTTCTGCATGTAAAGTATTCAAAGAGTTCCGCATTAAGAAAATTTATTCCAGTGAGTTTATAGCAAAACCTCCTATTGTATAATTCAGCTTTTTTGCAAACTGCGTAATCATAAAATCAGTATTTACGAACATTTCTTTTGCAATTTCTAATTTTTCATTGCTACTAAATTCATAAAAGACATATATTTCTCTGTTTTTAGTACTTTCCATATATAACTAGGGTGGCAATTTAACTGTTCTGCACATTCAGTAATTGTAATATCCGATGAAGTATCTGTTTGCTCCGTTCTTATATGGTTGCTTTTTAATAGCTTCTATATTTTTTGCCTACTATTCATGAAAGTTTTTTTGAATCATTGCATTCTAATTTTCAAAGAGAGTATTTTGTTATTCACTTTTCATTGTAGCATAAAATTAATTGTAATTATTTAATTCTCTAAAATAATTCAATCTATTAATTCATGCTAAAATATATTATAATAAGAGTAGCTAATTCTTTAATTAATTTTTATAAGTAGTTTATACATTACCATACAACCTATTTTATTTAATACGAATTAAGCATTTTATGTAACTATTCAGTACCCAGCGTGCACGAGGTGTTTTGCGTAGCAAAATCTCGAGTTTTATAGCGCCAAAATGCAATGTTATTACATTTTGTGTGCATCGCATAGCGGTAACTATGAAGGTATGAAATAGTTATCATTTTAATATATAAAGGGGATTTTGTTAATGAAAATATTATTTCTAGATTGGGACTGTTATGGAAAAGATGATATTATAGATATATTAAAAGAACTCGGAAATACCGTAGATATTATGCATCTTGATTTAAAATCACATGTTGATATGGACTATGAGTTTATTGATAAATTAAAAACTAATATAGTAGCAAGCGATTACAACCTTGTATTTACGCTTAATTATTATCCCGCAGTTTCAGAGGGTTGCAATCAAACAAACGCAAAATATGCTTCCTGGATTTATGATAGTCCATTCGTCAAATTATATTCAGCAAATATTATAAATAAATGTAATTATATATTTATTTTTGATAAATTTACTTTCAACGAACTTTCTTCCAAAGGAATAAAAACTGTATATTATCTTCCACTCGCTGTTAATACCAAGCGACTCTCTCAATTACAATTTTCATCCCAGGATTTAACTAATTATTCCAGCGATATATCATTTGTTGGTTCTCTCTATAACGAAAATCATAATTTATATGACCGCCTTAAAGATAAACTGTTGACTAAAGAAGATGATTATACGGTCGGATTTTTAGACGGACTTATACAGTCCCAATTAAAAATATACGGTTTTAATTTACTTGAAAATTGCATTAGTGACAAAATTCTTGATAATTTGGAACATACCATGCCTTATCGTATTGAACCTGATTCATTTGCTACTACACGTTACGTATATGCTAATTATTTTCTTTGTCGAAAGATTACTTCCCTGGAGAGAATTGAATTACTTACTACTGTTTCGAAGCGCTTTACTACCTCTCTCTATACCTTTAATCCCGAAATCAAAGTCGGCGCAGCTATTAACAAAGGACCTATAGACTTCTACATAGATATGCCAAAAGTATTTCAACTTAGCAAAATAAACCTCAATATTACTTTAAAAAGTATTAAGACCGGAATTCCGCTTAGAGCTATGGATATTATGGGTACTGGTGGGTTTCTATTAAGTAACTACCAAGAGGATTTTTTTGATTACTTTGAAGCCGATAAAGATTTTGTATTCTATGGTAGCGTAGATGAGCTTATTGATAAAGCTGATTACTATTTAAGACATGAAAATGAAAGAAAGGCAATCGCACTTAATGGATATAATAAAGTTAGTTCTGAACACAATTATATCGTTAAGCTAAAGGCTATTCTTGATATCATCAAAAATTAGAAACTATATCTTTGTATATACGTTTTGTTTATAATAGGGAAGTTCTTTAAACTTCCCTATTATAAACAGCATCATTCATATAGTCATTTATTGCTAATATAAGTTACAAACAATCCACCAGCTTTTTCAAATAGCTCCGTACTATCATTCATTCCTATCTTATAGATGGTTCCTGTTTTAGGATTCATCACACTTATATTCAACTCGTCATACCCTACAATCAATACACTTGTTTCCGTATCTAGTTGTGCAATAACTGGTGCCCCTTTGCTCACATAATAAAGCACTGCATTTAACGGTGTATCCGATAATTCTACTACTGTACCATCGATGTATTCATCTAAAATTGATACTGCATTTTCACCTCGATCAAGTAGCGAAGCTGAATCCACATTAGTTCCAACCAATTGCAAAATACTATCCAGACACGTTGCCAAACTACTTCCATTTTCATTTTTTTTGGCAGTCACACTAGATATTTGTGTTCGAGTTAAACGGTTTCCTCTCTCCCAAATATATTCTTGATTATCATCTACTACAACACCCGCGGCAACATCTGCTTCTTTTACCGCTTCACTGCTATTGAGATATATCCCTTGAAGGTCGCCCTGTGCATAGACATAATATTTTTCATTCTCTTCCTTTGTGGATTTTAGCTTAAGTGTTATATCTTCATTCGATACTATTTGCTTCGGATGCACTATAGTAGGGGCATTCTCCACAAATGATTGGCCAAGTACTAATTGTATTTGGATTTCTTTTGGATCTGAAGTAACCGTATTTAAAGACGTTTTTCCTTCATCTGTTTCCAAACTGTTCATAATACTATCATCTGCTAAATAAGTATAACCCGATGTATCAAATGTAGCTCGTGTTAAGTTAATTACATTATCGTTAATCTGCGCAGTTACAATATATATTCCATCGCGTTGATATTCCTCAACTATATTTCCACTATAATCTTGGATGCGAATACAATACATCGGAAATAAAACTACACCTGTGGTATCCTTTATAATATCTTCTGACTTTGCCACACCATAAATAAAATCATCATCCATAAAACCAATCGGCATTACTCTTTCATCGTCCCCTACTTCAACTGTATTCTTTTGTCCATTGGAAAGATTTAATATTGTAATCTGGGTTGAGCTAGCGACATTCTCCTCGTTTTGCCAGGCAATTATATTGCTATCTTTTGACATTACATATCCATTTGAAGGTAGATTATCAACTACAATAGCGAAGCTTCGTTCTTCTAAATCAACGCAATAGATAGAATCATCTATATCAACATACATTTCATTCTGATCATTTAAATAAACAAAATTATCCATTGATTCTTTCATGATTTGGTATGGTTGAGTAGATGGAATGAACACTTCCTCTTCTGTTGTATTAAGACTATTACTATAATAAAAAACATCGATTCCAACTTGTCCTTCGTGTTCTCCTCTATTCATATAGCCGTAAACTAAAAACGAAACATTGCCTTCATCATCTACATTTAATATCTTTATATCATTTTGATTATAGTTTTCTCTAGAATCTAGTTCATCATCTTTAAAACTAAAAAGCCTCATCATCTTATTGCTGCTAATATTTAGTAAATACAATTCTCGTTCCTGAACAAATGCAACTATCGTTCCACTTGTATTATCCTTATATTCAATGTCAGTGCCAGTGATGCCCAGCGTAAGCTTATTGTCTTTAGATACTAAATTACTTGAATCAAATAGCTGATTCATTGTTCTTTCAAAATCTAATAAATAAATTCTATCTTCTGTATATCTTACTCGATAGTATTCTTTTACATTATAACTTTCGTTTACTCCACTCTCATTTTCTACACTAACAATATAATTCAACACGATGCTTGCTGTTTGTTTGTCAGTTTCTTTCATTTCCGGTATTGGCTCTGTTACTCGTTTTACATTTAAACTTCCCCATGTCACTTGTTCAAATTTGGAATTAATATTAACTTTATTAAAACTACTATTATCTCCCAAAGAATTTGACTCTAAGTATTTAACCAGATCTTTTGCTTGGTCCTTATCAAATGTTTTTTCACTAAATTCTTTTACAAAATCCACTTTTTCTTTGACATTCCAACTGTCTGCTTTTACAATTCGTGTATAATAATTGATATTTTCTTCTGTATTTGTTGTTATCATTATTTTAAGAATATATTCTTTGTTATCTTCTAGAAGATTCTTAATATTGAATGTAGCATTAACCGTTTTCCCCTTGGTCTTATAATCGGTTACCTCAGTTTCTTCTACTAGCCTTTCGGTATCTAGGCTTCGTACCTCATATGATATTTTCTTAATATCATAACCATAATCATTAATTGAAATAGGTAAAATTCTATCTTCACTTAGCGGAGTAATTGTATCTCTCATATAATTAGCTTCCATCTCATCGATATAACCATGAAGTTCATTCATATTCTCATCAAAACTCGTCAGAGATATGATTGGAAACGTAGGTTGTGCCATAGTTACAATCTGATCCGTATTATCTTTCCCTTTAAATTGAGTCAAAAAATAAATACCGATAAAAAATATTATCGCTAATATGATGGCCTTTATAATGGTCTTTTTCATACATTTCCTCCTAACTCTTCGTGTATTAATATTTTCTCTAATGTAGGATAAACACCAAGGAATTCTTTACATTTATTATATTGATTCAAATCATTATGAACACTTTTATCTTTCACTGCTCTAATTAGAATGTTTTTAGGTGTATGTTCCATATCAATAAATTCCAGTATTTGAACCTTATACCCTTTGCTCTCCAGCAATTCTGCGCGAAGCGCATCTGTAACAAGTGCTGCGATACGTTCCTTAATTAAACCATGCTTAAACACTGGCCCCAAAACTTCATTTTGTATCTGCTTGTTCAATTCATGCTGACAACATGGAACTGACAAAATAACCTCTGCCCCCCACGTAACAGCCTTTTCTAGTGCGTAATCTGTAGCAGTGTCACATGCATGCAACGTAACAACCATATCAACGGCATCCACACCTTCAAATTGTGCAATATCACCTTTATAGAACCGTAACTTTGCAAAACCATACTTTTCACTTAGTTTATTACAATGATCAATCACATCTTCCTTTAAATCCAAACCAATAATTCTAACGTCTCTGCCTTTTAACTCTTTCAAATAATAGTACATCGCAAAGGTAAGATATGATTTTCCACATCCAAAATCAATTATCTTGACTTCGCTTGTCTTTGATAACTTAGGTAATATATCTTCAATAAACTCTAAAAATCGATTTATCTGCTTAAACTTATCGTATTTGCTTCGAACAATCTTTCCATCCTGCGTCATGACACCTAAATCAACCAAGAAATCAACTTTCTTCCCTTCAGGTATTATATACTGTTTTGTCCTATTATGCGATAGAATTAATGAATTCGTACTCTCTATTATTGGATTCTCCTTGATGCTAATTGTAACCTTGCCTTTTTTGCTAACAAGTATTGTCGCATTTAAAGTGCTATGTTCTATTTGAAGTTGTTTAAAATTAGTGGTTATGTTTTTAATCAATTCTTCTTGTATAAATTCTTCCTTATAATTCTTGTGAAGCGCTTTATTTTCTACATAAATTGTCTCTTGAAACCACAATTCTTCTTTTAATAAAATAGGCCTTATTACTATTTTACCTGGTCCTTCTTTTTCTCTAGGATTACTTATTATGATTTTAACCAATTCTCTATTTAAACATTTTTTCAGTAATGCATTTAATTCATTCATATATTTCCACCTTATTAAAATATAGTCATAGCAATTTGCTATGACTATATTTTAATTCCTTTGTCGCAAAACCTCAACCTTATTTTAAACTTTTCTTATTTAATTATCATGTATTACCAATATAATCGTCTTCGACACCTATTATGCCTACATCTTCTCTTATATATTTCATTAAATAATAGTATATCTATCACATCCATTGTTGGGTTGTTTTGACCTGGACCTGGGCCCGGACGCGGTCCCGGTGGTGGCATTGGTGGTCTGCGGTGGTAACTATAATTCATCATATAGATATCGTCTTCTTCACTAACATCTTCTTGCATATCTTGTTTCTGAATATCTTTATTATATTTAGCGTAAATATCCATTCTGATTTTTCTTAAGCCCAGTTTATCTGGGTATTCATCAAACATGATGCTACCTTCATACTCCAACTTATCACACTCATCATCTACAAGTGCCTGTATGTTCTTTGCCTGCGATGGATAAAGACTCTTCATATATTCAGTATCTCTTTCCATTTGTTCTTCTTCACTTGTGTCTATCGGAAATTTGAATCCTTCATAATAAGGCATCTGTCCATAACCAAATGGCATATAGTTCCTATAATCCATATATACTCCTTAATTCACATATTATATAATACTATATGCATATTAAGAATAATGGTCACTACATCGTTACTAATAATCCTCATTAATAAGCGGTGTTGATAAATAAATGTACGTACTTTTTTCTTCTTCATTGTAATTCATAGCAAGACTAACATTTATTTTTTGATTTCCTACTTCTTTAAATTCGCTAATATATTTACTATAACCATATATTACATATATGTCATCACTTCTTTGTTCTGTTTTAATATTAGTATCTAATTTTTCTAATAATTCATCTGCTATCACATTTTTTTCTTCCAATGAAAGTTCTCCTGGATATTTTCCTCTTAAACTTACTGTTATATCTCCTGTCACTTGGTTGTTATCTAAGCTTTCTTCTAACATGTTTCGATACGCAAGTGCACACTCTGCTGTATCATATAGTTTGATCTCGGCCGTCACATACTGAGTGGCATTTAATGTATTATTTTCTGTATTCGTTTCACATGTAATAAATTTAAGAGTTGTTTGGGCTCTTTTTGCCTCTTTTGTAAGAACCAATTCCCCTCTTTGTTCTTCTCTTTGTTGTGTTATCTCATAATTTTGATCAATCCCCAACGCTGTAGCAATTTCACTTAATAAAGCTTTTGCCTCATCAGTACCTAAATAATCTCCCGTATATTCTCCGTCAATACTTATGACGCTTTCTTCATTTGCAAAGGCAGTCTGACTAAACGCCTCCACTATTTTACCATCATCCACAATATTTCTTTCTAAAAAGTAACTGATTCCTAGAAATGTCCATATTGCTGCAATTAAAAATACCATTATTTTTTTCATAAAAATACCTCCATTTGGTAATACTTGTTACTGTTGTTATCCCAAGTATTGCCTTTTAAAGGTATTTTATACATTGAATTATAATACTGTAAATTAAATTATTGTAGATTAGAACTACGCTTAATGGTAAAATAACAACGAGGAAACAACTACATTTGTAAGAAAATGAAAACCTAAAGATTTATGAAGGAGCTATGAATAAGATGAATACTTTTGATAAAATATATGAAGTTGTAAAACGCATACCAAAGGGTTATGTGGCTACTTATGGTCAGGTCGCCGCTCTTGCCGGAAACAGAAGATGGGCTCGTGTTGTAGGATATGCGTTACATACTAACCCCGATCCACAAAACATCCCTTGCTATCGAGTGGTCACAAAAGATGGAAAACCATCACAAGCATTTGCTTTTGGTGGAGCTAACAAACAAATCATGTTGTTACAAGAAGATGGCATCGAATTTATTGATGGACTTGTTGATATGAAAAAATATCAATGGGAAACACCGATGATTTGAATCAATTTTGCATTTATGAATAAATAAAATTAATTCTTATAAAATAATCATCGCTTAAATAACTTATCTTATTTAATTAGTTGAGGCGTTCGTGCAATGCCACAAGCCACATTTTTTAAGGACTTTTTGTTAAAACGAAAGACTCCTCACGAGTTTATAGTTACCTACCCTCGTAAGGAGTTACATATTTATGATACTATCTAAACTATTTTCTTAGGCGGATAGCATGAAAGATTGCCAATATATTTAACGAAGCTATATCCGATTTTTTGTTATTTCATTATAATTTCTATTTTGTCAAAAAAATCACTGCATCTTTTTGAAATGAATGCATTAAAATCCGTATGCCATTTTCTTTCACTTCATAATGTCCTCGTGCGATACGTCCTGTTTCAAGATCTATTACCTTTATTTTATACTCATCAGGCTCTATTTTCAATACCATCTCTGTAGTATACGGCATATAGATTATGTATCTATAATCCGGTGTTCTTGCCATGCGAATCTCTTGTGACTTCTCTGTAATAAGTTCCTGTGCTGGAATTAATTCCGTAATATGATTCATCTCAAATAATGACCGGATATATCCATAATCCCATGCGCCCGGAAACAAAAGTGCCTCCTGCATTGGAAAAGCTTCATCAAAACCTTCGCCAAACAAAGATTTGCTTTTCTTATACAGTTTCTTCCAGTTCCATACACCATGTGCTCCATAGGTTACTCCGGCGCATGCACCGGACAAAATGGAGGACCATGCAGCTTTGCGAATATCATATGCTTGGAATCTACCGTATAAGTTCCTACTGTATCCCATCTGCTCATAGCATGGTTCTGCATTGATGATTGGCTTCTTCGGATACTTCTTACTAAAATTCTCTGGTAATACATAGGCCATTTCCTGACCCTCGGCATTATGCCCAGACTGGAACATGTAAAAGCTGATTCGGTCTAAATATTGTTTTGGGATGTAATCATATCCTCTTTTTATATGCATAGCTTTTAGTGAATCCTTAGATTTCTTACACACAGTGTCTAAGGCTATTTCATAATATTCTACTGATTCTTTTGTGTCAAAATCCGTGTCTCCACTTATGACATAGATAGGATCGAACTCTTCAAATACATCTACTACTTTGGATACATACTCTGCCACGAAATCTTTTGGCATAATATTGATATTGCTCATCCTGCTGCCCCATGTGCCCGGCACATAATTCAGCCACAGCACTACTAGTGCAAGTTGGAATCCTTTATCCACTGCCATCTGACACATCTTGCACGCTCTTGAATAGTATGCTTCATTCCACTGTGTGAAATCAAATTTCTGACCGTCTAATGAAGCAAACGGGTATATATCGCAATCCGACATACTCCGGTCCCACTGTGGAAGAGTATTTACCTGAAGCACACTATATCCTTGCTGATAACGTTTCTCCAGATAAAACTCCCATTCCTCCATGGATGAATTGGTAAATGCACTCCAAACAGTATCTGCAAGGTAGAAGAAATCCTGTCCATTTAATGTGAAATTACTGCCATTTTCATGTATTTTTAACTTACTCATTTGGAAACCTCCACAAACTTAACTCTTATTTGGAAATGCAATCAAAAACGATATCTAACGCTTTTACTTTTTTTACATCAGTTAACTTTATCTCTGCAAAATCATCCGTATTGGTTACTAACACCATGGTAGTGACATCATATCCTTTTGCCTTAATGCCTGCCATATCAGCCTGAATCATAACATCACCCACTTTGACCTGATCGCCCTCTTTGACTTTCAACTCAAAATGTTTGCCTTCTAATTTGACCGTATCTAATCCAAAGTGAATTAAGATCTCTACTCCCGAGTCACTTACCATACCAATTGCATGTGGGTATGCTGTACTGATTGTGCCATCAACTGGTGCAACTATGGTTCCATTTTCTGGAATAATTGCAATACCTTTTCCTACTATACCAGTAGAAAATGTTTCGTCTTTTACATCTGATAAAGCGATGACTTGCCCGTCTATTGGTGCTGCCACTGCTGTGTCTTTGATTGTTACGCTATCTGGAGTAGCCAGTTCATCTACCAACATTTTATCACTGTATCCAAATAAATATGTACAGATTGCAGATCCAAAATATGCGATTGCACATGCAATACAAAATCCTACAAAACCCGTTCCAATATACCCTGTCATAGTAAGCAAACTTGTTCCAAGCACTGTCGGACAGCTTGTTCCCGCTACTGCTGTAATTGCTCCTGCAATACCAGAGAAGAATGCTCCAATAAAAAATGGTTTTTTATATTTTAATGTAACACCATAGATTGCCGGTTCTGTAATACCAGCTAAAACTGCGGTAAATGCTGCCGGTCCCGCTACTTCTTTTACTTTTAAATTTTTCGTCTTTAAGAATACACCTAAGGTCGCACCAGCTTGCGCAAAATTATTTGGTCCGGTAATTGTAAAAAGGGTATCTCTTCCATACTGAGAAATATTATTCATAGCGATTGGTGCAAAACCCCAATGCAAACCAAACATAACTACTACAGGCCAGATCAGTCCAATAATGAAACCTGCAATGGCTGGGCTTAATCCTACCATTGCCATATATCCGCTTGCCAATTCACTGCTTACAAAGTTTGCAATCGGTCCAATCACAAGATAAGTTGCAGGAACCATAATTACTAACGATACCAACGGAGTAAAAATATTTTTTACAATATCTGGGAAAATCTTTTTTAATACTTTTTCTAATTTGGAAAATACATAAATTGAAATAATGATTGGAATAACTGAGGATACATAACTTACCAATACTACTGGAATATTAAGAAAAGTGAGTGAATCTCCTGTAGAATATGCATTTGTCAAATCCGGATATAGCAGTGCTGCTGCAATTGCTACCGACACAAATGTGTCTGCTTTAAATTTCTTTGCCGCCGTAAACGCAAGAAACAGTGGAAGAAAATAAAAGATACCGTCTGCTGCTGCATAAAGGATACGATAGGTGCCCATATCAGATGTCAGCCATCCTAACGTTGTGCAAAGAATCAAAAGGCCTTTTAGTAAACCTGCTCCGGCAAATGCACCAAGCATTGGAGCAAAGATTCCAGAAATAGTATCCATGAACACATTTAAAATATTCTTGTCTTTCTTATTTACGTTCTCTCCTTCTCCCGCTTTTACAGCCGTATTGGCAAGAATAGCATCATAGACATCTCCAACCGCATTGCCAATTACGACTTGAATCTGACCTCCTGCCTCCATGACTGTAATTACTTTTTCTGTCTGTTCTAGCCCCTTCTTATCCACTTTTGATTTATCCTTAATTTGAAAACGTAAACGTGTTGCACAATGTATTAAAGATAATACATTACCGTTACCACCGACTTTGGCTACGATTTGTTTTGCCAGTTCATCATAATTTTTTTTAGCCATGATTTTCTCCTCCTAATAATAAAACACCTTGTATATTTAAGATACGCGCTTATCTTATTTGTAAGTTTATCGTAGCATTCCACTATGATACAAGCAATCCCCCTTAGATTTTTCTATATTCTTATCAATTTTGCATAGCTTTTGTTACATTTTTGTTGACTTTTTTAGTAAATAAATACATATCTTTAAATTTTCTTTAAAAATTTATTATGAATAGATATACTTTGTCTTATCAAAGACACTGTCGCCTTCCAATATTTTAGTTCGGTAGTAGACTCTTACCATCTGTTCTTCTTCGTTACCACTTACCAAATGCTGCAACAGATGCTTGATTGCTGCCTCGTGTCGTTTGCTATGTGTCCCCTTTATTAAGGTGAGATTCAGTCCCGGTATACTAAGCTTTGGCAGTGCATCAAATCCTACTAATGATATGTCTCTTGGTACTTTCATATTCCGTTCTAATAAAGCCTTGCTGACCCCTAATGATATAACCGAGCTTTCCAGTACAAAAGCTGAAGTCTTGTGGAGTCCTTCATCTAAATATTTGTTCATAGCATTATACACATCTTCCACCGTGTTCCCTAAGTGCCGAATCCGATTGCTGCTATCCCCGCATTGTCTTTTTGCCATTTCACTTACAAATGCTTCTCTGCGTTCTAAAAAATTAAAAATTCCCGTATTCTCTGCAAGATATACAATATGACTATGTCCTCTGTCAACCAGATAATCTACACCTCGGATAATTCCCTCTTTGTTATCCACCAAAAAGCTATCCATTCCCAAATCATAAAACAGATTATCTCCTACTACAACTGTCATATCTAATTTCTGAAACAGATAGATGTCACTGCGGTTCATTTCTGCCGCCATAATATAAATACCTCGAACATTTTCTTTCTTCCATCTGGAAAAGCTCTCTTCTATGTCTGCTTTCTTCTCATAGAATTCTTCATACAAAAACCGGTAACCTGCCCGGTTCACTTGATATTCAATTTCTTTAAAAAACCTGGAATGGGAAGCAGATTCTTTCCGATTCATAATAAACCCATGTTTGATATAATACAACATAAGCACAGTCCCTTTACCACATTGGGACTCCACACTTATCTTACCGCTGTTTCTTAATTCTAATTGTTCTATATACGACTGCACTTTCTTTTTGGTCTCTGCTTTCACGCCCGGTTTGTTATTAATTACCAGAGAAACAGTAGCTGGAGAAATCCCCAGTGCCTGTGCAATATCTTTCGATTTGATACGCATACCAAGCCTCCCTATACTATATGACAACTCTGTCTTATTCACCTAATGCTGCTTTGTCATCTACTTGAAACATCTCAATAACAGCATTGGTTAATGAATGGTTTCATATTCTTGATTACACTATATAGATTGTTAATTTATAATAACCTAACTTCTTTATAACACTATCACAGTATCATATAAAAAGCTTGTTTCCAACCTTTTAATTTTTCCTGATGAATCACTTCATCCATCTTAAATTCCTATACCTCATAATTTAGATTAGAAAAACCCTCTTCCTTTTCATACAGAGCGGCTGCTATCCATGCCCATCTCTATGGTACTAAATAATAAGCCAGGCAGTCAGTACCCATGCACGTAAAAAGTCATAGCAGCAACAAAGCATGGCTATGACCTTACAAGATTAAAAGAAGTGGTAACTTCTCTGGTATTCCATAAATCTGTATAAACGTGAGAACCACAACAAATATTCTCCAAAAATTGTAATCAAACAACTGCATTCTATAGTATTTATATTAAAATAAACCTCAATCAGCTTATTTTACCAATTGAGGTTATCTCTAAATTTATTTACCACCAAGTTCAAGACGTGTAAGCGACCTTCTTAGTGCCATTTCCGCACGCATTTCATCCGTATCGTTCTGGGCATCACTAATTCTTCTCTCTGCACGAATCTTAGCTTCCTTAGCACGATTAAGATCTATCTCATCCGGCCATTCCGCTACTTCTGCAAGAACCGTTATTCCATCTTGAAGAATTTCAATAAATCCGGCATAAAGTGCAGCTCTCTTAACACCCTCTGGCTCCGTAATTTTAATTACTCCGGGAACCAAAATCGTTGTGAGTGGAATATGGTCTTTGTAAACACCAATTTCTCCCTCACTCGTCTTAAGCTCAACCATTGTTACGTCACCTTCATAAAACACACGATCTGGTGATATGATTCTTAATTTAAATAATCTGTCATCTGCCATATCATTTCACCCCTTACTTGTTTGCGCGGGATATAACATCATCTATATTACCAGCATTTAAGAAATGGCTCTCTGGAATATCATCATGTTTTCCATCAATAATTTCTCTAAATCCCTGAATTGTTTCAGTCAGTGGCACATATTTTCCTTCTAAGCCAGTAAACTGTCCAGCTACGAAGAATGGTTGTGATAAAAATCTTTGAATTTTTCTCGCTCTTGCTACAACAATTTTTTCATCTTCTGAAAGTTCATCCATACCAAGAATTGCAATAATATCTTGTAATTCTTTATATCTTTGAAGAATTTCTTGTACACCACGAGCAACTTTGTAATGTTCTTCTCCTACGATACGTGGATCTAGTATTCTAGAAGTTGACTCCAAAGGATCAACTGCTGGATAAATACCAAGTTCCACGATAGAACGGGATAAAACAGTTGTTGCATCAAGATGCGCAAAAGTTGTTGCTGGCGCTGGATCTGTCAAGTCATCGGCAGGTACATATACCGCCTGAACTGATGTAATAGATCCGTTCTTAGTTGAAGTAATACGTTCTTGTAAAGCACCCATCTCAGTCTGTAATGTAGGTTGATAACCTACCGCTGAAGGCATACGTCCAAGTAATGCTGATACTTCTGAACCAGCCTGTGTAAAACGGAAAATATTATCAATAAATAATAATACATCCTTTCCACCTTGATCACGGAAATATTCTGCCATGGTAAGACCGGTTAACCCAACTCGCATTCTAGCGCCTGGTGGTTCGTTCATCTGTCCGAACACCATTGTTGTTTTAGCAAGAACGCCTGACTCTTTCATTTCGTAATAAAGGTCATTTCCTTCTCTTGTTCTTTCACCTACTCCAGTAAATACAGAATATCCGCCATGTTCTGTAGCGATATTTCTGATTAACTCTTGAATCAGTACTGTCTTACCTACTCCAGCTCCACCAAACAAACCGATTTTTCCACCTTTTTGGTAAGGGCAAAGTAAATCAACTACCTTGATGCCTGTTTCCAATATTTCAGTAGCGGTTAATAGTTCATCAAATTTAGGTGGTTTTCTATGAATCGGTAAATATTCTTTCACATCAGGACTAGGTTTGTTATCAATAGGTTGGCCTAGTACATTAAACATACGTCCCAATGTTAGTTCACCCACGGGTACAGATATTGGTGCTCCGGTTGACTCAGCATTCATTCCTCTGACTAAACCGTCTGTAGGTCCCATGGCGATACATCTTACTGTATCATCGCCCAAATGCTGTGCTACTTCTATCACTAACATTCCCGCATCTTTAGTAGGAACATTTACTGCTTCATTTATCTCAGGAAGGTTTCCTTCGCTAAACTTAACATCAAGTACCGCACCTATAATCTGAGTGATTTTACCAATATTTTTATCTGCCATTTTCTCTCTCACTCCTTTTACCGGCCTAGCTGATTGCATTGGCGCCGGCTATAATTTCTGTCAACTCTTGTGTAATTGAGCCTTGACGTGCTCTGTTATATTTCAATGATAAGTCCTCTATCATATCTTCAGCATTGCTTGTTGCAGAATCCATTGCTTGCATTCTTGCACCATTCTCGCTTGCTACAGCCTCGACTAAAGCTCCATATATCAAACTTGTTACGTATTTAGGAATAATCACATTCAAAGCTTCCTCTTCTTCTGGCTCATAATTCATCATTGTAAGCTTATCAGTCGCTTTGACTACTTGTGTTTCATTCACTTCAACTGGCAACAGTTTAATCATGTTTGGTATATGACTCACTGTATTTTTAAATGATGTATACGCTAAGTAAATTTCTCCTATTTCTCCATTCGCAAATGAATTTAGGACTGATTTACTTATATCCGCCGCATCTTTGTAAAGGGGTTCATTAATAACCTCAGAATAATCCGCCTTTATCTCATAACCTCTTCTTGCAAAAAAATCTTTACCTTTACGTCCAACTGCATATACAAATGCATCTTCCTTAGGTATATCGCTATTCGTAACTATTTTACAAATATTGGAATTGTACCCACCCGCAAGACCTCTATTCGAAGTTAGGACAATAATTGCCTTCTTCTTTGATTCTCCTGCAACTAAATATGGATGGTTAATATTTCCTGATTTTGCAAGCATTGATGTAACTGTTGCATACATATAATCAAAATATGTCTTAGACCGTTCCGCACGTAACCTTGCTTTTTGCAGCTTAACGGTAGAAACAAGCTTCATGGCTTTGGTAATCTGCTGAGTACTCTGAATACTGACTTTACGTCTTTTTATATCTCTCATTGATGCCATGATAGTTCACCCTTTCCTTCGTTTGTGCTATTTACGCACATAGAGATAGGTGTAAATCTATTCGTCATACGCTTTTCTACAGTATATTATTCTCTATACATATGTAGATGTAAACGATTTCTTCACACTTTTTCTACTTAAAATTCTGTTTGAATTCATTAATTGCTTTCACAAGTGCTTGCTCTATTTCTGCTGACATTTGTTTGGTCATTTTAATATCTTCAGCGATGTTTGAATAATGAGTTGCTATATATTCAAATAATTCTGATTCAAATTTTAAGATATCATCAACTGCAATATCAATTAAATACTTATTCGTTACAGCATAAATAATAATTACCTGATACTCTACTGGTACAGGTTTATACTGTGATTGTTTTAATACTTCTTTAATACGTTCACCCTGTGCAAGTTTCTCTTTTGTATCGGCATCAAGCTCAGATCCAAACTGTGAGAAAGCTGCAAGTTCTCTATACTGTGCTAATTCAACACGGATAGGTGCAGATATTTTCTTCATTGCCTTAATCTGTGCTGCTCCACCAACTCGGGAAACAGATAAACCTGCATTAACAGCTGGTCTAAACCCTGCATTAAACATTTCAGTTTCAAGATAAATTTGACCATCTGTAATAGAAATTACATTAGTCGGAATATAAGCAGAAACGTCACCCGCTTGTGTTTCAATGATAGGAAGGGCTGTTAATGAACCTCCGCCTAACTCATCAGACAATCTAGCTGCACGCTCTAACAATCTTGAATGCAAGTAAAATACATCACCAGGATAAGCTTCACGACCTGGCGGTCTCTTAAGTAATAAGGAAAGTGTACGATATGCTGCCGCATGCTTAGAAAGGTCATCATAGACAACCAATACATCTTCACCTTTTTCCATCCACTCTTCACCAATGGTACAGCCTGAATATGGAGCAATATATTGTAATGGAGCAAGTTCACTTGCTGAAGCTGCAACAATTGTTGTATAATCCATTGCGCCAAACTCTTCAAGCGTTTTAAGTATTGTAGCAACTGTTGATGCTTTTTGTCCAATTGCAACATAAATACATTTTACGCCTTGACCCTTTTGGTTAATAATTGTATCAATAGCAATAGCTGTTTTACCAGTTTGTCTATCACCGATAATCAATTCACGTTGTCCTCTACCAATCGGAACCATTGAATCAATTGCTTTTATACCTGTTTGTATTGGAGTATCTACTGATTTTCTAGCTATAACGCCAGATGCAACTCTTTCTATCTGACGAAATTTATCAGACTGAATGGGTCCTTTTCCATCAATGGGTTGTCCAAGTGCATTTACAACACGCCCAATCAATGCATCTCCAACTGGAACTTCTACAACACGTCCAGTCGTCTTTACAGTATCACCTTCACCAATATTTCTGCTGTCACCAAGTAATACAGCACCAACATTATCTTCTTCTAGGTTTAATACCATACCGAAAACTTCTCCAGGAAATTCTAGAAGTTCCCCCTGCATTGCTTTTTCAAGGCCATGTATACGTGCAATACCATCAGCAAACTGAATTACTGTACCAACATCTGATACTTCAAGCTGAGTAGCATATTTTTTAATTTGTTCTTTAATTACTGAACTTATCTCTTCCGGTCTCAAATTCATGAAGCCTCGCACCTTCTTTCCTCGTAATTGTCAATCCTTTATGACATACAGGTAGATACGAACTTAATCGCTCACCCTTCAAATTGTCAATTTTTAACTTTGTATCTTGGATAAACTTTTTGACATTTCGTAAATTTTAGTTTTAATACTACTATCTATTACTCTATCGCCAATTCGAATTATCATACCACCAATAAGAACTTGATCCACACAATATTCCATATCAATTTGCTCATATTTTGTTATTTTAAGAAGCTTAGCTATCAAAGCATCCTTCTGTTCTTCTTTTAATTCTACCGCCGTTGTAACAAATGCTGTTCCAATATTTTTATATTCTTTTACTGTTGCAATAAAATATTCAAATATAGTATCAATTTCACCGTATCTGTCTTTTGTAATAATAATTTTTATAAATCCAGTTAATTCATCACTAATGTTACCTTTGAATATATCTTCCATAATATTGATTTTTTCAACTTTTGCTATCTTAGGGTGATTCATTAACTTGTGCAAATCTACATTTTCTTTCAGAATAGTAAGCACTGCTCGGGTCTCATCCACAAGCAAGTCTACCTTGTTTTCCTCAAGTGCCAGTTCAAACAATGCATCACCATATGTTTTTGATATTAGCTTAGCCATGTGTTATCACCCATCTCTTTTATTGTTTCTTCAATTAAAGTGTCTTGAACTTTTGTATCAATTGCGTTAGCTACAACCTTGCCTGCCATTAATGATGCGATTGCAATCATTTCTTGCTTCATGTCGTCAATAACTCGTTTCTTTTCAAGTTCTACTTCGTTATTTGCACGCTCAATAATTTTACTTGCCTCTAATTTAGCCTCATCAATAATTTTATTTTCATTTTTAATAGCTTGCTTACGAGCATCACTTAAAATTAACTCCGCTTCTTTATGAACATCTTTTAGCTTCGTATCATATGTTGCTTTTAGTGTTTTCGCATCTTCTTTTTCTTTCACTGCTATATCTAAATCATTTCTTACCTTGTTCTTACGATCTTCCAAAAGTTTTCTTACAGGATTAAATAAAATGTAAGAAAGAAAAATAAATAGTAAAATTACACTTATGATTAATAAGCCAGCATCTGCTAGTAATTGGGCATTCAGATTAAATAATTGTTCCAAGGTTCAGCCTCCTTTCATCTATTATTCGTATCAATAGAACTTAATCTATCGTCTAAGCTTCTCCAATCAGATCTTAAAGATTACCGATTAATGGGTTAGCAAATAATAGAATAAATGCGATTGCCAAACCGTAAAGAGCTGATGTTTCTGCTACTGCCTGACCTAAAAGCATTGTTGATGTGATATCAGATTTAGCGCCTGGATTTCTACCTACTGCTGCTGCACCGTGTCCAGCTGCAACACCTTGACCAATACCAGCACCGATACCAGCAATCATTGCAAGACCAGCACCAATTGCTGAACATGCTAAAATTAAACCTTCATTCGTAATTTGTGTCATAATAATTTCCTCCTAAATTAACATTTTATTCTTCTGTTGCCATCTTATCTGTGACAAACACCATAGTTAACATACAAAATACATATGTCTGAATTGCGCCTGCAAACACGTCAAAATATACGTGTAGCGCTGCTGGAAAACCAATCTTAACAAAAATCGGTAATAATCCATAAATTAATGCCATCATTACTGTTCCTGATAATATATTACCAAAAAGACGTAATGACATAGAAATCGGAACTGCAATTTCACCAATCAAATTAATAGGAAATAGAAACGGTAATGGTTTAAACAATCCCGTAAAGGCTCCTATCTTGTTTTCTGTAATATTGGTATACTGAATTATGATAAATGTTATCGACGCAAGTCCCAATGTAACTCCATAATCAGCTGTAGCTGGCCTTAAGCCAACTAAACCCGAGAGATTACAACTCAATATAAGTATAAAAATTGTGCCAATATAATTTGCAAATTTTTTTCCTCTAATTCCCATAACCGTACCAACCATATTATCAAGTTTTTCTACCGCCAGTTCCGCAATGTTTTGTAATGTCCCTGGTGTGTCTTCAAGATTTACTTTTTTAATTTTACGATTCACTGTAATCGCAAATATTATTATAGCTATTAACACTAACAATAAGCTTACATGTGTTGTAGTTATCCACAGCTCTTGACCAAACAAATGATACTTAATCAAACCATGAATCATAAAATCCACATCAGCATTTGCCATTAAAAAACTACTTGAACTAGCAAATATATTCATCATACTATCACCTTCCTTTACCTATATATTTTTGAAAACATTTATGAGTAATCGGCTGTAAATATGCCGCTACTTTCAAACTCATTATACCTATAAAGCCAGTAATTATGCTCCCAATATTAGTATAGAATAACAATCCTAACACCAATAAAACAGCAGCTGTTCTTATACCGTAAGCTTTATTTATATGCTTCTGCGCATCTCCAGAATCCATATCAATTGCGTCTTCTAATGATACATGCATATGAATACACATTCCTGCTGCAGTAATTAATCCAAGTACAAAACCTATTGAATTAAATATTTTATCCTGCGTTACTAATAATAAAATAAGTTCAGTAATAATTCCAAATACAACAATTCCCATTAAAAGTTCTTTGACAATAAGGCTACATCTTTTCAACATGTTTCTACTCCTTATCATCCGTATCAACTTCAACATCTTTATTTACATGTTTTACAAGCATATACACATTTCTTCCACCTGCTAACATTCCGATAATTAACAACGGAACAAAAACACTAATAGAAAATCTGTCCTCTAAAAAAACACCCAAAAAAGTGCATAAAAAAATAGGAACCAGCATGCTTATACCTAATTGTGTGATTAATGCTAATGACTTATACACGCTCTTCCCAGATTTCATTCGTATTACTCCCTTCAACCAGATAATTACATGTAGATATTATACCACTAATTCTCGTATTGTCCACAGCTTCCTGTGTTCTTACAATATTGTTAATATTTTTTTAATATTTTACATTTCAATTTATGACATTTTACGCAAACTTAAAAATTTAGTATTTTATACATTAAGCCCTTTATTACATCATCCTTAGTATATATACACCAATGCTTTGGACTATTGACTAATTGTCATTGTATTTCCATCACTTTTTACTGTTATGTCACCCTGCTTTGTTGTGAAAACTTCTGAATTTAATTTTTGTAACATTTTCGTAACATCTTCATACATTTTTTTCTTATCACAAGTAATAATACTATATTGAGGAGCAACTGCCTCAAAAAATTCTTCTGAATTATCTTTTAGCGCACCATGATAGGGTACTTTTAAAAGCATGCTTTTTATATTAGGAATCTGTTTTAACATTTCAGCAATCCTTGCTTCTTCTGCATCAGCAGCAAATAAATAATCTGTTTCTCCATAAATCATCTTCGTTACAAGCGAATAATCATTTTGACCTGCATAGTCTGTACTTAGCGGAGGATATATCGTCAGTTTTACTCCACCTAATTCGATTTCTTTGGTAGATGTAAGCGTCAAGATATCAATCCCTTGGTCTAAAGCTGCCTGCTTATATTCTAAATAATCTTGCGTATCTACCACGCAGTTTGTATCTATAATATTAATTACATTAATATTGTTAATAACAATATCCGCACCTCCAATATGATCTTTGTCTGGATGAGTTAATATCAAATAATCTAATGTATCTATCCCGTTATCACCAAGCCAGCTTACAATGTCTTCTCCATTCTCTTCATATCCTGTATCTATCATAATATTTCCTTGTGTTGCTTCTATTAATATGCAGTCACCTTTTCCTACATCAAAAAATGTAACGGTCAGTTCACCAAGCTCATTATTCTCCAAATCTTGCGGCATTGTTTGTTGTAATGATTCTTGTTCTGTATTTTCTCCACTATCTATATTTTGATTGTTAGCTTTACTCTTGCTAAATATTCCAATACCAAACAGTATAAGCAGTACCGCTAAGGCTATTAATTCCGCTGTAATAATTTTCTTCGATTTCATATTCACTACTATACATCTCCTATTTAATTATTCATAACTCATTTATTATTAACCTTTACGGAGTTCCTATTATATAATGTTATCTTGAAACTGTTTCGATAAAACAGATGCATGATTCATAATGAAATCGAGTTTAAGGTCAATATTTAGTTCTTTTAAATCTTCTAAGTTCCCTCGTTTTGTAAGTAAATCATTTAACCCATAATCAATTACAGAGAACCCCCTATCCAGATCTGTATTAAAAATACTTGGAAGAATATAAAAGGAGTCAAATACATCCTTGAGTTCTGGTTTTTTTAGCAATGCAACAACATCATCTAATGTAGTGTCTATACTATCTGGATAGACATTTAGCGTAGGTGAATTGCTAATTATTTTTTTATTACCATTGTACATGGTAAACTCCTTATTTGTTTTACATTTGTCTACAATACTGGTTGTACGTTAATAAATCTCCACCCTTTGACAATATAATTTTCGCCTTATGCGCTTGGGATTTTAACATTTCCTGTTCTAGTTCTAGTTCTAGTTCTAGTTCTAGTTCTAGTTCTAGTTCTAATACCATTGTAGTAAACCAACTGTCAATTGCTCCATCTCTATTTCTTGATTATCTGTGTGCTAAAGTCTCTTCTGGTGTACTGTTTAACAGAATCGGAATATCTACACCTTCATAGTAATCACTATTTCCGTGTGTCCACTCTATAATTAATTCATGAATGTTTGTAAAATCAATCGAATCGTACCATAATTGTGTCTCTTCTCTTCCCATTCTTTTGAGCCATATATTTGCATCCTCCGCTGCTAATTGAAGCTCATGTATTATTTCAAATCGTTCCTTGTTATACTCATCCTTCACTATCATTCCGCGTATTGCGCTTTCACGAAATATGCGCAGCCTTTCAGCATCATTATATTTCGGTATTTTATGAGGATAATTATCTCCCGAAAGCGTATAACTTCCGATTTTCATTTCTTGTAAATGAAAAGCTAGCAAAGATGCAATTTCGGATTTCCCAACTCCCGATCCGCCACATACAGCAATAACAATCTTTTGCTGTTAATTCTCCTTCAGGATATTGCTTTTATTTTCTTTCATAATAGTATTCCTTTTTAAATTTTTATTATATTTACTACACTTCTACAAAATGAATTTGCAAAGCCTGATATTCATCACGTATAACTGGAATTGGTATTCCACCATAAAGTAATGCGCTACCACTATAGACTGTACCTTTTTTATAATATGCATCATCATTTTCAATACGGTAATTTTTATATTCATTTAATCCTTTGCATTTCACATAAGTTGTAGGACTATTACAGTGGGTATCTAATGAAACCAGATTCAATAATCCTTCCGTTTGATCCTTTGTTGCAAACATCCATGCTGCCACCTCAGTATCCTCTTGTGGTGTATGAAGGCGATAATAATTACCGTTATGAATTAGATTCCAATATTTTTTATAATCTTTGATTTGATTTCTTACTTCTTCTTTTTCTTCTTCTGTTATTATATTCAAATCCAATTCATATCCAAAACTTCCGGCCATTGCCACCACCGCTCTGGTATGAATATTCGTTGTTCTTCCAGTCTGCTCGTTAGGTGAAACAGATACATGAGAACCAACCGATGAAATTGGATATCCAAAGGAAGTTCCATGTTGAATACGGATTCGTTCAATCGCATCTGTATTATCACTGCACCAAATTTGTGGCGTATAATACAGCATACCTGCATCAAATCGTCCACCACCACCACTGCAGCCTTCAATTAAGATGTCTGGATATCGTTGCAATAATCGTTCTAAGAAATCATAAACACCTAATACATATTGATACATAATGGTTCCAGCATTCTGGTATCCTTCCATTACGCGATAAATATCCATTATATTACGATTCATATCCATTTTAATATAAGCAAGATTCAACTGATCTACAACAGCTGAAATCTGTTCAAATATATTATCAACTACTTCTTTTCTTGAGAAATCAAGTACGAGCTGATTTCTTCCTCGTATTGGTTTTCTTCCTGGAATCTGAAACGCCCAATCTGGATGTTCCCGATACAGATTACTATCTTCATTAACCATTTCAGGCTCAATCCAAAGTCCAAACTTCAAACCCAGCTGGTTTACCTGTGTCACAACATTTGAAAGCGAGCCGCCCATTTTTTTCTCATTAACAACCCAATCTCCCAGCCCGCTATTATCGGAATCTCTTTTTCCAAACCATCCGTCATCTAGAACTAACATTTCTACTCCAAGTTTTGCTGCCTGTTTCGCAATTTGGTATATTTTATCCCCATTGAAATCAAAATAAGTTGCTTCCCAATTATTAATTAGAATCGGTCTACGCTTTGTCTGATAGTTGCCACGACATACGTGATAGCGAAGTAAATCGTGATAGTTTTGAGACAGTACTGTTAGTCCCGTATCCGAATAGGACATAGCAACTTCTGGCGTATAAAAGATTTCTCCTTTTGCAAGAGGGTACTCTAGCATCTCATCCTGAATACCCATGGTAAATCTTGTTTGGTGACATTGATCTTTTTCCACTTCACATTTAAAATTTCCACTATACAAAAGAGACATTCCATAACAAGAACCCATTTCTTCTGTTGTATTGTGATCCGCTAAAATAAAAAACGGATTATGATGATGACTTGAGGTACCTCTAATACTTCCATACGATTGACGTCCTGTTACAGCTGGTGTTCTCTCTAATATTCGTTCCATCCCGTGACGTCCATGAAAATGCAATACATCATATTGTCCTTCCATAAAATCAAGTGTACTACTGCATGCTTTTGTTATTTTCAGTTCTTCTGTCCCACTATTTTTCACTGCAACTGCTCGTGTAATTACATCTAGTTCTTCAATAACACTATAATATAAGGTGACCTCAACCCCAGTCACTGTATCCTCTAACAAAACCTCTAATGTTTGAGCCTCATCTACATTTGCATATACCGCCGGAAGCTTTGGAATACTGTATTTTCCAGGAATTACCTTATGTGATTTATAACGAAGGTCACATCCATATACCCCTTGACTATTTCGTACATTAATGGCTGCTGTCCTGAAATCTCCATTTCCATAGCAAGGGTACTCCTGTGGAAGAACATCTAAGGAAAATGTTCTATCATTTGCTGCATCATAGGGATTTCCTGAAAACCCCCTATCATAATAGGTTAGAAGGTAACTTAAATCACCTGAAATTCTCTTTCCATAGTATAAATGAAGTAAAAAATTATATTCACTAATTACCATTTGGTAACTAGTATTTTTAGTATGTATTGTTATGATTTGATGATCTGTAATAATTGCCATAGCTCTTCTCTCTTTCTTTTCTCGATTTTGTCCGTTTCCATCTACTGCAATTCCTGTTTTATCTGTAAACAAATCACATATTTCCTGAATACCTGCCTGCTGATTTGTATCCCAAATTACTACTTCTAAAGGATCTCCTGTGCTGCTTGTAGCAGTACTTTCAGTAGCTGTACCATCTGTTGTAGTTTCTGTTGTAGTTCCCGTTGTATCGTTGCTTGTTTCACTACCGCTTGATCCGCAGGCTACTAAAGATCCCACCATCGATAATATTGTTAAAACTGTTATGAGCTTCTATTTCATTTTTATTATCCTCCATATGATAAATACATGTTTACTTTTACAATAACTTTTCCTTCTCTGCAGTTACAGGACCCCCGAAACTTGATTTATATATAAACCAATTAACCTTAACCATTCAGTATCTTCATTTTTTCGTTATAGTGAGTCATCATATAATATACTGCTGCATCTACATAGACCTCACTTGGATAATCATGTTTTTGGGGGGCGCTCTCTTCATTTTCTTCCACAAGCAAAGAAAATAGTCTCCATAACTCGCTCATACGACGCATCTCTCTCTTCAAGAAAAAATTCACCGTATTTGGTCTTGTAACTTCCTTTTCCGTGCAAAATAATATGAATGGTATAATATTTTCTCACATACGGACCAAACCGAAATCCCGACAAACATTCTTCCCATCCACAAATTCTTTTGTCTCTGATACTGCCATTTCAAACATCACCTTGCTCATTTTCTACGAAACATGACTATATTAATTCTAGCAAATTTTTTAAATAAGTACAATAATTAAGAAATAGCTCCCTCTTAAAAGATAAAAGAAGAGACCACATATTCCTTCATAATATGCGATCTCTTCTTCTATTTTAAACTATAAAAATTTTTTTAATACATCTACTTTATCAAGTTCTTCCCATGGTAAAGTAATATCATGACGTCCAAAATGTCCGTATGCTGCGGTTTGTTGGTAAATTGGTCTTCTAAGATCCAGCATTTTAATAATTCCCGCTGGACGTAGATCAAAGTTGTCCCTAACAATTTCAACAAGTTTTTCATTTGAAATCTTGCCGGTTCCAAATGTATCGATCATAATTGACATTGGATGTGCTACACCAATGGCATAAGATAACTGAATTTCACATTTTTCCGCAATACCAGCTGCAACAATATTCTTTGCTACATAACGAGCAGCGTATGCAGCACTACGATCTACTTTCGTACAATCTTTTCCCGAAAAAGCGCCACCACCATGTCTTGCATATCCGCCATACGTATCTACAATAATCTTTCGTCCTGTCAGTCCGCTATCTCCGTTTGGTCCACCAATTACAAAACGACCCGTTGGATTGACAAAATAGTTTGTCTTATCATCAATTAAATCTTTTGGTAAAATTGGTTCAAATACATATTTCTGAATGTCTTCATGAATCTGTTTTTGTGTTATATTAGCATTATGCTGAGTTGATAATACAACTGCATCCAAGTGAATTGGCTTACCATTTTCATCATATTCAACAGATACTTGAGTTTTACCATCTGGTCTTAGATATTTCAAAGTACCATCTTTACGCACTTTTGTAAGCTGTAAAGCTAGTTTATGAGCCAATGAAATTGGGTATGGCATAAATTCTTCTGTTTCATTCGAAGCAAAACCAAACATCATACCTTGATCTCCTGCACCAATTGAATCAATTTGTTCATCGGACATATTGTTTTCTTTTGCTTCTAATGCCTTATCAACACCCATTGCAATATCAGTTGACTGTTTGTCCAACCTTATCATAACTTCACATGTGTGTCCGTCAAAACCATATTCAAGATTATCATAACCGATTTCATTTACTGTCTTTCTAACAATTGCTTCATAATCTACAACTGCATTTGAAGTAATCTCACCCATTACTAATACAAATCCTGTGTTCGTACATGTCTCACAAGCAACACGGCTCATTGGATCTTGCTCTAATAATGCATCTAAAATTGCATCGGATATTTGATCACAGATTTTATCTGGATGTCCTTCTGTTACTGACTCTGAAGTAAATAATAATTTCTCCATAGTTCCTCCTGTTCTGTATGTTACACATACACTACCAAATTAATTAACATCTATTTAGGGTATAAAAAAAATCCGTTTAAACGGATTTGAGATCAAATTAATCAAATCCCCTTATTGATCGATTACTCGCTCAGGTTGGCACCTTCCTTTTAAAAAGGGGTTGCCGTGACTTCATAGATCCTTTGTATCTCCATCACTCTGAATAAGAGAAAAAATGTACAATATTGAATTTTTCATAACTTGATGTAACTTACTAAGTTACACATATACAATACACCATAATTCATTTTTCGTCAACAGATTTAATATAAATATATTTTATTTTATAATATTTATACTTTTTATATGTGAAGATAGTACTATTTCAATTGACATTATTCTACATTATTCTTATACTGTATTTATACATTTTGTTTAATTTATATGAAGGGATGAATATATATGAAAAGGGTGAGTACTAAGAAATTAATACCAGGTATGATTACTGGTGAAAATGTTTATACCAACAGTGGGCAATTGATACTTCCAGAGAACTTGAAACTTACAGATAAAATGATTATCCGCCTTGAGTTCTATTCTATTGATGAAATTTCAGTTATGGAGGATGTTGTTGAAGAATTCACGAAATTAGTTCCTGTGTATCGCAATAAGATAAACAATAGCCCTGAGTTCAAAAAATTTAGAGAAACTTTTTTTGAAAATGTAGAATACTTTCAAAATTCAATTAATATGGTGATTAGTCGAATTGCTCCTATTGACACCTACTCTTTGTTAACTAATACTGTTAATATATTTTCAGGGAATTTAACTACAATTGGAGTATTTGATATGCTTCATAATATGCGTGAATATGATGATGTTACCTATCATCATTCAATGAGTGTAGCGATTATGTGTAATATAATTGGAAAATGGCTTGCGTTTTCGGAAGAGGATATCGAAGTTCTTACCCTTGCCGGACTTTTACATGATACGGGTAAGGTTATGATGCCAGATAGCATTATCAAGAAACCCGATCGTTTATCAATTGCTGAATATGAAATAATAAAAACACATCCATTCCAAGGTTATAATCTTTTGAAGGATGAAGATATTGATGAAAGAATCAAAAAAGCAGCGTTAATGCATCATGAACGTTGCGATGGATCTGGATATCCAAGTCGATTTGCGTCTGCTGAAATTGATGATTTTGCTAAAATTGTTGCAATTGCTGATGTGTACGACGCTATGACTTCTTCTAGATCTTATCGTGGAGCTCTGTGTCCTTTTGATGTAGTCCATATTTTTGAAACGGAAGGCCTTAGAAAATATGAACCAAAATTTCTACTTCCTTTCCTAGAACGTATTGTTGATGCATATATGAATAACGATGTTTTATTGAATAATGGGGAAACGGGCACTGTTGTAATGATTAATCAATTATTTTTATCAAAGCCTGTTATCAAAACAGCACTTGGATTTATTGATTTATCGTTAGAACCCGAACTTTACATAACTAAAATTATTTAAAAATGTTTTAACTTCTTTATATTACAAATTATTTTTTATAAAGTAGATAACTCAACTATTTCTTTAACCTAAAAGGACTACAACACTGAAATAAGTGATGCAGTCCTTTTTGTTATAGCGATTAGCCTATTTTTAATTTGAATTTTTGAATATCTTTCTCTGTCTCAACCTTTTCGATATTTCCGCCTAGATTTTTTAGCTTCTCATCGAAATCTTCATATCCTCGTTCGATATAAATAATGTCTTCTACCACGGTGTAACCTTCTGCCGCCAATCCAGCTATTACCAGCGCCGCTCCGGCTCTTAGATCTGGTGCATTCACTTGTGCTCCTGTTAATTTATCTACACCATCTATGATTGCAGTATTACCTTCAACCTTAATAGATGCACCCATTCTAGTAAGTTCGTCTACATATTTAAACCTATTCTCAAATATACTTTCCGTTACAATGCTTGTCCCAACGGATAATGCCAATGTAACTGCAAACTGTGGTTGCATATCAGTTGGAAATCCAGGATATGGTAAGGTCTTCACATGCGTATGCTCTAATCTCTTAGTTGCTACGACACGCACTGCATCGTCTAGTTCTTCCACTTCACATCCCATTTCAACTAGTTTAGCGGTAATTGCTTCCAGATGCTTTGGAATAACTTTTTTAACAGTTACATCACCTTTCGTAGCTGCCGCTGCTAACATGAATGTACCTGCTTCTATTTGATCTGGAATAATTGAATACTCCGTTTTATGAAGTTTCTCAACTCCCTTAATTCGAATCACATCGGTTCCTGCACCTTTTATATTGGCACCCATACTGTTTAAAAAATTTGCAACATCTACAATGTGTGGCTCTTTTGCAGCGTTTTCAATAATTGTGCTACCTTTTGCCATCGTAGCCGCCATCATAATATTAATTGTAGCGCCCACTGACACAACATCAAGATAGATATGACTTCCTACTAAATTCTCCGCTTTGGTATGAATCAAACCATGTTCTATTGTAACTTCTGTTCCTAATGCTTTGAATCCCTTAATATGCTGATCAATTGGCCTGCTTCCAATATTGCAACCACCAGGCAATGCAACTCCTGCCTTCTTGTATTTACCAAGTAACGCACCTATTAAATAATAAGAAGCTCTTATCTTCTTAATATACTCATTATCAATGGTTGTCCCTTGAATGTTTGACCCATTTATTCTAACCGTATGTCTGTCTATTCTCTCAACACTTGCTCCAATTTCTTCAATTGCCTGTAATAACACATTTATATCTCTCACATCAGGCATGTTATCTATCAAAACTGTTTCATCCGTCATAATTGATGCTGCAAGTATAGCTAGCGCAGCATTCTTAGCCCCGCCTATTTCAACTTCACCAACCAGGGGATTTCCGCCTTTTATAATATACTGTTCCATTTTACACCTCGTATTAAATTCCAATTTGGCTAATCTATATATTCTAATCTAGTAATATTCATTATTTTCGTTTTGTTCTTTCATTTTGCAACTATTTTGTGCCTTCACAGTTACTTTTTTATCCATTGTTTTATGTACTTTATGCTTATCACACATTATACTATAGTACATCAAAACAGGTAATATGGCAACTACTTCTTAATCAGCATCTCATAATTATAACACAAATTACGTTAATATAAAACTTTCACACTTTATTATGATTTCATTGGCCAATTTACTGTTACTGTGTGAACAGTAACAATTTACTATCATAATTTGATTTTAAAATTTTACGACACGTGTACTAGTAAATGTAAAATTCTTTTTAACTATTCCATACTATCCTATTAAAATTAGGGTGTCAAAAGGTATTTTGACACGTAGTGCCTTTTAATTAATAGGAAAGTTTGCAGAATTTCCTTGTTAATTAAAAAATGCTTTACATAGAATAAACGTTACTCTATATAAAGCATTTGCAATATATTAAAATCAATTCAAGTAATTTAATGGATTTGCTTGGCTCCCATTTTCAATTATTTCAAAATGAATATGTGGTCCTGTGCTATTTCCTGTATTACCGCTTAGTGCAATCTTTTCTCCTTGTGTCACGCTGTCTCCTGCATTTACAAGAATTTTACTTAAATGTCCATATCTGGTTTGTTTACCATCAGAATGTTTTATCGTAATGCAATATCCATAACCATTTGACCATCCTGCAATAACAACTTGTCCATTACAAGATGCCTTTACCGCTGTTCCGACTGGACAAGACCAATCTACTCCCTTATGCATTTTACCCCATCTTTTGCCAAATGGTGATGATAGTCTTCCACCTGATATTGGTTTAATGTAAGTTGGCAGCTCCTGCGTACCTTTTTCAATAATAGTCGGAAGCGCTTGTGTCACTATATTTTCATTTACAACTTTTCGATTTGTCTCTGTTCCATTCCTTGAAGTGACTTTGGCTGTGACTTCACGATATCCTGTACTTCCTTCTTGTATCACTTCCTCTTTATTCGTATACCAACTGTCATTTTCAATGTATTGCGTAGGCAATTCATATTCTTCCTCATAGGTGGTTTGCTCTGTTACCAACACTGATAGTTCTGGTTCTGGGACTGTAACTACGATTTCATCTCCTATTTTCAAAACAGAATTTGTATCTAATAATTCATTCATTGCCACCATCTTAGCTACTGTCGTATTGTTCTTTTCCGCCACCACTGATAGGCAATCACCCGATACTACTTCATAAATCTTACTTGTCTCTTGATCCTTCGTAACTAAACTAATTGCTGTATCCAGATCAGTTATGACATCTGCACTAGCATAAGTTTCAGCCACTTCTATCTCCTCTTCAAAACCCATTGTAAGAATGCCGTCTTCTGTTAGCGTATCCTCTGTTGAAGTATTGACATCTGCAACTTTTTCTTGTGGATCCACTAAATCTGATTGCTGCTCCGTTTCACTTATCGTATCAACTTCACTTACAGTATCTGTATCCTTCACAGATTTTATTGCTTTCAATACACTCGGTTGCATTATCGTTAATTCTTTATTGTTCTCTAATACCAAATCTACCAAAAACTCATTTTGTTCATCATATTTATTTTTAGCTGCATTTAACAGTAAAACAACATCCTCTTTGCTCGGTAAGGTTATTGAAAAATTATCAATTTTGACCGTATACGCTCTTTGTTTTGTCGAAACAATACATCCCTTTAAATCATTATATACATTCGCCTTCACGGTATCAATCTGATCAATTGTTCCAAAAATTTTATTATTAGGGACAATTTCAAATTCGTAATCCATAAAGACGATATCCTGTGATTCCAATGCAATCTGCTTTCTCGCCTGCATCATAATATCACTCGCTGTCGCTGTCTCTAATACGGTGCCCTCTTGTTGCCCATTTATCACAATATTGTAAAATGTTCCATCTCTATTTCCTCGATTACTAGTAATAGGATTTACAATAAGCATTGCCAAACAGGTTGTCATTGCACCAAGGACATATGTAGTTTTGATTCGTTTACCATACTTTGTTATTCTATTCATTGATTAATTGCCTCGATGATTAATACTATTGTTTCTTCCACTGTTAAATTTTCCTCATCAATTACAACATCTGCATATTTTTCATAAAGTGCAGTTCTCTCATTATACAAATCTTTAAGATCCTGACCCTCTTTTAATACCACACCTCTATCTTTAATATCACTTAGGCGTTTTTCAATCTGATCAAATGATAATTTCAAATAAATGACTCTACCAATATTTTTCAAATGCTCCATCGCTTCTTTACCATAAACCACACTTCCACCTGTTGCTATAATTGCCTTATCTACTTCAATTGATGCATTTATTTGATTCTCTATTTCAATAAAACCTTCTACACCTTCACTATCTATAATTTCTTGTAAAAGTTTTTTTTCTTTTTCTTGGATTACGATATCTGAATCTATAAATTGATAGCCAATCACTTTTGCTAACACTACTCCCACTGTACTCTTTCCCACTCCTGGCATACCTATTAATATTATATTATTCATTTTGCTTCCTCATCTTTCTTACTAATCACATTATGTGTTACGCTGCGTGTGAACAGTAACCATTATGTTACTGTTCACTCCGTTCACCGTAACGTATGATTTCTGCATGCAAATTCGCTACGCGAAGCAGAAATCATTTGTAGAATCATTTTCTTACGTAGCTTAACAGCTAGTGTTAAGCTACTGTGTGAACAGTAACACCATTACTCCATATGTTATATAAAATTATGAAATTTTTCAAGTACATTCTTAATTTAATTATGATATACTATATTATAATATTAGGGTCAAAAGGTCATGTTTTTTATGCTTGCATGAAAAAACATGACTTTGGGACCCGTAGAACATGAACGGAGGCCTCTATGATTACTGTAGACAAACACGGAAACGGTGACTTCACTACTATAACTGACGCACTTGCTTCCCTACAAACAGAAACTAAAAATGCTGAGATTTTCATTAAATCTGGAACTTATAAAGAACGAATCGAAATAACGAGACCCAATGTAACTCTGGTTGGTGAAGATCGCGAAAGCACAATTATAACATATGATTATTATGCTAAAATGACAATGGAAGACGGCTTAGCAAGAAGAACATTTCGCACTTATAGCGTTTTCCTTGACGGCAAGGATTTTACTGCGCAAAACCTTACCTTTGTTAATTCTGCCGGACTAGGCAAAGAGGTTGGTCAAGCAATTGCAGTATATGCAGAAGGTGATTTACTAACCTTTAAGAATTGCGCTTTCCTTGGTAGCCAAGACACTTTGTTTACCGGTCCGCTCCCTCCAAAAGTGGTGGAACCTGGTGGATTTACTGGCCCCAAGGAATTTGCTCCTAGAATCAATAGCCACCAATTATACGAAAATTGCTACATCCGAGGAGATATTGATTTTATTTTCGGCAGTGCTACTGCTTATTTTGATAACTGTGAGATTTTTTCTCAAAATATCGACCATGAGGTAAATGGATATGTTACGGCACCTTCCACACCCGAAGGTCAGGAATTTGGCTATATCTTTAACCACTGTCATTTTACAAGTAATTGCCCTGATGAAAGTGTTTATCTTGGTCGCCCGTGGCGTAATTTCGCAAAAGCAGTATTCTTAAACTGTGAAATTGATGCACATATTAAAAAAGAAGGCTTTCATGATTGGAATAAGTTAGATGCACATCAGACAACTTATTTTGCAGAATACAACAACTACGGACCTGGTGCCAATCCTGCCAACCGCGAGCCTTGGGTTAAGATTCTTACTGAGGAAGATGCTAAGAAGTTCACAAAAGAAAATGCTTTGAAACATTCTTAATAAAACGCAAGCGTTAGCATAGGCTAATTTGCATTATAAATTGTTCTATTCTGTCTAAACACTCTGTAATTGTTTCAAGAGAATATGCATAGGAACATCTGATGTAACCTTCCCCACATGTTCCAAATGCATCTCCGGGAATCACCGCTACTTTTTGTGATTTTAATAATTCATTACAAAATTCAGCACTTGTCATTCCCGTCTTCTTAATACACGGAAATACATAAAATGCTCCTAGCGGTTCAAAACATTCAAGTCCCATTTTCCTAAATCCCTCTACCATTGTATTTCTTCTCTCATCATATGCATCTCTCATAACAGCTAATTCTTTATCCCGCTCCCTGCTTGTAAGTGCCTCTACACCAGCTGCCTGACTCACTGTATCTGCTGTCATCACTGAATATTGATGTATTTTATGCATCGCTTGAATAAAATCAGTGGGACCCGTTGCAAATCCAAGTCTCCAGCCTGTCATTGCAAATGCTTTTGAAAATCCCCCCAACACTATCGTTCTTTCTCTCATTCCCTCTAGCTCTGCGATTGATACATGGTTACGACCGTATGTAAGTTCTCCATAAATTTCATCGCTTATTACAAACAGGTTATGTTTTATTATTACCTTTGCTACAGACTCTAAATCTACTTTCTCCATAATCGCACCAGTTGGATTATTGGGAAATGACAATAATATTACTTTTGTCTTATTTGTTATTACATCTTCAATATCTTTTGGCGTAACGCGAAACTCATTCTCCATTTTAGTAGCAACCGATATTGGAATGCCTCCACAAAGCATTACACAGGGTATATATGATACATAACAAGGTTCTACCACAAGCACTTCATCCCCGCAGTTCACAAGTGTCCTAATGGCCAAATCAATCCCTTCACTGGCGCCTATTGTAATTAATACCTCGTTTGTCGGATTATATTGTAACTGAAATTTATCTGACAAATAATCTGCTACCGATTGTCTCAGCGCTAAAGTACCTTGTGTTGCTGTATATTTTGTTTTTCCTGCCTGTATGTCACACAATGCAACGTCTCTTATATGCCTTGGTGTTTCAAAATCAGGTTCTCCCACGCCAAGAGATAATACATCTTCCATTTCATTAGCTAAATCAAAAAATTTTTTCAAACCTGAGTCCTGTATATTATTTACTATATTAGAAATATTTTTATTCACCTTATTTTTCCTCGTATACTCTCTTTTTAATAACTTTAATCTATTACTATAATATTAATTAACATTATAGTATTCTAAATGAAAGCCTAAAACCTCATTTACGAACCGATGTGCCAAAACTGCATCAAACTGGGTTCCGGCATTTTTATAATTTCTATAGCCGCCTCCCAAACATATACTGAAAATTATACTTTTTTTACATTAAATTGTCAACGAATGTGCAACAATTCCGCCCTACATGAATAATATGCCAGTCTGTTAACAAACTGATTGGCATATTTGTATAATCTGTCACATTATGAATGGTATGGTTGAACTGTTACTAGAACACGAGATGTTTTTTGTACTATATCATAGATATTTTCTCTTTACTTTTCGAACATTTGTTTATATAGTAATAAAGAGGTGATAAAACATGTATTCTGAAACTAATTCTAAAATAATTTTTCATATTGATGTGAATTCTGCATTCCTAAGTTGGAGTGCTGTTAATAATTTAAAAATAAATCCAGAACAAGTTGACCTTAGAACAATCCCTTCGATAATTGGTGGAAATCAAGAAAGTCGGCATGGAATTGTGCTTGCCAAATCAATTCCTTCCAAAATTTACGATATAAATACCGGTGAACCCGTTACCAATGCACTTCGCAAATGTCCTTCTCTTGTAATTGAACCACCCAATCATAAATTGTATACAGAATACAGTCACAAACTAATGGCAATGCTAACAAACTATACTCCCGATATTGAACAACTTAGCATTGATGAATGTTTTATGGATTTTACCTCTATTTCCCATCAATACGCT
>JBGUEQ010000029.1:0-56618 GCA_041821265.1 Lachnotalea sp. | reverse complement strand
ATAAAAAAAGAAACCCTAATTCCCCTCATGAATGAGGGGCTAGGGGAGTTGAGGTGTGCTTTGCACACTTTCTAGTGGAATAAGAAAGCTCTTTGAATTTTCCTATTACATAAAAGGTACTTTATAAAATAATAAATTAAGTGAACCTTAAATTGTTTGACGTCAATTAAAATAGTCAAAACGATATTATTATGTAAAAAAAGAATATAATTTTACATATAAGCACATTATAAAGTATGTTAAAATAATATAATAAATTATTGACAAAATATAAATTATACAAGATGCACAAAGTATAAAAAATATGAGGTAAAAAAACGAAAATGAAAGGACTTTGTCATTAAAAGTTATACACACAGAAATAATCGGCAAATACTAAAAAATGGAGTTATACACTGACTTATCCACATTATCCACACAAAACATATGTGGAAAGAGTCGGATTTAGAAGGAAAATAAAAACAAATGTTTTGTGAAAGTATAATAAATCGTAATAATCTAGCAAAAAAGCATGGAAAAGTATTGACTTTTGTAAAGTCAAATTATAGTGGATTGTGGGGAGAAAAGATTGATAGTTGTCGGATAAAAAAGAAAATATTTAATTAATTTATAAAACAAAACGGCAAACTATTGAAAGATAACTGAAATGTGATATAATTATAGTACGATATTCATTAATAATGTTTATTGTAATACAAACAGTAAAGGAGTGGGACATCATGCGTTATAATATAGTAGGCAGAAATATTGATGTAACAGAAGGTTTAAGAAGTGCTATCCAAGAGAAATTAGGAAAATTAGAGAAGTATTTTACTCCTGATACTGAAGTTCTAGTAACTTTAAGTGTTGAGAAGGACAGACAAAAAATCGAGGTAACCATTCCGGTTAAAGGTAGTATCATCCGTTCAGAGCAAGTAAGTAATGATATGTATGTATCAATTGATTTGGTTGAAGAAATTATTGAAAGACAGTTAAAGAAATATAAGAATAAAATTGTGGACAAGAAACACGGTGTTTCTAACTTCAAACAAGAATTTATTGATAAAGAGTATGAAGATAATGATGATGTAAAAATTATTAGAACTAAACGATTTGGTATTAAACCAATGTATCCAGAGGATGCATGTGTGCAGATGGAATTGTTAGGACATAACTTTTTTGTATTTAGAAATGCGGAGAACGAAGAAGTTTGTGTAGTGTATAAGAGAAAAGGCAATACTTATGGTTTAATTGAACCAGAATGTTAGAAAATACCCTGTCAGCTTAGCTGACAGGGATTTTTTTATTAAGAGGAAAGTTCTTAGAACTTTCCTCTTAAATAAAATGATAGGTAATCAAAACAGTAACTATGAAGATATCTTCATAGTTACTGTTTTGTAAAACACCTAGCAATAATGGGAACCAGAGAACTATTTAAAATAATGCCGATTTGTTAAGAGATTCACGTGATAAATAAGGACAATATGTTTATCGAATTACTTGAAAAAAGTATTTAGTACAAAAATTAGTTAAATTAATTTGATATAATTATTAAAAATGTAGTAAAATAGAATAAATCATGTTTGAGGGTATGAAACAAAAATTCGACTAAAATGAAAGCGCATAAGTATCCTCCAAATTGGGGAAGGGGAGTTATGAGAAGATACATAAGAAATAAATATACTATATGGATTTTAAGTATTATGATGCTGATAAGCTTGGGATGTTTGGTGGGAATCCAAATACGTTACATGAACCTGATGCGTAGTCAGACTACCGATTTAACAAATTTGGAAGGAATAGAATATAAGTACCATTGTGCATTCATAACAGATAGCTATGATGATCCATTTTGGAATTCTATTTATGAGGGGGCCAAGGAAGAAGGCGTCTTGCAGAATGTTTATATTGAAAATTATGGGCAAAAATTGTCGCTACATTATACTATAGACGAAAAAATGGAAATGGCAATTGCAGCTTCAGTTGATGCAATCATTATAGAAGGTAATGATGAAGTAAGTACGACGAACGTGATAGATAAAGCAATTGACCAAGGAATCACAGTTGTTACAATCTATCAGGACCAAGTGCAAAGTAAGAGAAGAAGTTTTATTGGTGTAAATAAATTTAGAATGGGATACAATTTGTGCGCAAAAGCGTATGAAAGCTTGGAAAATGATGACGATGAAATTATGGTTCTTTATGATCAAAAGAATGAAGTGAATCCAGAAAATACAATTTTAAATTCCGGTATAAAGAAGTTTCTTAATGACCGTTCCAGTAATGCGTAAATCAATGCTCAGATAATAGATAGTTCTGAAACCTATGATACAGAAGAGCAGATACGTGAGCTTCTACGCAATGCGTCTACTAGACCCAGAGTACTTATATGTACAAATCTACTTCAAACTCAGTGTGCTTATCAAACAATTGTAGATTTAAATTGTGTGGGCGCCGTAAATATAATTGGTTTTTATAGCACGAAGTCAGTATTAGAAGCGATTAACAAAGGCGTAATAGAAGCTACGTTGATGGTGGATACTTATCAGATGGGCGTGGAAGCTGTAAATAGTGTGTCAGAAGTTCTTGAAGTGGGGTATGTAAGCGATTATGTGGCAGTTGACACATATGTGATAGGGCAAAAAGAGGCAAAGGAAATTCTTGATCAAACAGTTGAAGAAGAGACATTTACGCAAATTCCTTAAAGGGGGTTACAGAATGAAAGAGCACAATAAGATATTTTTTTACAAACTGTCACTTCAATCCAAATTAATTATGATATTTCTTGTAACTTCTGCAATCTCCTTTGGTGCAACTATGTATATGAACAACAATATTAATCAGTCATTGACTGATATTGACAGGGTTTATACCAGCAATGCGCAACTAAACGACTTGGCTAATGTATTGACTGGATTACAAAACAGCATGAAAGATTATCTGGATACCAAAACTAGCGTCTCCCTAACTAATTACTATAAATATGAGCAGCAATATCAGGAACATATAGAAAAATTAAACTCTAAAATTATTGATAATGACTCTGCAATTATGGAGAAAAATATTAGTTCCATTTCTGCTAATTACCTAGATCAGACTAGCATGGCGGTACAAGCAAAACGTGCAAGAAACATTAGCCAATATAAAATTTATTATGATAATGCCAGCCAATTGTTTGATTATTTAAATGCGTATATTTTTAGTTTGAATAATGAACAGTTTAAGTCTAACTCGACAAATTATGTTACATTAGCTGAATCCTTGCGTTTACTTGAGCACGTAACAGTATTGTTAAGCATTACAGTTACACTGTTTAATATTATTATATTAATTATATTAACAGGAGAAATCACTAAGCCATTACGAAGACTTGCACAGACCGCAAATGATGTGGCAGCAGGTAATTTTGAAGTAGAAGAGATAAGAATGGCAGGAGAAGATGAGATTACTGTGGTTGCCAATGCATTTAATAAAATGATGATAAGCATTAAGGAATATATTGTACGTCTTACCGAAAGTATTGCAGCGGAAAATGCGGCCAAAGAAGGAGAGCTTCTAATGAAGAATCATCTAAAGGATGCTCAATTGAAGTGCTATCAGGCTCAAATTCATCCGCATTTTCTTTTTAATTCACTAAATGCCGGAGCCCAAATGGCTATGATGGAAAATGCAGAAAAAACATACCTATTTATTCAGAAGCTGTCCGAATTTTTTAGATCAAGTATGAATAGTATTAGTATAGATGTTACGCTGAAAGAGGAACTATCTTTGGTAGAGAATTATCTTTATATTATGAATGTTCGCTTTTCAGGAGAAATTCACTATGAACAAATGATACGTTGCGACATTTCTCATATTCGCGTTCCTAGCATGATTCTACAGCCAGTAATAGAAAATTCAGTTTAATATGGGATTCGTGATGTGGATTGGGAGGGACATATTAGTCTTTTGATTGAGGAAATGCCTTATAGCTATCAAATAATAATACAAGATAATGGGGTTGGTATTAGCCAAGAAAGATTGGTAGAAATACGAAGTGGACAATGTAAATCAGATGAGAACGAAGATAATTCTAATGGTATTGGTCTAGGAAATGTAATTGAGAGATTAAACTTATATTATAGGCAAGGGAATTTGTTTACGATAGTAAGTGAAGGAAAGAACAAAGGGATAATGGTTACGATAAAGATACCAAAAGAAAGGGGACATCAAGATGTATAAAGTATTGCTTGCGGATGATGAGGGAATTGTATTAGATTCTCTACGTTTTATACTAGAAAAAAATTTTGGAGAGGCATGTGAGATACGTACAGCAAAATCAGGTCGCATGGTTATTGAGGTTGCACAAGAGTATGCACCTGATATTGCAATACTTGATATTCAAATGCCCGGAATAAATGGTATAGAGGCTATGAAAGAAATTCGTACATTTAATAGTAGGACAGTTATTATTATTATATCAGCTTATGATAAATTTGCATATGCGCAGGAAGCTATCAATTTGGGTGCAATTGACTATATTACAAAACCATTCACGAAAGAAAGAGTGGTGTAAGGCTGAAAATGGATTTATTATAACCCTTCATTTTGGTGAAAAAGATAAAAGTGGAAATTTAGAAAATCCAGTAGGAACTAGCGTAAAATTACAAAATTACTCACTTATGGTGGGTGAAATAATTAAGGAATTTTACATAAGTGCTATAGTGGGTTCTATTATGGCAAATAAAGTGGCTGTTTTTATACCATGGGCAAGCAGTAATATAGGATTTGAGGAACGTGCCCAAATTATTGAGCGAAGTAGAAATATGGTACATAAATTAGGACGTCAAACCAACCTATACTTCCAAGCTGGTATTGGAATACATAGAGATATTCACAGGAGATCCTGGCGATAACAATGCGAAATTCTTCTATAATGGTGCAATGGATGTACTTAAACCATACATTGATGCTGCAAAATTAGTTGTAAAATCTGGATCTGTTGATTTTGCAGATGTGGCGACTGCTAGTTGGTCTACAGAAACAGCACAGGCTAGAATGGATGCAATACTTGCATCTAACTATGCAGATGGTACAGTACTTGATGCAGTTCTTTGCTCAAATGACTCTACGGCACTTGGTGTTGAGAATGCTCTTTCTGCTTACACCGGTGAATGGTCAATTATCACAGGTCAAGATTGTGATGTTGCAAATGTAAAAAATATCATAGCTGGAAAGCAGTCTATGTCAATTTTTAAAGATACTCGTATGTTAGCTACGCAGACAGTTAAGATGGTAGATGCAATCATATCTGGAAAAGAAGCAGAAGTAAATGATACAAAGTCCTATGATAATGGTACTGGCATTATCCCAACATTTCTTTGTGAACCAGAGTATGTTGATGTTAGCAATTATAAGGAAATGTTAATTGATTCAGGATATTATACAGAAGATCAGATTAAATAATGCAATAAAATTCATACAGGCGGATTTTTCATAAGTCCGCCTGTATTATAGCTTAATAAATAGACTTAAAGTCTGCTGAAAAAAGGAGAGATATCATTTGGCAAAAATAATTTTGGAAATGAAAAACATAACGAAGACCTTTCCGGGCGTAAAAGCACTTGATAACGTTAATCTGCAGGTTGAAGAAGGTGAAATTCATGCTTTATGTGGTGAAAACGGAGCAGGAAAGTCAACTTTAATGAATGTACTAAGTGGTATTTATTTGGATGAGACTTATGGAGAGGTGGATAAATATCTAAGGACGGTTGGACTGAGTGAATCCTCTCGAACGTTAGTAAAAAATATTGGTGTTGGCAAGCAACAATTGGTAGAAATTGCAAAGGCATTAGCAAAGAATGCAAAGCTCTTAATACTGGATGAGCCAACATCTTCATTAAATGAATCAGATTCTAAGGCACTTTTGGAACTGATGCTAAAGTTTAAAAAGCAGGGAATGACCATGATTATCATTTCACATAAATTAAATGAAATAGCATATGTGGCGGACAAAATTACGGTAGTTCGAGATGGAGCCACAATAGAAACGTTGGATAAATGTAAAGATAATATTTCGGAGAATCGCATCATCAAGGGGATGGTAGGTCGAGAATTAACAGACCGTTTTCCAAAACGAGTTGATAGTAAAATTGGTGACATTAGTATGGAAGTAAAGGACTGGAATGTATATCATCCACTTTATGTAGGAAGAAAGGTTGTAGACAATGTGTCGATTAACGTACGCAAAGGTGAGGTGGTTGGAATTGCAGGATTAATGGGTGCTGGACGTACAGAGTTAGCTATGAGTATTTTTGGAAAAAGCTACGGAACAGATATTAGTGGAAAATTATTTATAAATGGCAAAGAAATATCACTCAAAAATGTACACGAGGCAATTAAGAATGGACTTGCCTATGCGACAGAAGATAGAAAAGGTAATGGCCTAATTCTATCCAATCCAATTAAGACGAATACCACACTTGCATATATGGAGGCAGTCAGTTCTCCACCTCTTGGAGTGATAGATGTGGATAAAGAATATCAGGTTGCAGTTGAATATAAGGATAAGTTAAATACCAAATGCCCTTCGGTAAAACAGAATGTAGGCAACTTAAGCGGTGGTAACCAACAGAAAGTTCTGTTAGCTAAATGGATGTTTGCAGACCCAGATGTATTAATATTAGACGAACCAACACGAGGTATTGATGTAGGAGCTAAATTTGAGATTTATTGTATTATAAATAACCTGGTGTCAACAGGAAAATCTGTCATTATGATATTATCAGAACTTCCCGAAGTGTTAGGTATGTCAGACCGTATCTATGTTATGAATGAAGGGAAAATTACAGGTGAGCTTAGCAAAGAAGATGCGACCCAGGAGAAGATAATGGCTTGTATTTTAAAGACGGGAAAGGAAGAATAAAAATGGAGATAGAGAAAATTATTCAGGGATTAAAAAAGAACACCATGATTATAGTATTGATTGTGATGTACTCATTCGTTACATTAAAAACCGGTGGAAATATGATCCTGGCTCAAAATGTCAATAATTTAATTGCGCAGAACGCCTATGTATTTATTCTCGCAACCGGTATGCTGTTATGCATTTTAACCGGAGGAAACATTGACCTTTCTATTGGATCAGTTGTATGTTTTGTTGGATCAATTGGTGGTGTATTAATGGTTAATGTAGGATGGGGGCCATTGGCATCTATTTTAGTTATGTTGTTAGCGGGCATCCTAATTGGCGCATGGCAAGGGTTTTGGATTGCATTTGTAAGAATACCACCATTTATTGTAACATTGGCGGGAATGTTGATATTTCGAGGCCTTTCTAATGTAGTGCTAAATGGTATGACCTTAGCGCCTATGCCAGATAGTTATCTTGTTTTATTTAATGGATTTGTACCAGATATTCTTGGTGGAAATGATATTAATCTAACGTGCGTGGCAGTAGGAATTATAGCAGTCGTGCTCGTAATGTTTATGACATGGAAGTCCCGTGTAAATAAAGTTAAAAAAGGGTATGAGATACCTTCTGTGGCTGGAGTGATTGTAAAAGTGGTATTAATCAGTGTGGCTATCTTAGGATTCATGATACGTTTAGCACAATACAGAGGTATTCCCAATGTGTTGATTTGGATTTTGGTAGTAGTATTGATTTACTGGTACATCACTTCCAAAACCACAACAGGACGTTATTTCTATGCAGTGGGTGGTAATGAAAAGGCAGCTAAACTTTCGGGTGTTAATACGGACAAAGTATATTTTCTAGCATATATGAACATGGGATTCTTAGCAGCTGTTGTAGCGTTAGTTACCCATTGCACGTTTGAATTCATCAAATCCTACAGCTGGTACAAATTACGAAATGGATGCAATAGGAGCGTGCTTTATTGGTGGTGCTTCTGCATATGGAGGAATTGGAACCGTACCAGGGGTTATTATTGGTGCAATTTTAATGGGTGTAATTAATCTTGGCATGTTTATTATGGGTGTTGATGCAAATTACCAGAAGGTAGTAAAAGGATCTGTTCTTTTAGGCGCAGTTATTTTCGATGTAGTAACAAAAAGAAAAACTGCTTAAATAGAAGAAGATGTGGATTTTATAGCATAGTTAAAGGGAAAATAAAAGGATATTTGAGGCAGGGAGAAATGAAGTTAAAAAAGAGCTATACTTTTCAAAAGAAGAAAAGTATAGCTCTTTTTAATTTAATAGGAAAGCTCTGCGAACTTCCCTATTAAATTAAAGTCACTACGTGCCAAGATGCACAACTACGAGGATAGGAAGTATGTTACTGCACAACCCACGTTGGCGCAAAAGTGTCTGATTGCAGACATTTTTATTCTAATTTTACTAGAATATGTACAGAGTGTGTACAATGTATAATTGTGTTGAATTAAACAATACTTAGTGTTACAATACTGTGTAAGAGAAATTTTATAATTCAATAAATTAAACAAGAATAATACGAATATGTAGCATAATAGGAGTAAGATAATGGGACTTTTTCAGAAAGTATTTGGAACACATAGTGAGAGAGAAATTAAATTTGTTTATCCAATCGTGGATAAAATTGAAGCGTTTAGCCCAACAATGGCAGCGTTAACAGATGAACAATTAAGAGATAAAACGAAAGAGTACAAGAAGAGACTTGCTGATGGAGAATCAATTGATAGCATTATGCCTGAAGCATATGCCACAGTAAGAGAAGCTGCGAAACGAGTTCTTAAAATGGAACACTATAGAGTGCAGCTGATTGGTGGGGTTATACTTCATCAAGGAAGAATTGCCGAAATGAAGACGGGTGAAGGTAAGACATTAGTTTCTACGTTACCAGCATATTTGAATGCTTTGACGGGAAAGGGTGTACACATTGTAACCGTAAATGACTATTTAGCTCATCGTGATGCTGAATGGATGGGACAGGTGCATGAATTTTTAGGATTGAGTGTAGGTGTTGTTCTAAACTCTATGGATAATAATGCAAGAAGAGAAGCATATGCATGTGATATTACTTATGTAACGAATAACGAATTAGGATTTGATTACCTTAGGGACAACATGGTTATCTATAAGGAACAGCTTGTTATGAGAGATTTAAACTATGCAGTTATAGATGAAGTCGATTCTGTTTTAATTGATGAAGCAAGAACTCCATTGATTATATCGGGACAGAGCGGTAAATCTACTAGTTTATATGAAGCTTGTGATATTTTAGCGAGACAGTTGGTTCGAGGCGAAGAGAGTGCTGAATTTTCTAAGATGGCTGCTATTATGGGTGAAGAGATTGAAGAAACCGGAGACTTTATCGTGAATGAAAAAGATAAAGTGGTTAACCTTACAGAAGAAGGTGTTGAAAGAGTTGAGAAATTCTTTGGAATTGAAAATCTTGCAGATGCAGACAATTTAGAGATACAGCATAATATTATATTAGCACTTCGCGCACATAATTTAATGTTTCGAGATCAAGATTACGTAGTGAAGGATGATCAAGTACTTATCGTTGATGAATTTACCGGACGTATTATGCCAGGCAGAAGATATTCGGATGGATTACATCAAGCAATTGAAGCCAAAGAACATGTTAAAGTAAAACGTGAGAGTAAGACTTTGGCAAATATTACATTCCAGAATTTCTTTAATAAATATGAGAAAAAGAGTGGAATGACAGGTACAGCATTAACAGAAGAAAAAGAGTTCCGAGATATTTATGGAATGGATGTTATCGAAATTCCTACGAATAGACCGATTGCAAGAGACGATAAACAAGACGCTGTTTATAAGACTAAAAAGGAAAAATTCAGCGCTGTTATTGAAGAAATTGTTGAATCCTATGAATTAGGACAGCCCGTACTTGTAGGTACGATTACAATTGAAACATCAGAACTAATTAGTGCATTACTAAAAAAACGTGGAATCCCTCATAAAGTATTAAATGCGAAATTTCATGAGTTAGAAGCGGAAATAGTAGCAGAAGCAGGTGCACACAAAGCGGTAACGATTGCTACGAATATGGCAGGACGTGGTACAGATATTAAGCTTGATGAAGAAGCAAAAGCAGCAGGTGGACTTAAAATTATTGGTACGGAACGTCATGAATCTAGACGTATTGATAATCAGTTAAGAGGTCGTGCTGGTCGTCAAGGAGATTTGGGACAATCCAGATTTTTTATTTCATTAGAAGATGATTTAATGAGATTATTTGGATCAGAACGTCTTATGGATATGTTTACAACACTAGGAGTTCCAGAAAACGAGCAAATCGAGCATAAGATGTTGTCAAATGCGATTGAGAAAGCGCAGATGAAAATAGAGAATAATAACTTTGGTATCAGAAAGAATTTATTGGAATATGACCAGGTTATGAATGAACAACGTGAAATCATTTATACAGAACGACGCAGAGTATTAGATGGCGAGAGTATGAGAGATGTTATCTACAAAATGATAACAGATACAGTGGAGAATGCCGTAGATATTGTTGTAGGCGATGATATTACTTCGGATGAATGGAATTTGATAGAACTTAATTCATTGTTAATTCCAATTATCCCAATTGAGGAAATAACACTAGATCAAGTCGAAGGCATGAAGAAGAATGAATTAAAGCATATGCTCAAAGAAATGACAGTAAAACTGTATGAAGGAAAAGAAGCTGAATTTCCAGAAGCAGAGACATTAAGAGAACTTGAACGTGTTATTCTACTTAAAATAATTGATAAAAAATGGATGGATCATATTGATGATATGGATCACCTACGTCAAGGAATTGGTTTGCAAGCATATGGACAAAGAGATCCACTTGTTGAATATAAGATTGGTGGATATGAGATGTTTGATACTATGACATCGAATATTCGTGAAGATACGGTTAGACTTTTGATGCATGTTAGAATTGAACAGAAGGTAGAAAGAGAGCAGGTTGCTAAAGTTACAGGAACGAACAAAGATGATTCCGTAGCAAAAGGACCAGTTCGTCGCGAAAACGCAAAAGTTTATCCAAATGATCCATGCCCATGTGGTAGTGGTAAAAAATATAAACAATGCTGTGGTAAAGCATAATCCTTGTTATGAAGCAGTAAGGATAAATAATAACCATAATTCAGAAAAATATAATAAAAGTATTAAATTTAGGAACAGAAAGAAGGTAAGACGTTGGTAGAACTTGATCAATTTAAAGGCACACTTAACTCTTATATAAAAGGCTTGACAGAAGTAAGGGATTCACTTTGAATTAGATAGAAAAGAAAAGCGAATTGAAGAATTGCAAAGGAATATGGAAGCTCCAGACTACTGGGATAATACAGACCGATCACAGGAAGGCATGAAAGAGCTAAAAGCGTTGAAAGATGATGTTGAGGATTATTCTGAGTTAGCAAATACGTTTGAGGAGCTTGAGACATTAATTGAAATGGGATATGAAGAAAATGATGAATCACTGATTCCAGAGATTGATGAACTTCTAAAAGAATTCAAAAAAAAGCTAGATAGTGTAAGAATTAGAACGCTTTTATCAGAAGAATATGATAAAGATAATGCAATCGTTACGTTGCATGCAGGAGCAGGAGGAACAGAATCTTGTGACTGGGTAAGTATGTTATACAGGATGTATAGTAAATGGGTAGATTCAAGAGGATTTACGCAAGAGGTACTAGATTTTTTAGATGGTGAAGAGGCAGGAATTAAATCTATCACATTTCAAGTAAATGGTGAAAATGCATTTGGTTATCTGAAAAGTGAAAAAGGTGTTCATCGTTTAGTGCGTATTTCACCATTTAATGCTGCAGGAAAGCGTCAGACATCCTTTGCATCTTGTGATGTAATGCCAGATATTGAAGAAGATATGGGAATTGAAATAAACGAAGATGACTTACGAATTGATACCTATCGCTCAAGTGGAGCTGGTGGTCAACATATTAATAAGACGTCCTCAGCAATTAGAATTACTCATATTCCTACCAATGTGGTAGTACAATGTCAGAATGAACGTTCCCAACATAGCAATAAAGATAAGGCTATGCAGATGTTAAAAGCGAAATTGTATATATTAAAGCAACAAGAAAATGCAGATAAAGTGTCAGATATTCGTGGGGAAGTAAAAGAGATAGGATGGGGAAATCAGATTCGTTCCTATGTTATGCAACCCTATACAATGGTCAAAGACCACAGAACTAATGTTGAATCAGGTAATGTAGATAGTGTAATGAATGGCAATATTGATCAATTCATGAATGCCTATTTAAAATGGAATAGTATGAATTCTAATAAGGAGAGTTAAATGGAAGATATAAAACCTATTATTTTCAAGTTGAATAATGAAGATTATGGTATTGATATTTCTATGGTTAATGCGATAGAACCAGCGCAACAGACAGTAAGAATACCAAATGCACCAAATCATATCAAAGGAATTATTAATTTAAGGGGAGAAATAATACCAGTATTTAGTCTTAGAAGTAAATTTGATATGCCAGAAGTATCCGCAGATAATACCGAACGTAAGATAATCGTTACGAATATTAAGAAAATGCCGATTGCTCTTGAAGTTGACGCAGTTAGTGAAATTCAAAATATTGATAAAATGAATATTTCAGAAGTTCCAGCAATGGTTCAGTCTCATGACACTTTGTATATTCAATCAATTGCTAAGTTAGAACAAGGTATTGTTATTATACTTAATACTGAGAAACTTATGTCGGATGAAGAGCAAGAAGGAATTGCTCAATTCATGGAAAATCAATAAAGTACCTATATAAAAGGACAGGACCTTGTACCTGTCTTTTTTTATTAAAAAGGAAAGTTCTACGAACCTCCCTTTTTAATAAAAGGCACTTTGTACTAAATAAGAAAGTTCTACGAACTTCGCTATTGATTTTAATGTTACTGTTCACACAGTAACATTAAAATAGCTTACATTATAATATTATGACAAAAACGGTTGCACACAAAACTCAATTGTGTTAAAATCTTCGTTAGGAATACAAATGTTTTTCGTGTGCAAACAAAGAGGAAGGATTGTATGATAGAAAAAGAAAAATATTATGTAGTAAAACAAAAGGCAGTACCAGAAGTTTTACTGAAAGTGATGGAAGCTAAGAGACTATTAGATGCCCAAAAGGTTATGACGGTTCAAGATGCCACAGAGAAGGTGGGGATTAGCAGAAGCTCTTTTTATAAATATAAGGACGATATTTTTCCATATCATGAAAATGTAAAAGGAAAGACCATGACGTTTGTTATTCAGCTGGATGATGTTCCGGGACTTTTGTCGGAGGTATTGGCTACAATTGCTGAATATAATGGAAATGTATTAACAATTCACCAAACAATTCCTATTAACGGAATTGCGACATTAACTTTAAGTGTAGATATTCTACCTAATTCAGGTGATGTAAATAAGATGACAGAAAATATTGAAGAGAAAAATGGCATACATTATTTAAAAATATTAGCTAGGGAGTGATAAGAATGATAAATATAGGAATATTAGGATATGGTACCGTTGGATCGGGTGTTGTAGAAGTATTAAATACAAATCAAGATAGTATCAATAAACGTGCAAATGAGGAAATTAATATTAAATATGTGTTAGACTTAAGAGATTTTCCAGGGGATCCAATTCAAGATAAAATAGTACATGATTTTGATACCATCGTGAATGATGATGATATTCAGATTATAGTAGAAGTAATGGGTGGAGTTGAACCTGCATTTACATTTGTTAAGCGAGCATTGCTTGCTGGTAAAAGTGTATGTACTTCCAACAAAGAATTGGTTGCAAAACATGGAAGTGAATTACTTCAAATTGCAAGAGAGAGGAATATTAATTTCTTGTTTGAAGCGAGTGTAGGCGGTGGAATACCAATTATTAGACCTTTAAATTCTTCTTTAACAGCAGATGAAATTGACGAAATAACAGGAATATTAAATGGAACAACAAATTATATTTTAAGCAAAATGACAAATGAAGGACTTGATTTTGATTCTGTTTTAAAAGATGCACAAGAGAAAGGATTTGCAGAACGAAATCCTGAAGCAGATGTAGAAGGTTATGATGCATGCAGAAAAATAGCGATTCTTTCCTCGCTTGCATTTGGAAATCAAGTTGATTTTGAAGATATTTATACAGAAGGTATTACCAAAATAACAGCAGATGATATCAAATATGCAAAGCAAATGGGAAGAGCCATAAAACTTTTGGCTTCTAGTAAACGAGTTGGTGATAGTTTTTATGCAATGGTAGCCCCATTTATGATTAATGAAGAACACCCATTATATAGTGTGAATAACGTGTTTAATGGTATCTTTGCACATGGTAATGTGCTAGGAGATGTAATGTTCTACGGAAGTGGAGCAGGAAAACTTCCAACAGCAAGTGCTGTAGTAGCAGATGTTGTTGATGCAGCAAAACACATGAATCGAAATATTATGCAACTTTGGAGTAATAAGAAACTTGAATTAGCTGATATCAGTACAGCATCTAGAAAGTTTTTTGTGCGCATAAGTGGAAATGTAGATAATGATTTATCTAAAGTTGAAGCCGTATTTGGTAAAGTTGAAGTTGTTAAAGTAGAAGAGTTAAATAATGAATTTGGTTTTGTAACAGAAATACTTACAGAAGCAGATTATAAAATAAAAGCTGAAAAATGCCAAGGAATCATCAATAGGATTCGAATAGAAGGCTAGTAGAGGTGGATTAAATGAAATATGTTGTAGTGTTAGGTGATGGAATGGCAGATGAGCCATTAGAACAACTTGGAGGAAAAACTCCACTTGAGTATGCAAAAACACCTAAAATGGATGAACTTTCTAAAAAATCAGAAATTGGACTTATCAATACAATACCAGCAGGTATGAATCCAGGTAGTGACACGGCTAATTTATCGGTATTAGGTTATTCACCTAAGATATATTACACTGGGCGTTCACCTCTTGAGGCTCTAAGTATTGGCGTCGATATGAAAGATACTGATATTGCAATTAGATGCAATATTGTAACGCTTTCAGAAGAGTATAAGCCATATGAAGAAAAGACAATTATAGATCATAGCGCAAGCGAAATAGATACCAAGGATGCAGCTATTTTACTAGATGCAGTAAGAAAAGAATTAGAGAATGATATATTTAAATATTACTTAGGAACGAGTTATAGGCATCTTTTGATATGGGATAGGGGAGAAGTTGTAGAACTGACACCTCCTCATGACGTGTTAGGTCAAGTGATTGGTCAGTTTTTACCAGAGACTCAAGAACTTAGAACTATGATGCAGAAGAGCTATGATATTTTATCAAAGCACCCAATTAATATTGCAAGAAAAGAAAAAGGTTTAAATCCAGCCAATTCACTTTGGTTTTGGGGCGCAGGAACACGACCAGCACTCTCTTCATTTGAAGATAAAAACCATAAAAAAGGTGCAATGATATCCGCAGTAGATTTACTAAAAGGAATTGCAGTAGGAGCGGGTATGCTTAATCTTGAAGTGGAAGGTGCGAATGGAACACTGGAAACTAATTACGAAGGAAAAGCAGCAGCAGCGGTAAATGTTTTGACCAATCAAGGTTATGATTTTGTATATATACATGTTGAAGCTCCAGATGAAATGGGACATCAAGGTAGCCTTGAAAGAAAAGTGAAAGCAATCGAATACTTGGACCAGAGAGTAATTAAGATAGTATCAGAAGAATTAGATGCAAATAACATTGATTACAGAATGATTGTTCTTCCGGATCATCCAACGCCAATCAGTGCAAGAACGCATACGAGTAATCCTGTGCCATATTTACTTTTCGATAGTACCAATGTACTTAACAATACATGGAATTATAATGAGGAAGAAGCAAAGAAGAGTGGCAACTATATAAAAGATGGACATACTACTATGGATTATTTATTTAGTAAGTAAGTAATAAGATAGATTTACAAAATAAAGAGATTAAATGATAAGGCGGACTTTATAATTCGTCTTATTTTTTATATAATAGGGAAGTTCGATGAACTTCCCTATTATATAAAAGGCACACCACGCGGATAGGAAGTGTGTTGCTGCGCAACCCGCGTGGGCGCAAGAGTGTCTGTAAGCAGACACTCTGTTAACTAATAGGGAAGTTTGATGAACTTCCTTATTATATAAAAGGCACTATGTGTTAATTAAAGTTAAGTCAATACCAAGGGCAACAAGTAATATATTTCGAATTAGAAAAAAAACAATTATGATTCCAAGCCCAACCCAAAAGTAAGAGTCACTGTATTTCATTCCAATTTTCAATTTCTTCTTTGATAATAACTCTATGGTATTACTTATCATATACCAAGCATATATTAGAAGACCATACATCACAATGGGATTATATTGAATGGAAGCAATAGGGTGACCATGTATGAGTGAAAGAACAGCGCGAGTCCCACCACATCCAGGACAATAAAGCCCAGATAATTTATGAAAGAGACATGGAAAAAGAAATAATTGGTAGTTGATCTTAGACCAATTAATAAGAAAAACAATAAGAACTGTTAAAGCAAAAATCCACCAACCTATTTTATAAAGTATTTTGTAATTATCATTTTTCACATTAATCTCCTTCTAGTACATTAATTCAGTTTAAATTATTTATAATAACATGGTAACACATTTAAATATACGTATGCAATATTGAGTTTTTATGAATAGGTGTGGTATACTAAACAAATATGAAATAGAAGTAACGATTCAGTAATCATAGAGTGCGAGGTGTTTTGCGTAGCAAAATCCCAACGTCTATAGCGTCAAAATGAAATACTATTGCATTTTGCGTGCATCGAGTAGTGGTAACTATGAAGGTACTGAATAGTTACAAATAGAATATGAATGGAGTGTAATTGACGTATGAATTATAAATCATCAGCAGAGCTTAAGGGGTTGGCAAGAGAGCAGTTAAAGGGTAAATATGGTGTTCCAATAGGTGCAATTGTTATTACGATGTTACTTTCAATAACCTTATCTTTATTATCAACATTTTTTTATAAAACGGAATCGGTATCAGCAATTACGATTTACTATTTAATATCATTTATTATTTCGTTACTGTCAGCAGTATTATCAATAGGACTGATTAAATTTTTTACTAATTTTTGTAGGAATCAGAAATATCAAATTAGTAATATTTTTTGGGGATTTATGAATCATCCAGATAAAGTAATTATATCAACAATACTTCTAACACTTATCATGATCGTATTTTTACTACCCGGTATATTATTATTTGTTTTATATGTAATGATGCAAGAGGTTATGTTGTTTGTAATCGCTTTATTAGTTACAATTGTAGGAGTGGTTTTTATGATGATAATAAGCCTTGCTTATAGTCAGGTATATTACATAATAGCGGATGAGACATGTGAATCAGCTATAGAAGCATTGAAACTTAGCCGTAAAATGATGAAAGGTAATAAGGGAAGATTATTTTATCTTCAAATTTCATTTATAGGGTGGTATTTATTATCAATACTTTCTTGTTTTATTGCTTTACTATGGATTGAACCATATGTAATATGTACAACTACCTATTTTTATCTGGATCTAAAGGGTGAGTTTCGAGAAACCGTTATAGATGCATATGTATAAAGCGTAGAGTAAATACGATGTATTTTTGTGACTGAAGATTATAAAACATAAGTATAAAATAAAAAGTGCAGTTAGAATATGTGAATTCTAACTGCACTTTTTATTTTATAAGAAAGTTCTACTAACTTACCAATAGTATTTTGGCACTACGTGCCAAAATACTATTTTTAGCATCAAACTATAAGGTTGGTAATGTAATTGTTAGGACATTTGGTAAGTCAGTTTCATCAGGTTGACTATTTTCATCTTCATTAAATATATCAGAATTAAATGGGTTTTCATCGCCGTAAATACTCTCATAATAGGATTCGTAATCTTTCATAAAATCGTCAATAGAACTATAGGATGAGAAAAATGCAATACAAGATACTACAATAATGACAGTCGAAACAATCATACCAACAATAGATAAAATCATTCCTATTAATGCATTTGAACTAAGCTTGCTTTTGCTATCTCTAGATAAAAGAGCCAGAGTAATTGCAATTCCACCGAATATGTAAGAACCATAGATGCAACAAATGGAAACAATTGCAAGAATTCCAAGTACTAAAGAAGCCGAAGCCATTCTATTTGGTTGATTGGTGTTATTATAATGAACCTGATTAGTTGCAGGTGGTATTTCGTTGTTATTATAATCCATATATTCCTCCTAAAACTTATTTATAGGTAATAAACTTATAATTTTTAACTTTATTAAATCAAAACTATTAAATAAAATTATTTTTAAGTACAAAATTGATTTTATCACGCCTAGAAAATAATTACAACTTGAATAGAAATTAAAATTGATTTATAATTAATATTAGTAGTGTGGCATATTAAGAATAATAAGCTAGGCGACATGAAAGGGAACGGTACAGTACAATTATGGATATTATATCAAAATTAACAGCAGAGCTAGGAGTCAAGAAGTCACAGATAGAAGCAGCGGTAAAACTTATAGACGAGGGAAATACGATTCCTTTTATTTCACGTTACAGAAAAGAAGCCACAGGTGCTTTGAATGATGAGATTCTTAGAAATTTAAATGATAGATTAACGTATCTTCGAAATTTAGAAGATAAAAAAGAACAAGTTCTATCAACGATTGAAGAACAAGGAAAATTAACACAAGAACTTAAGAAACAGATTCTAAATGCTGAAACGATGGTTGTAGTAGAGGATTTATATCGACCTTACAGACCCAAGAGAAGAACAAGAGCTACCATAGCGAAAGAAAAAGGACTAGAGCCATTAGCAAATATTATCATGTTACAGCTTACGAAAGAATCTATTAATCAGCAAGCAACGAAGTTTATTGCACCGGATAAAGAAGTAAATACAGTAGAAGACGCGATTAATGGAGCAAAAGATATCATAGCGGAGTACATTTCAGATGAGGCGGATTATCGAATCTATATTAGAAATGCTACAGTGAAGAAAGGTGTTATTACATCATCTGCTAAAGATGAAAAAGCAGAGTCCGTGTTTGAAATGTATTATAAATTTGAAGAACCAATAGGTAAATTGGCAGGTCATAGAATTTTAGCTTTAAACAGAGGCGAAAGTGAGAAGATTCTAACGGTTAGGCTGGAAGCACCAGAAGAAGATATTATAAGATATTTGAAGAAACAAGTAATGAAACAGGATAACAAGAATACCAATCAAATACTTGAAGAAATTATTGAAGACAGTTATAAGCGGTTAATTGCTCCAGCTGTTGAACGTGAAATAAGAAATGACCTTACAGATAGAGCACAAGACGGAGCTATCAAGGTATTTGGCAAGAATCTTGAACAACTTTTAATGCAACCTCCAATTGTAGATAAAGTTGTACTTGGATGGGATCCAGCATTTCGAACTGGTTGTAAGCTTGCAGTTGTAGATGGTACCGGTAAAGTGTTAGATACTACAGTTATTTATCCTACAGCACCTCAGAATAAAGTAGAGGAAGCAAAAGCAACAGTTAAGAACTTAATTAAGAAATATAATGTATCCTTGATTTCCGTTGGAAATGGAACGGCTTCAAGAGAATCAGAAATGATTATAGTAGAAATGTTTAAGGAAATAAATGCAAATATTCAATATATTATTGTAAATGAAGCTGGAGCATCGGTATACTCCGCAAGTAAACTTGCAACGGAGGAATTTCCAAACTTTGATGTGGGACAAAGAAGTGCAGCCTCTATTGCAAGAAGACTTCAAGATCCATTAGCGGAACTAGTTAAAATCGACCCTAAATCGATAGGAGTGGGACAATATCAACACGATATGAACCAGAAGAAATTAAGCGAAGCGCTTAGTGCAGTTGTAGAAGATTCGGTTAATAAAGTGGGTGTAGATTTGAATACGGCTTCTGCTTCCCTGTTAGAATACATTTCTGGAATCAGTAAAGTGATTGCTAAAAATATTGTAATTTATAGAGAAGAAAATGGACGCTTTGAAGATAGAAAAGAACTTCTTAAAGTAACCAAATTAGGGCCAAAGGCATATGAACAATGCGCAGGATTTATGAAAATTCAAAGTGGAAAGAACCCATTAGATGGAACGAGTGTTCATCCGGAAAGCTATCAGGCAGCCAAAGCCTTACTAAAAACATTAGGATATACTACTGAGAATATAACAAAGGGTAATTTGGGAGGATTGGCAAAAAAAATCTTAGATTATAAAAAAACAGCAGAGGAACTAGGTGTAGGAGAAATCACGTTGCAGGATATGGTAAAAGAATTAGAAAAACCTGCAAGAGATCCAAGAGATGAAATGCCAAAGCCTATGCTTAGAACTGATGTATTAGATATGAAAGACTTAGCACCAGGCATGACATTAAAAGGTACCGTTCGAAATGTAATTGATTTTGGAGCGTTTGTAGATATTGGAGTTCATCAAGATGGCCTGGTTCATATTTCACAGATTACAGATCGATTTATTAAACATCCACTGGAAGCAGTAAGTGTTGGAGATATAGTTGATGTTCAAGTTATGAGTGTAGATTTGGCCAAGAAGAGAATACAGCTTACTATGAAAATAAAGTAAGAAAATATTAGAGTAAAGCTAGCAATTAAAATTAACATAGAGCTAGAATGAAGGAAGGAGGAACATAGAATTAATGTACAAGAAAATTGTCAATAAAGTTTTCCCTGGTGTATTAGAACAGGCGAAAACGCAAGAGGAAAAGGAGGTAGTGGCATACGGATTAGAGGTATTGATATCTAACATAGTGAATCTTTTAGGAATGTTGATAATTGGAATAGTAAGCGATAATCTGCTTGGAACAGTGATCTATTTAACTTTTTTTTGTATCATTCGGGTACAAGCAGGTGGGTATCACGCTAATTCCTATTTGTCCTGCTTTTTAAGTTCCATGTGTATGTTTTGTTTTATTGTTGGAATCAATCCACATATAACGATAGGATATAATATGATATTAATGGTAATAACAGTGATATCTTACATCGTTATATTAATGGTGGCACCTATCTTAAATGGAAAACGAACGTTTTCTACGGAGGAGATTAAAGGCGCCAAGAAGAAAGTCATAATAATCATATTTACTGAATTATTAGTAACAATTGTTTTATATCATTTTAATTTTAAATTATTTAAATTCGCAAGCTATGCGGTAATAGCAGAAGGAGTGTTTGTAATAATGGGTAAAATTAAATATTGGAATTTAAACAAAAAGGCGTTACTAAAAAACGTTATGAATTTATCATTAGTGGTAGCAGCAGTATCATCAGGATGGCCTTGTCTATTTGCTTTGTATGAGCCGGAAATGCCAAGGTCATTGAAGAACAAGCAAGAGAAATAAAAATAGTAATTTACAATATAATATATATACCAAAAGAGTTTCCTCATTGCTTTATGCAGGTCATTGACCTTATAAAAGCAATGGAGGGACTTTTTTATTTTGAAGTTTAGGTGGCAAGGTGTACACTTATGTATTATAATAAAGTGGTATATGGGGAGACTAAATAATTATAAAAAATTTATAAATAGTGCTAAGAATGTGGATTCTGGAGGGGAATTATGGTAAGTTTTATTCGGTATGCAATAAATGGAAGTATTCTAGTAGTTATTGAGACTATTATATATTGGGTCTTTTTTAATGGGCTTTTTGAAAAAAAAAGACAGAGTTGGATGAACGGCTTCATTATGTTGGCTTTTCCAATATGCTTAATTGTATTAAGTTATTTTGGACAATATGGGTTACCAGATTCTGCAAAGCTATTAATGATATTGGTCATAGGATTTATCCTTGCTAAGATATTATTTCGAGCATCATGGAAAAATATTATTATTTATCAGTGTGTTTGGGCGTTATTTTCTGTAATAGGAGATGCATTAACAATAGGAATTTTGTCCATAAGTCATGACACCGTGCAAGTGACAGAAATTCTTGATAATTTTACAATGGCAGTGCAAGGGATGATTCTTTCAAAAACGATTAATATTGTTCTTGTATCAATATTCATTAAGAAAATGGGGAAAGAAAAAAATCGCTATTCTTTTTCAGAGGTTTGTATCATGCTCCTACAAGGAATGTCTGGGATTGCTTGCTTAACTATGGTTATTGAGTTTTCTTATTATAAAGTTTCAACATATAAAGTTACATCGATTTATTTGATAATTGTTTCTATTCTTATCTTAGCAGCATATGTTGTTTTTAATGGGGTATTTGAAAATTATGTTAAAAAGCGAAGTATAGAGCAGGAAGCTATGAAAGTGCAATTTTATAATAAGGGGCAATATGAATATTATTCTGCACTAGAAGAAGAGAACCTTAATATAAGGAAAATGTATCATGATATAAAAAATCATCTTCTTGTGATTCAAGGATTGAAAGAAGCAAATACAGATTTATATGAAGCTTATATTCAAGATTGTTTAATTGCAGTTGAAGGGTATAACGAGTTCTATGACACTGGTAGCAAGTTGGCAGATATTATTTTATATGAGAAATGTAATATGGCAAAAACAAATCATATTGAAACGCGAATCATGGTACAAAAAGATAGTTTGAACGATATAGAAATGCTAGATTTATGTGCTATCTTAACGAATAGTTTTGATAATGCAGTGGAGGCTTGTAAGAAGTGTCATGAAGAAAGACACATTCAAGTTAAAACAATTAAAAATGAGGCTGCATTAATTATAACCTTTAAAAATAATTACGAAACAGAGCCCATAATGACGAAGCAAGGGGAACTGATGACCGATAAGAAGAATAAAGCGGAACATGGAGTAGGTATGCAGAGCATCAAAATGGCAGCAAAGAAATACAATGGAAATGTAGAAATAAGCCTAGACAGAGAAAAAAAAGAATTTTTACTAATCATAATGATACCAAATTCTTTTGTGACTACAGTATAATGAGGTAATACAAATGAAAATAAATGTTGCAATCTGCGATGATAATACAATGTTTTGTACACAACTGAATAACTTTATTGAGCGTTTTAATGAGGAGTATAATACAAATTGTGAAGTAGAGATATTTAACAGTGGATTTGAGTTACTGTGTCAATATACAGATGAGTTTAAGATAATTATTCTGGATATAGAGATGGAGGGCATCAATGGAATAGAAACGGCGTTAGAGATAAGAAAAAAAAATCAAAAGGTTATTATTTGGTTTTTGTCGGTTTCTACCTCCTATATAATGGAAGGGTATAAAGCAGAGGCATATAGATATCTGATTAAGCCACTCAGCTATGAGGAATTTTTGAAAGAATTTTGTGCTAGCATTAAGTGGATGGAAGAAAAATATTATAGTTCGATTGTGGTAGAATATAAAAATAAAACATACTATTTGGATTCGAATGATATTTTATTTATTGAAGTATTTGGACACAATTTGATATATCATTTAATGAATGAAGCGGTAACTGGGAAAGACACAATGAATAATATTGAAATAGAATTGCAAAAGTTTAATTTTTTGAGAATACATAGAAGTTATTTAATTAATTTGAAAAAAGTGAAAACATTTAGCAAAACTGAAGTAGTAATGTTAAATAATAAGAGAATTCCAATTAGCAAATATAAGGAAAAAGAGTTCAAGGAAGCATATACACAACTATGGGGGAAAATTTTAGGGTAATGTAAAGTGATTTAGCAATTGTTTAACCCAAATTATACGTCGATTTTACTATCTACTGATATACTAAATCAATGCTAGTAGATGGAGGAATGAGATGAAAAAACGAGAGCGAAGGACTTCCGTAGGAGAAGATTTAAAAAAAGGATTTAGAACAATTTTAATTTTATTTTTTGTGATCTATATATTTTTATTTTTAATTGTTGCAAATTTATTGGTACATTATGTAGAGTTGAAAGATAATAGTTTTGTCATTGTAAATGAAATCAGCATGGCTAGAAATGCAAGCTTGTGTACACAAAATTCAGTTTACAAAATGTGTATATCACAAGATAAAGAACAACAAAGTACTTATAGTGAAGAAGCAGATAATTATGACATACTAGTTCAGAAATATTTAAAGAAAATTGTTAAAATGATGCCTCAATATAAGAAAAATATATCCGAAATAAAGAAAATACAGCAGGACGCATTTACCTTTCGAAGCCAAGCAATTTTGTTGAGTAGTCAGGACAGAAATGAAGACGCAATTAATTTGTTAGAAGAAAATTATTTTAGTAAAATGCAAACAATAGATGATACATTTGTAAGTATAACAGATAGTATTAATGTTGAAATAGACGCATATGCTTCTAACGAAGAAAAAATAGTTGCCGCATCATTGGTGTTATCTTTGTTTATGTTAGGTATTATCTTTTTTTACTCCGTAACCAAGTCAAAAAAATTGATTCATAGTATACAAAAGCCTCTTGAACAGGTGGGAAATGCTATGGAGGAAGTATATAAAGGAAATTTGGATTTTAAGTTAGAGTATTATTCGGATAATGAGCTCGGAATATTAGCAGATAGAGTTAGAGTGACGGGCGAAGAGTTGAAAAAATACGTAACAAATATTGACAGTGTATTAGGTGAGCTATCGCATAAAAATTTTGATGTTAAAGTTGAGATGGAATACAAAGGGATGTTTAATCCGATTGAGCAATCTATGAAAGAAATTATTGGAGTATTACATAATGTAATGGGATCAATATTCAATACAAGTAAGATGGTAACGAGCAGTGCATGCGAAACCAGTGAAATAGCGAAAGAGATGTCAGATGGAGCGACTACGCAAGCAAATGCAATCGAAGAATTAATATTACATATACGTTCTATTTCATGTGATGTAGAAAAAAATGCAGAGCAAACAAAAGAAGTTTATGACCATAGTGAAAATGTTAAATCTTCAATTGAGTCAAGTGAAAGTAAGGTAGAAAGTTTAGTAGGAACCATGTCAAATATGTTAGAGTCTTCACAAAAGATATTTGAAATTATATCTATTATTGAAGAAATAGCGGGACAGACCAATCTCCTTTCATTTAACGCAGCAATAGAAGCAGCAAGAGCAGGAAGTACAGGAAATGGTTTTCATGTAGTGGCATCAGAAATCAAGAAATTAGCCGATAGCACAACGGAAGCCGCAAATCGTACTAAAAGTTTGATTGATAAAAGCAATCAAATTGTAAAAGAAGGAAATGAGAAAGTAAAAGAAATTTGTACAAGCTTGGAATATGTGGATAGTGCGGTAAAAATAGTATCAGAGAAGTCGATTCAAGTATCAAATACGTCGAAATATCAAGCAAAAGCATTAGTAGAGTTAGAATCTACCATACAATCTATTTCAAAGGTAGTTCAAAATAATTTAGAGTTTGCAAGGAATGTACAACATAATAGCGAAAATTTAGAGCAAAAATCTGGTGAGTTAAGTATTATGATGGAAAGCTTTATCTGTAATCAATCATAAAAGTCAAAGCCTCAATACATGTTATTGGGCTTTGACTTTTTATGATTTAAAAGAAACATTGTGATAAAAACGTATCAAATTCTACTGAACTTCTACTTTCACTACGTTTCTCTTTTTATAGGATTTAGATAGGATTGTATGTGTTAGAAAATATAAAGTCATTGTAACAATTCAGTACCTTTATAGTTACGGCTATATGATGCACACAAAAACGTTAGGTATTGCATTGCAAATCACCTCACGTTGGCAAAAGCAAAACGGTAACATAAATCTGTAATAACTAGTATTTCCCCAATTCAAAAATAAAATGCAGTATTTTCACGCAACAGTCACTTGATTTTCACAATCAATATATTTTATCGTTAAGAAAACAGTAAGAATTACGTAATTGTATTTATAGACGAAAACGTGTAAAATTATATAAACTGATTTATAACTAGATAAAGGGAGAAATAATATGAGAAATGTTTACAAAAGGCTAATGGTATTTAGTATGGTATTAATTGTGGGGATATTAATGGCGGCATGCGGTGGCAAACAAGATGCTAGTACATCAGGAGCTAGTACGAAAGAATTCGTATATATTCCGGAATACCAAGAAATTAATGAAAGTTCAAACATATCCAATATTGCAATTAGTAATAATACAATTTTTTATACAGGATGGAATTATGATGAAACAACTCAAGCTTATTCTAGTTTCATACGAACGATGGAAATAGGAGATACACAAGGAACGGACTTGCCAATTGAATTGAGTGAAAACGATAGTGTTTCCAGTTTTCTCACGGATTCAGATGGAAATTTAATCTTAATGATTAATTCATATGTTCAAGGTGAGACAGAAGATGATTTCACACAAACATATGTGTTTAAAAAGTATGATAAAGAGGGAAAAGAACTTAGTACAATGGATTTAACTTCATTACTAAGTGGCGAAGATAATCCGTATATACAATATACTGCATTAGATAATGAAGGAAATGTCTATTTATCAAATGGCCAAGATAAGATTTGGGTATTAGATACACAGGGAAATCAACTGTTTACAATTGATATTGATACTTATATGCAAGCAATGGGTACTTCCAAAGAAGGTAAGGTTGTGATTGCAACCTATGCTACAGATAAATTTGTGTTTCAAGATATAGATTTTGCGAATAAAAAAATAGGAACGACATATGAGAATGTTCCAAGTTCCAATGGTAGTTATACATTAATGAAGGGTGCAGATAAAGGGTGTTTGGTTAATACGGGCAATTCATTGTATGAATATGATTTTGAAACTCAAACATCAGAAGAAATATTGAATTGGATAGATAGTGATATTAATTCTGATTCAATTAGCGCCATTGCTTTATTGGAGGATGGTAGAATTCTGGCAGTAACAAGTGAATATGCAGAAGAAACAAGCAAAACCGAATTGGTATATTTAACTAAAAAAGCATCATCAGAAGTGACAGAGAAAACGATTCTAACTTTGGGAACTATGTATTTGAGTTCAGACATTCGTAATTCTATCATTGATTTTAATAAAACAAATGAAACATATCGAATCCGTGTGAAGGAATATGGAACGGATGATTATGAAACAGGAACGACACAACTTAATTCAGATATTGTATCAGGAAATGCACCAGATATTATAGATTTGTCCAATGGTAATACAGAGCAATATATTGAAAAAGGAATTTTGGAAGATTTATATCCATATATAGATAAAGACGCTGATATTAAAAAAGAAGATTTTCAAGAAAATGTGTTGAAAGCCTATGAAAAAGATGGAAAATTATATGCTATATTACCTTCCTTTACGGTGGTTACTGTAGTAGGTAAGAGCGCTGATGTGGGTGACAAGATGGGATGGAAATTGGATGATTTAATGACACTTGTAAAGAGTAAACCAGAGGGAACAGAGATATTTGATTATGCAACAAAAGATAGTATTCTTTCTAGTTTGTGCATGTATGGTTTGGATCAATTTGTGGATTGGGAAACAGGGAAATGTACATTTGACAGTGATTCGTTTATTCAAATGTTAGAATTTGCAAATACGTTTAATAGTGATTATGTTTATGATGAAAGTGCTCCAAGCATGCCAAATAAAATCCAAAGTGGACAGTTATTGCTTTCAGAAGAGAACATATATGACGTGCAGACGTATCAAGTGTATGAAGCAATGTATGGCGAACCAATTACATTTATTGGGTATCCAAGTGAAACAGGAAATGGTTCTGCTATTTCATCGGGAAATATTATATTTGGGATGTCTTCAAAATCAAAAAATAAAGATGGTGCTTGGGAATTTATAAGAAAATTTATGATGAATGATTATCAAACAAGTTCAAATCTTTGGGGTTTTCCAATTCTAAAATCCGCTCTTGAAGCTAAATTAAATGCCGCAATGACACCAGAGTATTATGAAGATGAAACAGGTAAGCAAGCAGAGCAATCAAAAACTTCATGGGGATATGATGATTTTAATGTAGATATATACGCAGCAACGCAGGAGGAAGTGGATGCGGTTAAAAATTTAATTGATAATGCAAATGGCACATATCAATATAATAGCAATATGTATTCCATTATTTCGGAAGAAGCAGCAGCTTATTTCTCAGGACAAAAGACTTCAAAAGATGTTGCTGATGTCATTCAAAGTAGATTACAAATTTACGTTAATGAAAATAGATAAGGTGGTAATGTTATGAACTTGCTTGGCAGACTTAGAAATAATAAGTTGCAAAAACACCATATGAAAAAATTCCGTTATCAAAAAAAAGATAATAAAAAACGCCGTTTTGGCTTGATGCTATTTATAGCACCAAGCCTGATTGGCGTTTCCATATTTTTTATACTACCGTTCTTAGTGGTTATTTACTATTCATTAGTTGATAATATAATAAACAAACAATTTGTATTCTTTGATAATTTTGTTAATGTAATTGGAAATGCGGCTTTTCAACTTGCAGCGTTGAATACACTTAAGTTTTCCGCGACAGCGGTTCCATTAGCAGTCATTTTATCCTTGGCTCTCGCAATGCTATTAGACCATAAGATACCATATAAGAGCCAATTCCGTACTTTCTTTTTAACCCCAATGATGGTTCCAGTGGCATCAATCGTATTAATTTTTCAAGTTATATTCCATTATAATGGTGCTATGAATGAAATGCTGAGTGTTTTTGGTATTGAAAAAATTGATTGGTTTAAATCAAGCTATGCACAAGTGGTTATCGTTATATTATTTTTATGGAAGAATCTTGGATACAACATGATATTATTTATGGCTGCAATTGGAAGCATTCCAAAGGATATATTGGAGGTTGCAACGTTAGAAAGTGCTACTCCATGGCAGACATTTGTATACATAAAGATTCGATATTTATCATCAACTATTTTATTTGTAACTATTTTATCATTAATTAGTTCCTTTAAAGTATTTAGAGAAATATATTTACTTACAAGTGATTATCCGTATGATACTTTATATATGTTGCAGCATTTTATGAATAATACATTTCGTAATTTGGATTATCAGAAGCTTTCGGCGGCAGCGATAATTATGTCGATTGTAATGGTAATTATTATTGGGAGCATGTTTATCATTGAAAATTATTTTGGAAAGGATATGGAGGAATGATGAAAAAGCGTATAAAAATATCCGTAGCAACAGCAGTTGCAGCAATTTTTGCAATACTTTTTCTAATGCCGATTGTTCTGACTATAACGAATTCTTTTATGTCATCCTCTGAAATATCCGCTAATTATGGTTCCGTTTTTGAAACGACGGATACTGGTGGTAAGGTATATATATCAGAAAAAGTTAATCTGAAATTTATTCCAGACATGGTATCTTTTCATCAATACATAACTGTTTTATTAAAGAGTCCAGAATATCTTTTCAAGTTCTGGAATTCCGTTGTTTTAGTTGTTCCAATTATGGTTTTTCAATTAGGAATAGCATCGTTAGCGTCGTATAGTTTTACTCGGTTTCGTGGAAAAGTAAAAGAAATTATTTTCTTTATATATATTATATTAATGCTAATGCCGTACCAAGTTACATTGGTTCCCAACTATTTGGTTTCAAACTGGTTAGGTTTATTAAATACAAGATGGGCAATTTGGCTACCAGGAGCATTTTCTCCATTTGCAGTATATTTATTAACTAAATTTATGCGAAGAATACCCAAAGGTGTAATTGAAGCTGCTAAGATTGATGGTGCCGGAGAATGGCAGATATTTAAACAAATTTGTATGCCGTTATGCAAGGGCGCCCTGTGTTCGATCGCTATATTAGTATTTATTGATTATTGGAATATGGTAGAGCAACCGTTGATTTTATTATCGGATAGTGAGTTGTATCCACTTTCGATTTTCTTATCACAGATTAATAGTGGCGAGATAGGGTTGGCCTTTGCAGTAGCAACAATATATATGGTTCCGTGTTTACTAGTATTTCTATATGGAGAAGATTACTTAGTAGAGGGAATTACATATCAGGGTGGAATTAAAGGATAAGAGAGGACGAGATTAATATGAATGAATCAGCCGGAAAAAGAAGAGAATGGGTGAAAAATGCAGCTATAATATTTTTGGCAGTTATGCTGGCCTTGACTTTTTTCTCAAATACAATTATGAATTATTCACTACCAGAAGTAGCAACTCAAGTGGTATCTGCTGGATCAATTACTTCGAAAGTACGTGGAACAGGAACAGTAAGTGTGAGTGAACCCTACAATGTAACAATAAAAGAAAGTCGTGTTATAAAGAGTGTGGCAATAAAAAAGGGTGATGTAGTAGAAAAAGGTGCGGTACTTTTTGAGCTGGAGGATAGTGATAGTACTGAATTGAAAGAAGCAGAGGATGCATTATCACAGTTAATACTAGATTATGAGAAATCAATATTAAATGGGGATACTTCTTTAAATGATGTAAGCAAGATTGAAAATGGCGAGACAAAAGAAATGACTACCATGCAAAAAAATGTAGAAAGTGCAAAAAATAGCGTGAAAGCAGCGGAGAATGAGGTGGAAGACCGCACCAGTGATGTAGCAGCTATTCAAAAAGAAATAGATTTGCTTAATAATACATCGGTTGATACTTCGGATGAAGAAGATGCGATAGCAAAAGCAAACTCAAAACTTACAAAGGCACAGAGTGCATTAAGTAAGGCAGAAAAGGCTCAAACAAAAGCGGAAAAGGCAGTGCTTGAATATGGAAGTACAATAAATGAGGTTATAATTGAACGCTCAACGCGAGAAACTGCTTATAATGATGCACAGACAGCCTATGATACTGCTGTAAAGGATTATACAGATGCGAAGGAAAAAGAGGACGCTGATGTATCTAACACAGAGTTGCAACAGGAAAGTGCTGCGGCAAAAACAAAGATGGATGCAGCGCAAACTTCAAAAACTAGTGCAGAAACAGCATTTAATAATATCAAAGATGTTCTAGATGCCTACGATAAAGCAACCGCAGCCTACGAAAAAGCAGCATCAAAAGTAACAGATTGCGAAACCGCAGTTACGAATGCACAAGCTGCACTTACCGATAAAGAAAGCAGTAATGAGATTAAGGATCAGATAGCAGATTTGACCAATCAATTAATTGAGGCAAATGATCAATTAACGAAAGCAAATACTACGCTGACAAATGCGCAAAGCGATGAAGAGGATGTCTTAAAAAATGTACTTGCAGAAGTCGATTTGGGTGCACAAAATGTCAAGATAAAAGAACAACAAGAGACAGTAGATAAGCTTAAAAGTGCCGCAATTGGTGCTGCTATTGAAGCGCCTGTAGCGGGAACAATCGTGAGTGTTAGTCGTGCGGCAGGTGAGTCGACTGTTGCAGATGAAGCACTAGCAGTAATACAAATTGCTGACAAAGGATACTCACTTAGTTTTTCTGTTACAGAACAACAAGCAAAGACGGTGAAAGTTGGAGATAGTGCAGAAATTCAAGACGCATGGAACTATGATGATTGTACAATAACGCTTGCATCAATCAAACCAGATACAGAAAGTGGCGGGAAAAAGAAATTATTAACCTTTGACGTGTCAGGAAATGTGCAAGAAGGACAGGAACTTAGCATTTCAGCAGGGAACAAAACTGAAAAATATGATTTGATAGTTCCAAGCAGTGCAATTCGTGAGGATAATAATGGTAAATTCATACTGACGGTTGAATCTAAGAGTGGTCCACTGGGAAATCGTTATATAGCGACTCGAGTGGATGTGGAAATTTTAGCAACTGACGACACACAAACAGCAGTATCAGGTGGATTGTATGGTTATGAATATGTAATAACAACAGCAACCAAGCCGGTTGAAGCAGGTAAGCAAGTTAGACTGACAGATTAAGGAGAGTGAGGCGTAATGAGAAAATTCATGAAAGACTTCACAAATAGATTCACTAGAAAACAGTTATGGCTTGGTTTGGTTGCTGGTGTATCCTTGATGCTAGTTATAATTCTTCAAATAGTATCCTTCAACCTAAAGAACCCTTTAAAGTCACAACAGATGGCTCAAAGATGGGATGATACAGGAAAATCAGCGCAGGTAAGTTGCTTTATATCGGAAAATACGCAGGTTACTGTAAATCAGTTAGTTAATTTCGAGCATGCAATTGATGCGGCTCTGTTAGAAGCCTCCCTAACAACAGATAATGAAAATGCCAGGCTGTGGGCCGATGCTTATAGCGCAAGAGGTGAATTGACCGTTGAAAGTGAAAAAACCTCAATTACAGCAACCGCTATAGGGGTAGGAGGAGATTTCTTCTTGTTCCATCCCTTACAATTAGAAAATGGTTCCTATTTTACAGATGATGATCTAATGCAGGATTATGTGATTTTGGACGAAGATGCGGCGTGGCAGTTGTTTGGTTCTAATGATGTGGCTGGAATGCAAGTAACAATTAAAGGAATTCCACATTATGTGAAAGGAGTTATTAAACGAGGTTCAGGCAGAATGAACGATAAAGCAGGAAACGATGAGACTACAGTTTATGTTTCCTATAATAGTTTAAGCAGCTATGGAACTTGTAAAGGAATTAACGCATATGAAATAGTAATGCCAAATCCAATCACTGGATTTGCACTGAAAACGGTGAAAGAAAAGATTGGGATTGATGAAACAAATATAGAATTGGTTGAGAACTCAAATAGATTTTCGTTGCTAACAGTAGGCACAGTACTTCTTGATTTTGGAACACGTTCCATGAATCAAAAAGATATTATATATCCATACTGGGAAAATATAGCAAGAGGATATGAGGATGTTTTAGCTCTGATTTTATTGTGGAAAAGTATTTTCCTTATCATACCAATTGTAATCGGCATGTCGTATTTGATTTACCGATATAAATATCGCTCATGGAATGCAAAAACAATCGTGAATGCTATTGTTTCACTGAAAGAGAGAGTGATTTTAAAGCCAACAAATACAAAATCATATCATAAATTTCTAGTAAATTTTATTGAAAATATAAAAGCTAAGAGTAAAATAACTCATACAAAAAGAAAAAAATAAAAACTAATGCGCTTGTTATTCCACTTAGATGCAGTGAGCTTTTTAAATATCATATGGATTTAATGGCTACATATGATTATTTTTTCTTGAATTCTAGGAAAGTTCATTTAGCACCTCGAACACTAGATAATCGTATTTTTAAAGCTGTAGCAAAAAAACTTTCCTTTACTTTAAAACAAGCTAGGTGTACAGGCATTTCTGCCTTATGTGCAAACTAATTCTTTGGAAGAATGCAGTGAAATACTAAAAATTAGTAGAAAGGCACTTGAATGGTATAGTTATATTATTGAAAATGTTACTTTGGAAAAATTTCCTTTTACTGCTGTTAGGCACATTTAGAAATATATGGATAGAAGCACAACGAGTATGCCAATTTATAATTTAAAATAGATATTGTTGAATATTAGCTAAAGATAACATTATAGACGAGATAGGGGGGTATGGTGAGAGAATGTTTTATTATTTAAGTGCTTTTTTAGAACTATTAAAATTCTATTTTCTATTTAAATATGGGTATAGAATAACAGTAAGAAAAAAAATAGTATCAAGAATAAGCGTAGTTGGTATCATGCTTATGTATAGTTATATTTGTGTATATGCTGAGAGAGTGAATTTTTATATATATTTAATATGGATAAGTTTGGAATTAATGTTGTTGTTTGAATACAATTTGAAAAAATTATTAGTATTTGAATTAGTAGGCATATGTTTTGTGGGTATGCTAGATAGTCTGTCGTTGATATGTATACAGATTCTAAATATATCATTTGATTTCGGATGGGAACAAACAACAAAAAATGTATTTGCTTCTTTAGTGACAATAATTTTTTTAATCTTAGTCTTTTTTGTAATATTAAAAAAGGATATAGCGGAATTAAATGGGATTAGATCACTCAACATAATAAGCATTTTTTCGATTGGATTATTATATAGTTTGATACTTGCTATCATATGGGATAAGTTTTTAGATGCAGAGGCAGCTGTACCGGATGTCAAGATATATATGATTTTTCTATTCATTACATTAAGTGCATATTATCAACTGATTATATTATTGAAACTTGAGGTATCAAATAAAAAACTGCAGAAAAAAGACTGTATGAATCAGTATTTGTTACAACTTCAAGAGAAGCAATATTTATATCTTGAAAATACGGAACGGGAGACAAAAAAGTTTCGCCATGATGTGAAAAATCATATGTTTATACTTTCTAGTCTGTGCAAGAAAGGAGATTTGGATGAAGCTACAGAATATATTAACCAGACTTGGGGGAAAATGGAACTGATATCATCTGGATACCATGTTAATCACAATATAGTGGATGCTATATTAAATCAGTATGTACAGTATTGTAAGCATAGCGGTATTAACTTCCTAGTAAAAGGATATCTTCCGACAGGATGTAAAATTTCCTCCTATGATATTGGTACCATATTTTCAAATATATTGCAAAATGCTTTTGAAGCAGCATCTGTCTGTGATAATAAAGTGATAGACATGACACTTCGTTTTGATGATGTTTGTATATATATACAGGAAGAAAATACATATAGTGGTGATATAAAAGTCAAGGGTGGAAAATTTGTATCTGAGAAGGAAGATACGGTGAATCATGGATTTGGAATGGAAAATGTTAAAGAATGTATTTTGAAGTATCACGGTAATTGGACATACAAAAAATTGAAAGATAAAGAGGGGGAAAAGAGCTTTTTACTTCAGATAATGCTATATAATAAACAGTATGTATAGGGTAGAGTAAATATAATATTATAGATACAGGGGGTATTAGTTTGAGGTTTGCTATTGTGGAGGATGAAAAGTATTGGCAGGAAGAAATAAAGGGGAGAATAGAGGAATTTTATGAATCAGAAGTAGAGACTGTTTGTTATGATTCAGGAGAAGAATTTATGGAAAATCTAGATTTTTTTGATGTCGTTTTTATGGATATCGAATTGAGGGGAGCGGATGGATTTTGCATAAGTCTTAAATATAAAGAATTTTATCCAGAGTCTGTTGTGATTATTATTACTACACACAATGAATTATGGAGTAAAGGGTATCAAATTGAAGCATTTAGGTATATTGATAAACTACATCTGGAAGAAATTAAGGAAGCATTGGAGAGTGCGGCTACGAAATTTCAACAGCAAAAGCGAGTCAATTTGCATGTAGTATCTACAGGAGATATCATTGTATTGTGCAAAGATATCTTATATATTGAAACTATTGGCAGAAATCTGTCAGTACATATGACTCAGGGGGTATATGAATGTACAGGAAATATTTCCGCATTTGCAACTGATTTAAAAACTATGGGATTTTATTATATTCATCGCTCATATTTAGTAAATGTAGAAGCTATTTTGTTGTTTGATAGAAAAAAAGTCTTATTAGAAAATGATACGTCATTAGATATGAGTATTTACCGATATAAGGAGTTTAAAGAATTTTACTTTAAGTGGAAATTTGTAAAAGGAAATGGATAATATAAGAAATAGGGTTATTCACGCAAAAAAAGAATCATTTATGCAGATTCTCTTTTTTTTATGTAAAAATAATGATATAAAATAAGTAAATTACAGAAGGAGGGAAAATTATGTTGATGGATGTTAATTGGATTGATTGGTTAAGAGATGCACTTGGTTTAGGATAAGTTTAAAAATATTTAGATTAAGAATTTAGATGTTATGTAAATATAATTAAAAAATGAAATAATAATTTTAAATAAATTTCTATAAAATGAAAGACAATTATCAAAATGAGAGTACTAGATGTAGTATCCCCAATATATTTAATTTTGTTACTATTCTACTCTATTAATTAGGCTAAATTTGATTGAAATGCAATTATTACAATTTACGAGGAGATGAGACTTGTGGAAAAAGAATTATTACTTACAGATATTTTTGAATCATCATTAACTATTTCTGAAAAAAGAAAGTTTTATTGTGAAGAATCTGAGGTTGACAATAATTACTTAATGCAATGGAAAAATAAAAAAAATCTTATTACCGAAGAAATATTCAAAGATATACTTGAAAAAAATGAAATGGACGAAAAAGAATTTAATTACTGTATTTCACCATTAAAATTTACTGAAAAGTTTATCTATCCAAACTGGTTGGTTGAGTTAGATAAAATTTTAGAATATTATGATTCGGATTCTATTAAAAAAATTGAGAATAAAGATATTTCATTAGTTATTACTCCATTTGTCCAGTATGTAGCTTATAAATTGTCTGAGCTTGATTGGGATAATAGCCTAATGAAATTTTCAGATACTGCAATCCAAGATATATTAACTAATTATGCAAAAGATATAACAATATATATTGAAAAAAACATAGTTGTTGAACTATATCAATACAAGACTACACATGATTTTAAGAATAATAATACGCAACAACAGTTTAGTGAATTTATAGAGGAAATATTTTGTGAAAAAGAAAAATATTATTACTTTTTAAAAAAATATGCTGTTAGTACTAGATTGATTACAACACGAACCATTTTTTTTATAGATAATATAGTTGATCTAGTTAATGCATTAAAAGAGTCTGAGCAAGAAATGATAAATATATTAAATATAGAGATAACCGAAATTATTCATGTAGAATTATCTGTTGGTGATTCTCACGAGAAAGGTAAAGGGGTTATAGTTGTTGAGTTTGATAAAGACAAGGTTGTATATAAGCCTAAAAATTTAGATGTCTGTGAATCATATGAAAAATTTATTGAATGGATTAATAAAAATAGTAGTTTATTGGATATAAAAACTCCGATAGGAATTTATAAAAATACTTATGCACTAATTGAATTTATTAAATATAAGTCTTGTAAATCGATTGATGAAATAAAAAGTTATTATGAAAGATTTGGATATACGTTGGCGTTAGGATATATATTGGCAATGACAGATATGCATTTAGAAAATATTGTTGCTAATACAGAATATCCAGTTATTATTGATGGTGAAACAATATTGCAGAATTCAATAAGGTTTTCTAATAATAATACAGTAATGAATAAATTTCGAACTGAATTTTATTTGGAAACTATTTTGGCCACAGCAATGTTGCCAAATACAGCAAAAATAGATAAAGATTTAGATTTAAGTTCTTTGGCGGGTGATGAACAAAAATCTACTAAGAAGTATTTAACACCAATAAATGTAGGAACATCAGATTTTCACTACGAAGAAATGGAATATTTAATGAGTGCTTCTAATAATATTCCCATATTAAATGATAGCAAGGTTAATTATAAAGACTATGTTTATTATGTGATTAACGGATTTAATAAAATGATAGATTTTATATATACAAACAAAGATTTTTTGCTATCAAAAAAGTCACCACTTCATTATTTTGCAGATAAGAAAATTAGATTTTTGACCAAAAGTACTCAAGTTTATGGTGAACTTTTAGGCTTTCTTACACATCCAACGTGTTGTTCGCAAATGTTGGTTAGGGAGCGAACACTTCAAAATATTTGGGCATATCCTCACCATAATAAAGAAATAATTAAAAGTGAATATAAGGATATGCTGTTTAACGACATACCAATATTTTACACACTAACAAGTAGTACATCACTTTATGACAGTTATAGTACTGAATATAAAGATTACTTTGAAAAAACAGGTTATGACAAAATATTAGATAGAGTTAATGGTTTGGACAAAGAAGTCATAAACAGGCAAATGGATGTTTTGTTAATGCATTTAGGAAAGTATACAGATTATAAATTAACAGAATTCAGTAGAAAGGACTATACATTTAATTTTCCTGATTTAGACGTTAGTTTCGAAGCTGAAAAAATTGCACAAAAATTAATTAAAACAGCTATTTTAGATGAAGACGACAATATCTCTTGGCCCTTTGTTGCTATTAGTAAAAACTCCACGATATTTAGTTTGACAGCAGTTGATTTATATGAGGGATTGACAGGAATTGCTTTATTTTTTATAGAACTTTATTATGATACAAAAAAAGATATTTATTTTGAATATTACAAAAAATGTGTAAGATGTTGTGCAAGTGAATTTGATAATTTTCCAAATGAATTTAGTGCTTTTGGACAGAAATTTTCGCTTATTTCGCCAATTATTCTGGAAATTAGATTATTGGGTAGTAGTATATTTGAACCTATTATCCATAAAACAATAAAATCTCTTTATGCTACTTCTAAAAAAGAAATTATTAACTCTAATTCTTTTAATATCGATTGGATTAGTGGGATTTCTGGACTATTAGCGGTATTGACCAATATTCTTGATGAGTATAAATTGATTTCCGATATAGAGAAAAAAAATATTGAAAAAATAGCCAATAATCTTTACTTAATTATTATTAATAAGTTGAACGAAGGGGATTTCGAAGAAAATATTGGTCAAGCGCATGGTTATTCTGGTATAATGCTGGCTTTGGCGAGATACTCTAAATTTGTTGATAAAAATACATACAATCAAATTAAAAATACTGTTAAAACTTATTTGAGAAAAGAGATATTACTTACTCAATTTAAAATGAAAGAAGTAAAAGATAAATGGTGTCATGGATTATCGGGAATGATTATTTCAAGGATTGAAATTCTGAAGAATATTCCAGATGAAGAAATTGATAGAGATTTGAAACAGATGATTAAAGATTTAATTGAATGCCAAGAATCTTTGTATAACGGAGACAGTTTGTGTCACGGTAATTCAGGAACAATTATTTCACTAAAAATATGTATAGAAAATGGATATGATATTCAAAACAAGCTTAGAGAGATATATAATAAGATGCTTTCGCAGGTTATAGGTGAAAAATTGTATACTCAAAATTATAAAGTGTTAAATACAATTACAGTGGATAATCCCACATTATTTACAGGTCTTGCTGGAATAGGATACATGTTATTAAAAACTACAAAAAAAATTAAAAATAATATTCTTACACTAACTTAATGGTATTTCCGGATATTTTCCGTAAATATATATGACAATAATCTGTTTTGATTAGGGCCCAGAAACTGATAAAAGTCACAAAACTATAAAGGAGGAATTATAATGAATAATCAAAAATTAAATGAATTGGTTGGTAAATCTTTTGAAGATTTATCAGTTGAAGAAATGCAAGAACTTCAGGGAGCATCTAGTGTTGAAATAAATTCAACACCTGCAACACCGAGTATAGTTTATATTTCAACTGTTGAAGTATCCGAAGCAATCTCCACGTTAATATCCGCAGTATCGGTTTCTGTAGTTTCTTACATTGCTTCTAAACAAAGAAAATGTACATAAGAGAGGTGGTTATTTATGGACAAAAAAAATATTAATGGCTTAGTTGGAAAGTCTTTTGAGGATTTATCAGTTGAAGAAATGCAAGAGATTCAGGGAGCAAGTGATGTTGATGTAAATTCAACGCCATCTATTATATATTCAGTTATATCAGTAGTAGGATCAGCTGCGGCATCTGGACAAATTTCCAAGGCTATTTCAACACTAGTGACTGCAGCAGCTAAATGTGCATAGATTAATTATATTTTATAGATTAGTCTAGATTATTTTACTCGTTGTATCCCTGAAAACCTACATTTCATGATTCTCGAAATAGAAAAACAGGGTAGCAACGAGTAAATTTTAATTAACATATATTAATATAATAATATATAAAGATATTGTACTATATTGATTCTAATGTAAATATTTTGTATTATAATTTAATTAGGAGAAGCTTATGGAAAAAAAAGTATTTGCATTTGTAGGTAGTAGATCATCAAAAAGAACTACATATACATTTGTTAATAATATTTTATCGGAAATTAATAAAATAGAAAAGATAGATTATGAAATATTAACATTAAATGATTTATGTATTAAACCTTGTATTGGTTGCCACTCATGCTTTAAAAATGGGTATTGTAACCAAAATGATGATTTATTCTTTTTAAAAGAAAAAATTTTAGCCGCAGATTTATTTGTTATTGCAGCTCCCGTATATATGCATGGAATGCCAGGAGAAATGAAAAATATCATAGACAGATTAGCAACTTGGGCACATACTTTAAGATTAGCAGGTAAAAATATATTGATTGTTTCAACGTGTGATACTAATGGACATACGACAGTTGTTGATGATTTACACATAAAAATGTTACATATGGGAGGTAGTGTCATAGGAAAATATGTAGGAACAAAGTTTATACCCCAGGGGCTAGAAACAGAATCAAAAGTCATAATGTTAGAAAAGGTTGAAAAAGATATTCCTTTTCTTGTAACTGAAACTTTAAAGAAGTGGGAGAGTAAAATAATTACAAATAGGTTCAATGAAAGCTTGTTTGATAAATATCGAAAAAATCAAATATTCCTACTAGATACAGAGCAAAGTACTGGAGAAACAGATTATTGGGTTAAGTCGGGAATGATAAATTATAAAAATTTTCAAGATTATATTGACACATTAACATTATTAAAGATAGGAGAAGAGATAAATGGCTAAATTAAATAGAAAATTTACTATTTCTATACTAATTTTATTTTTTTTAATCTCAGTAATAAACTTTTTGTCACGTGGTGAATCAGATGGTCTAATATATGGAATATTAAGTTATATATTATTTTTTGATAAATCAAAAATAACAAAATATGATTTTATTTTTGCTGGGAGTTTAGTTTTAGGAGTTATTTTGATGTTTATAAATATATTTTATAAAAATATTTTATTGTCTAATTTTTATTCTTTATTTATTTGTGGATTATCAATTTTTATATATTTAAAAAAATCAGGAACTAATCATGAGTAAAATCAGTTTTATTTCTAGTTTTGAACATTCGGAATGTGGTCTTGCATGTGTTGCTATGATGATTGACTTTTTTTCCCAAGAATCATCATTGACAGTACTTCGTGAAAAATATGGAGTTCCAGTGGGTGGATTTAATATAAGTCAATTGATTAAAATTTTAAGTGAGTTCAACGTGCCAGCAAGAGCAATGAAAGTGAATGATATTAAGAAATTGACAGAAATTAAAGAACCATTTATTGCCCATTGGAATACAAATCATTTTGTGGTGGTAGAAAAATTTGAAAATAAAAAAGTAATAATAGTTGATCCTGCTAAAGGGAAACTTAAACTATCAATTAAGGAATTTGAAAGCTCATTTTCAAATGCTATCATTTGTTCTGTTGTCGTAGAAAAAAAAGTAAAGAAGAAGCGAAAAATCAATAGGACTTTATTGAATATTATAAAGAAAAATAGAAAACCACTTATATTGACAACTGTGTTATCTTTGTTGATGCAAGTATTGACATTGTATATTCCTATTTATCTTAAGAGTCTAATTGATAATTATAATTATATTAAAAGCTATAATAAGTTATTTATAGTTTTACTTCTTATAATGTTCTTTTATTTTTCTTTTAGTATAATTAAAAAGAGAATAATCACATTATTTCAAAATAATTTTGACAGAATGTTGACATCAAAAACTATTTCGCATTTAATGAAGTTACCATTAAAGTTTTTTATTAACAGGGGAAAAGGTGAAATAATTTTTACCGTAAATAGCAATCAATATATTAGAGCAATTTTATCTACACAAATGATAAGTCTGTTTGTCGATGTGATATTCATTGCGTTATATCTGTTGTTAATGCTATATTATTCTGTTGAACTTTCTTTAATTACAGTCATTCTGGGCGTTATATTGGTGATTATTTCAACTATTAATACTAAAATACTTATTAAAAAAAATCAAACACAAATAACAAATATAACAAATGTACAAAATATTACTGGTGAAATTGTTAATAATATTGCGACAATTAAGGCTATTGGTGCTGAGGAAGAGATTTTTGATAAATGGAGTATTGGATTTGAAAAGCAACTTCAAATAGAGATGGAGAAATCTAAGGTAGACTCAATTCTTGGAAATATTCCGTCAACAATTCAAATAACCTATTCATTGATTATATTTGTAGTTGGAATATTGTTAGGAAAAACAGAAGGATTAACGATAGGTACTATTGTTGCTTTTAATGCATTGGGAGCTTCTTTTTTAGCACCAATGTTATCAATAGCAAACTCATATATGCAGTTGTCAGCAGCTAAAATCTATATTAATCAATTACTGGATATAATTAATTCTAAAACAGAAAACCATGATGATTATGAAGAAAATATTAAACTACAAAATGGCAATATAAGTTTAAAGAATATTTTTTTTAAATACGATTATTTTTCGGATTATGTATTAAAGGATATTAATATTGATATAAATAGTGGAGAAAAAGTAGCTTTAGTTGGGGCATCTGGATCAGGGAAATCAACGTTATTTATGTTAATTGCGGGTCTATATGCACCAATAAAAGGAATTATAAAAGTAGGAAATGAACATATTAGTAATCAGAATGTGAATAAAAGATTTTATCGTAAGCAACTTGGAATTGTATTGCAAGAAAGCATGTTATTTAATGGAACCATTAAAGACAACATATTAATAGGGCGTGATGCAAATGAGGAAGAAATCAAACAAGCTGTCTTGAATTCCAATTCAGATATTTTTGTAAAAGGTTTTTCTTCTAAATTAGATACAATCATATCGGAAGATGGAAATAATATTTCAGGTGGTCAGAGGCAACGATTATGTATAGCTCGAGCAATTTTAAAGAACCCAAAAGTGATTTTAATGGATGAACCAACAAGTTCATTAGATAATATTTCAGAGAATAAGATTATGGATAGCTTGTTTAAAATGGATTCAACTGTTTTGGTTATTGCTCATAGATTAGCTAATATTACAAAATTTGATAAGATTATAGTAATGGATGATGGTAAAATCGTTTCTGTTGGTTCCCATGAGGAATTACTTCAAAATAGTATTTATTATAGAGAATTATATGAAAAAAAATAGGGATTTTAAAGTTCATTATAGGTGATTTTCCGTGTGATAGTATTAAATTTCACGGTATTGCTTTCATAGTACTTTTTAAATTTTTCATGAGAAATATTTCGTCTTATAGTAATAGACAATCTTGCATGTAAATGAAATGTGTGATTATTTAAGCAACTTAATATGTAGAAATCCATACTAAAGATAAATAGAATAAGAGGGAAGAAATGGATATGAAAAAGAGGGTGTTAAAAACAATAGGAAGACTACTTGTAGTAATAATTACAAGTGGCTGTATAGATTTTTCTGTGGCTTATGCACAGGAAAAAGAAATTGATTCTCAAATTATAGTTGGAAGCGATATGGCAGGACAAGAATTAGCTAACTTGATATCAGAGAATGTTGATGGTGTTAAAGTTGAAGTGTTAGAACAATATGATTCTGAAATGACGTTAATTCAGCTAAAGGGAAAAGGAAATCTGGATAATATTCTTACTGAGATTGAAAGCGAATCAGGAGTTGAGTTTGCACAAGTAGATTATACTATGAGTTGTGAGAAAAATTTGCAGGAAATAGAACCTGAGGATAGTTACTTTATATATCAATGGGGTTTACATAATAATGGACAGTTAATTGGGGACTATGGTGTAGAAGGTGTTGATATTAATGTGTATCCAGCCTGGCAGATTACTGAAGGAAATAATAATGTAATTATTGGTGTACTTGATTCTGGGGTAGATATCAATCATGAGGATTTACAAGATTCAATTTATGTGAACCAAAATGAAATACCAAATAATGGAATTGATGATGATAATAATGGATACATAGATGATGTAAATGGATGGAATTTTTTTGATAATGACAACACGGTTTTCAGCAGCATGTATGAAGATTTTCATGGTACATTTGTAGCTGGGATTATTGCAGCAGATAAAAATAATTTTGGTATTTGTGGTGTCGCACCAAATGTGAAAATAATGCCGCTAAAATTTATTTCTACAACGGAAGGAAATACATCAGATGCGATTAAAGCTATAGAATATGCTGGGAAAATGGGAGTTGATATTATTAATTGTAGTTGGGGAGGTTATGATTACAATAAGGCACTGAAAAAGGTAATGAAGAAAAGTAATATTCTGTTTGTTTGCTCATCAGGGAATGAAGCAAATTGCACAGATGAGAAAGAGGTTTATCCAACTTGTTTTAATATCAATAATATTCTTACTGTAGGTGCCATTAATAACCAAGGCGCACTGGAGAGTTTTTCTAATTATGGAAGTGATGTCGATGTTGCAGCACCTGGTATGAATGTTGTTGGTACAATTCCTGGCAATGGATATCTTTTTGGAGCAGGTACGTCTTATGCAGCACCATATGTGACTGGTATTGCAGCACTAATTAAAAGTGTAAAACCAGATAGTACTTATAAAGAAATAAAGAAGGCAATTGTGAAGCATGTTGTTGTCGAAGAAGAATTACAAGGTAAAATAAATACTTCTGGAAGAGTAGATGCATATAGCTCGGTCAAGTATGTAATGGACAAGTATAAATTATGGTAAATTGATGAATATAAGAAAGAATGAGAAAAAAATAACTGAAAAATATAAAGCAATTTTTCTGAATTTAATAATCGCAACTAATATGTCCTTTACAAGCACCACAGCCTGTTTTACGAGTAGCTGTTTTCCTGTTGCCATTTGTTTCAACAAGCTTATTAGTAACCTCGTATTTTTGATTTTTGTCCATTGTGAGTAATACCTTTTGAGACATAGTCATTTGTGTTATATAAGGACATTATCATATATCAATCATATAAAAAAGTAAAAAAACAAAAACTAAAGTTGACAAAAAGAACAAATGGAAGTAGTATAAAGAAGTAATTGAATACGGAAATTCTTCGGGGCAGGGTGATGCGAAAGCAGATTCCCGACCGACGGTGATACACTTTATGTGGTAAGTCCGTGAGCTGCGTGACAGTTGAGCTAGGTTAGAATCCTACACCGACAGTATAGTCTGGATGAGAGAAGAAAGCTTGGATTTTGAAAACAGGCTAGTTTGAATACCCTCGAATAATAATTTATTCGAGGGTATTTTTATGTAATCAAAATTCAAGCAAAATCCTTGGGATTTCCTTTATAAGAAAAGGAGAAAAAATGAACAAAAACACAACGAACAAAAACACAACGAACACAGTTAACGTAGCATCTTCAATTAAATTAAGACAAATGGTGCAAATCGCCATGCTGTCTGCGGTATCAGTTATTTTAATGATGTTTGAAATACCGCTATTTTTTGCACCTAGTTTTTATAAAATTGATTTTAGTGAAGTGCCAGTATTGATTGGTGCATTTGCAATGGGTCCATTAGCGGGTGTCGTTATAGAATTAGTCAAGATTATTTTGAAATTCATCATGAGTGGAAGTATAACAGCAGGCGTAGGAGAATTGGCCAATTTCTTAGTAGGGTGCGCATTTGTCATTCCGAGTGGTATCATTTATAGAAGAAATAAAACTAAAAAGGGTGCTGTGATAGGAATGATACTTGGAACTATTTCGATGGCAATTGTAGGAGGGGCTTTAAATGCATTTGTTTTACTTCCAACCTATGCGAAAGCATTCGGAATGCCAATTGATGCATTGGTTGAAATGGGATCAACGGTGAATCATTTAATCACAAATATGACCACCTTCGTGTTGTTTGCAGTGGTACCATTTAATTTATTTAAAGGAGTATTTGTTTCCATTATAGTAGCGTTAATATATAAAAAGATAAGGCCTATTTTAAAATAATAGTAATCTAAATGATAAAATTTAATAAACTATATTGACAGATGGAGTTCGATGTATTATTGTATTAAGTGTTTAGTACAATAATACATTGGATTTTTTTGTTTTTAAGAATAGGGATAAAACTAAATAATTCATATAGGAACCCAATTCAGCAAATGAAAGAAATTAATGAAATGCAAGTATTCAGTACCCAGAGAGCGCGAGGTGTTTTGCGTAGCAAAGTCCCGAGTTTTATAGTGCCAAAATGCAATATTATTTCATTTTGGGTGCATCGCGTAGTGGTAACTATGAAGGTACTGAATAGTTACAATAAATTATTATATAGGAGGGAGGAGTAACTATGAGTTCACTTGTAGATGTAAAGAATATATGTAAAATATATAATCCGGGGGAGAATGAAGTAAGAGCTTTGGACGGTATAGATTTAAATATAGACAAAGGAGAGTTTGTGGCTATTATAGGACACTCAGGTTCAGGAAAATCCACATTTATGAATATGTTAGGCTGTTTGGATGTTCCAACATCAGGAACTTACTTATTGAATGGATCTAATGTATCAGAATTAAGCGATGATGAACTTTCGGATATTAGAAATTTAGAAATTGGTTTTATATTTCAGGGATTTAATTTGATTGCTAATTTAACTGCGATTGAAAATGTTGAATTACCACTAATTTACAGAGGTGTTGGTAAAAAAGAAAGACATAGGCTGGCATCTGAAGCACTTCAAATGGTAGGGCTATCAAACAGAATGGATCATAAGCCGTCAGAAATATCAGGCGGACAACAACAAAGAGTTGCAATTGCAAGAGCAATCGCAGCAAAACCACCAATAATACTTGCCGATGAACCAACGGGTAATTTAGATTCAACATCAAGTAAAGAAATTATGGAAATATTAAAAAGTTTACATAAGGATGGAAGGACCATTATACTAATTACTCATGATAATGAAATAGCAGACCAAGCAAAGAGAGTAATTAGAGTGAAAGATGGTAAAATTGAAAAAGATTATATAAATGAACATTTTAATGAGGACTAGGGTATGTGAGTTATGAAAGGATGGGCAGAAGTTATGTTTAAGAAGAAAAAAAACAATGAGATAACAGATTTACAGGAAATGAAGCCTAAGAAAAAGAAAAATAAAAAAGTAATAAAAAGAGTGATTGTAGGAAGTGTGATTGCAGTAATTGTTGCTTTGATTGTATTGCCAAAGATATTTGCATCAGATGTATTACCTATAGTTACAACAAGTCTGGCACAAGTAGGAGATATTGAAGAGATGCTGTCAACAAGTGGATTTGTTGAGAGTGAGGATACACAGACGTATTATTCTGACGTAAGTGCAAAAATTACAGAATTTAATGTAGAAAAGGGATCCAATATTCATGGGGGTGATGTGCTTGTTGCATTTGATACAGCAGCATTAGAAAATCAATGCAAGCAAGTAGAATTACAAAATACTGCAAGCAAGGCGGATTATGCACAGACGCTTAATGATGCTGGTGAAAATGCTACGAAATATCAAAATTCCTCAACGGATGTAGATGTCTTGAATCAGCAAGTTGACGATCAACAAAATTCAGTTGAAAGTATTCAAATGAGCATCAATGATGAATCAAATTATTATGCAGGCTTAAATTCAGATTTAGCTCAAAATACAGAGACACTAGCTGGGTATGAGGCAGAACTCAAAACAATTACGGATGAAACTGCAATTGCAAAATTAAAGAAAAAAATTTATAAAACAAATAATAAAATTGATGATATAAAGCAGAGTATAGAAAAATCCAATAACTATAGTACAGATTTACAAAATAATCTTATATCTGCACAAAGTGAATTGTCATTATTACAATCCAATTTATCGGAACAAAAATCTATTAAGGCTACTTCTGAGGCAGGATTATTAAGTGGAAATGAAAAAATACAAAAATCAGCTACTACAGAAGTAACTACATTGACATTAGATCAGGCAAAGGCCAATCTTGAAAAAGCAAAAGTAGGAATTAATGCTGAATTTAATGGAATTATTACTGATGTACAAGCAGCCAAGGGTGCTACGGTAGCAGAGGGAACTGCGTTATTTACGGTCGCAAGCAATGAGAGTGTAAAAGTTAATGTATCTTTATCAAAATATGATCTTGAAAATGTAAAAGAAGGTCAAAGTGCAGAAATTACGTTGGGCGCAAGTACATATACGGGAACCGTTAGTAAAATTAGTCGTGTAGCAACTACTAATGCAGCTGGGGCAGCAGTTATTAATGCAGAAATACACATTGATAATCCAGATGATAATATTTATCTAGGTGTTGAAGCTAAGGTGAAAATAAGTGTAGGAAGCGCTTCAAATGTAGTATTGGTTCCAGTAGAATGTGTAAATACTGATAAAACAGGTGAATTTTGTTATGTGGTAGAAAATGGAATTGTTGTTAAAAAGACAGTAGTATCAGGCTTAACATCAGATGAATATATCGAAGTAAAAGAAGGTATTTCAGAAGGTGAAGAAGTAGTGAGCGAAGTCACAACTGATATTATTGAAGGAACCAAAGTTATAACACAACCTTTACTAAGTACAGCAGTAGTCGATGATTCTACAGTAACAGATGATGCAGTTACAGCAGATAGTTCGGAAAATGAAACACAAACTACAGGAGAAACACAAACTACAGACAATACACAAAACACTGAAGAAGCAGAGCAAGCGCCAACTCAGGAATAATCTAGAAGTGATAATATCGGTAGCTAAGAAAGGAGAAATCGTATGGCACAACTTTTAGAATATTTGAAGATGGCAATAGACAATTTAAAGTCAAATAAAGGACGTTCATTACTTACCATGCTAGGTATCATTATTGGTATTTCCTCTGTTATTATGATTATAGCAATTGGTAATGGGGCGCAAGATAAAATAAGCGGAGAACTAAATAGTTTGGCGGGTGGTCAAATATATGTTTATTTGAATGATAGCAAAGCTCAAACGAGTGATTATATTACACAAGCGGACATGGATGCTATTAAAGAAAAAATTCCTATGGTTAAGGGCGTTACAAGCAATATGAATTTTAGCGGAACAGTGCTTGGAAGTAAGGGAAACTTTGATGCAATGATTACATGCGGAACAAGTGATTTAGGATACTTTGAAAGTGATCAAAAAATTATTAAAGGAAGATATTTTTCAGAGGATGAATTTGTTTCAGCTAGAGGTGTATGCGTAATACAAGATAAGGACGCAATCAAATTATTTGGGACAGCAGATGTTGTTGGAATGAGTTTAGAAGTAACCGTGTACAATGTAACCCAGTACCTTAAAATAGTAGGTGTAACAAAATCAGATGCAAGTGCAATACTTTCGGCAATGATGGGGTCTACTGATTCAGTATCAATCTATATGCCGTACACATTTTTAGAGTCATCGTTTGGTGGTTATTTTAATAATTTCCAAACCATGTATGCAATCACGGAGAATCCGGCAGATACAACTCAAATGGCAACTTCTATTATAAAATTACTAGAATCTAGACATGACAATCGTGGTAATGAAATTTATTTACTTGAAAATGGAACAGATCAGATTAGTAAAATTACTTCAGTACTTAACTTAATCACAATATTTATTATATTTGTTGCTGCAATTTCACTATTGGTTGGTGGAATTGGGGTTATGAATATCATGCTTGTATCAGTAACAGAGCGTACAAGAGAGATTGGTATTCGAAAGGCGTTGGGGGCAAGAACGAAGTCAATAATGATGCAATTTTTATCTGAATCTGCAATCATTACTTTGTGCGGTGGATTAATTGGAATCCTACTTGGCGTTTTGGGTGCATATGCAATATGCTCACTACCAATGCTTGGATTTCCACCGAAGATAGAGTTCTCAACGATTGCAATTGCGACCTTGTTTTCATCGGCAGTCGGTATTTTCTTTGGAATATATCCTGCGAAGAAGGCTGCAAAATTAAGCCCAATCGAGGCATTGAGAAGAGAATAACATATATATTTTTTCAGTAGCCGTGTTAAATCAGTTTATCAGTTGATTTAACACGGCTTCCTTGCTTGTCATACAAATATCACTGTGCTATAATCAAGATATTTAGTAACTGAAAGGAAGGTAATAGACGTGGAAGAAATTAAGGTGGAAGTTAAAATAAATGCAGGAGATATGTATAATTTTTTTATGTATCACACCTATACAAGGGCTAGTGGAATATTGAGTGCATTTTTTGGAGTAGCAATGTTTGGATTAATGGCATACACATACGGACAAGTTGCCGCATCTCAAAGTATTATATATATGCTATTTGCAATATTTTTTTTGGTATTTAACCCAATCAATTTTTATGCACGAGCTCAAAAACAGGTTAGGACGATTCCTACATTTAAAGAACCAATATTTTATACGTTAAGCAATGAAGGCATTACGACAGAACAAAATAACGAGAGCGCCACGATTAAATGGAGCGAGGTTCGAAAAGTTGTGTCATCAGGAAGAAGTATCATAATATACGTAAGCAAAGTTAGAGCAAATATTTTGCCAAAGAAAGCAATTGGAGATAATTATAATGCTTTGCTTGGAGTTCTGGAGAAAAATCTAGAACCTTCTAAAATTAAGATTAAATTACAAAATATTTAGTCTTAGTGGAAATGGAGTTAAGATTAATGATTATAGAAACAAATTCAGCACAAGAAACATTTCAACTAGGTGAGAAGTTAGGTAGGCTTGTAAATCCAGGAGATGTTTATTCTCTCGTAGGAGATTTAGGGGTTGGTAAAACAGTTTTCACACAAGGACTTGCAAAAGGCCTTGATATTGTGGAAGCTATCAATAGTCCTACATTTACCATAGTTCAGATTTATGAAGAGGGAAGAATTCCATTTTACCATTTTGACGTATATCGAATTGGAGATATCGAAGAAATGGCTGAGATTGGTTATGAAGATTACTTTTATGGCACTGGCGTATGTATGATTGAATGGGCTAACTTAATTGAAGAAATTCTTCCCACATCGATCCAAGAAATAACCATTGAAAAAGATTTGGAAAAAGGATTTGATTATAGAAAAATAACTATAATAGGAATTGGAGAACAATTATGAAGATATTAGCCATAGACAGCTCTGGGTTGGTAGCATCAGCAGCAATTATAGAAGATGAAAATATGGTGGCTGAATATACAATTAATTATAAGAAGACACATTCACAGACATTGCTTCCAATGATTGATGAAATAGTGAAAATGACAGATACAGATTTAAAAACGATAGATGCGATTGCAGTTGCGGGGGGACCAGGTTCATTTACAGGGTTAAGAATTGGATCGGCAACAGCAAAAGGCTTAGGATTAGCACTAGATAAACCACTGATTCATATACCAACAGTAGACGGGTTGGCATTTAATATATATGGTACAGACAAAATAATTTGTCCGATTATGGATGCCAAAAGAAATCAAGTATATACGGGACTATATGAATTTAAGAATACGCAGTTTTGTATAGTGGAATCTCAGATGGCAATTTCAATTGAAGAAATAATAAATAAAATAAATATAATAGGCAGAACTGTGATTTTTGTAGGGGATGGTATCTCGGTTTATGCCGAACAAATCAAGGAATTAATCACGGTGAAATATTCGTTTGCACCAGCTCATTTAAATAAGCAAAGAGCAGCTTCAATCGGTACGTTAGCTAAAGCATATTTTGAAGAGGGTAAAATTGAGACAGCCCAAGATCATAAACCTGAATATTTAAGATTATCACAGGCAGAAAGAGAACGATTGGAAATGCAAGGAAAGAATCATGATTAGAATTAGAAATATGACTAGGGCCGATATCGTTCAAGTAAGTAAAATTGAAGAAGAAACTTTTTCTAGCCCTTGGTCAGCGGATTCTTTTGTAGATTCACTGGGTAGAAAGGATGCAATTTATATAGTGGCGTGTGAAGATGAATGTATCGTTGGGTATTGTGGTTTGTATAATATTGTAAATGAAGGAAACATTAATAATGTTGCAGTATCTAAACTATTTCGCGGTCAACAAATTGGATTTCTAATGCTTACTAGGTTAATTGAACTTGGTAATGCACAAAATATTGAAGCGTATACACTGGAAGTAAGAAGAAGTAATGAAGCCGCAATCAAGTTATACGAAAAACTTAAGTTCATAAAAGAAGGAATTAGAAAGAATTTTTACAATAATCCCAATGAGGATGCAATCATTATGTGGTACAGATTAAACAAGGTAGTATAAATTAAAATGCTTGAGTCATGTATGATAGATACTTGATTCACTGCATTTTTTTCTATTTGCAGAAACTATTACCACTATATTATTTGCAACTATGCATGTATAATATAAAATATACGAATAAAGTATTTTAAATTTAACATTCGGATTTGGTTCTTTCCATTCAATAAACAAGGTTATAAGCTTGTTGTAACATTAACGGTATATTAAGGAGGGGAAAATATATGCGAAAATTTACAAATAAGAATAAAGAGGAAATTAAAAGTGCTTACTGTAATTTATGTGGCAAACAAATTAAAATAGAAAAAGGAATTATAAAAGAAGGGGTAGCATCAGTTGAACAGCATTGGGGATATTTTTCAGAGAAAGATGGACAAATTCACTCATTTGATTTGTGTGAAACATGTTATGATATGTTAACAGAAAAATTTGTGCTTCCAGTTGCGGTAACAGAAGAAACAGAATTAATATAGAGATAGAACCAAAATCATTTACACGTGAGTGTGTGTAGATGATTTTTTTGTTTAATATGAAAGCTCTTTGTGTATTCATATTAAATAAAGACAAATCGTGTCAAAGGGTGTACTTTGTAGAGTGCAAGTCCTTGTTACTACTAATGATATATGTTAAAATATAGTAAGTAAAAGAAAAAGAGGATTTAAATTATGTTAGATGTTTGTTTGTTAGGAACGGGGGGGATGATGCCATTACCCAAAAGGTGGTTGACGTCACTTATGACAAGATATAATGGCAATAGCGTTCTTATAGATTGTGGAGAGGGCACACAAATTGCAATAAAGGAAAAGGGGTGGAGCTTTAAACCAATTGATGTGATTTGTTTTACACATTATCACGCGGATCATATTAGTGGTCTACCAGGGTTGCTTTTAACAATGGGGAATGCAGAGAGAACCGAACCAATAACACTGATTGGTCCCAAAGGGCTTGAACGAGTTGTTGGAGCTTTGAGGGTGATAGCACCAGAATTACCTTTCAATATAAAATTTATTGAAATATCGCAGGCAAGTGAGAAAATAGAACTTAAAGGTTATATCATAAATGCATTTAAAGTAAATCATAATGTTTTGTGTTATGGTTACAGTATTGAGATTCCAAGAGCAGGGAAATTTCAATTAGAAAAGGCTATAAGTCAAGAAATACCGAAACAATGTTGGAACAAATTACAAAAAGGTGAAGTAGTAACTGCTGATGGCAAGACGTATACACCTGAAATGGTTATGGGCGATGAACGAAGAGGAATCAAGTTGGCATATTGTACTGATACTAGGCCTACACAGTCAATAATTGAATTTAGTAAGAATGCAGATTTATTTATATGTGAAGGAATGTATGGCGAAAAAGGAAAAGAAGCCAAAGCAATCGAATATAAGCACATGACTTTTTATGAGGCAGCAACGTTGGCCAGTAAAGCAAATGTAAAAGAATTGTGGTTAACGCATTATAGCCCGTCGCTTGTCAGACCCGAAGAATTCATGAGTGATGTTAGAGCTATATTTGTAAATTCAAAAGCAGGAAAAGATGGAAAAACCATAGAATTAGATTTTGTGGAAGAATAAAATATAGTGATAGTTCACCAAGGAGGAAGAGTATGAAAAAATTAAAAAATGTATTTATACTAGGTGTGTTTGCTGCTCTTATTGTAGGATATTATTTTCACCTATCGAATAGGACAACGAGTGATCCTACGGATCAAGCAGCAGTGACAACTGCAATAGAAGATGCGATAGCAAAAGATGCTACTATTGTTATGAACACGCCAAGAGCTACTATTAAATTTTATAGTACAATTTTAGATTGCTTATATAATGAAGAGCCAAGTAATGAACAAATTTTAGCACTGGGTGAAAAAGTAAGAGAATTATTTGATCAAGAACTTCTTGATAGTAATCCAGAAAAAAGTTATCTAGATGCTTTAAACACAGACACTGGAGAATATGCAAAAGCGAAAAGAATACTAATGGGCTTTGCCATTGAATCTGGAGATGACGTAGAGTATTATACAGAAGAAGATGTAGAATATGCAATTGTGAATGCTTCTTATACACTTAGAGAAACCGACACATTCACAAAGTCTAACGAGGAATATATATTAAGAAAGGATGAAAACGGCTACTGGAAGATACTTGGTTGGCGAGTTGTAGCAGACGAAGTTACAGATACCGAAAATAGTGATGAATAAAGAAGATAAAATAATATTAGGAATAGAAAGTTCATGTGATGAAACAGCAGCATCGGTCGTTAAAAACGGCAGAGAGGTTTTATCAAATGTTATTTCTTCACAAATAGAGCTTCATAAATTATATGGTGGAGTAGTTCCAGAGATTGCTTCTCGTAAGCATATTGAAAAAATTAATCAGGTAATTACAGAAGCATTAGAAGAAGCAAAGGTAACGTTAGATGATATCGATGCGATAGGAGTAACATACGGACCAGGGCTTGTAGGTGCACTTTTAGTTGGGGTTGCAGAAGCGAAGGCAATCAGCTATGCAAAAGATATAGATTTAGTTGGTGTGCATCATATTGGAGGTCATATATCAGCTAACTATATTGAAAATCGGGATTTGGAACCTCCGTTCATGTGTCTAGTGGTTTCGGGAGGACATACACATTTATTATTAGTGAAAGACTATGGCAAATATGAGATAATTGGAAGAACGAGAGACGATGCAGCAGGAGAAGCTTTTGATAAGGTGGCTAGGGCGATTGGCTTAGGCTATCCGGGTGGCCCTAAAATTGATAAGTTATCGAAAGAAGGTAATCCAGATGCTATTAAATTTCCAAGAGCTCATATAGAAGATAATCAGTATGATTTTAGTTTTAGCGGAGTGAAGTCAGCAGTATTGAATTATATAAATGGATGCAATATGAAAAATATGGAGATAAACAAGGCTGATATTGCAGCTTCGTTTCAGAAGGCAGTAGTGGATGTGCTTGTTACTAATGCGATAAATGCGACAAAAGAATACCATATGGATAAACTTGCAATAGCAGGTGGTGTTGCATCTAATTCAAGTCTTAGAGAAGCAATGGCAGATGCTTGTAGAGAGAATAAAATAGAGTTTTTCCACCCATCACCAATATTTTGTACGGATAATGCAGCAATGATTGGTGTAGCTGCATACTATGAATATATGAATGGTACGAGGCATGGTTTGGACTTAAATGCAGTCCCTAATTTGAAGTTTGAATAATATATTAGAAAGAACAGTATAATAATAGGTGGAACAATGAAAAAAGAGAAGTGTATCGCAGTAATTTTAGCTGGTGGCAAAGGTAAGAGAATGGAAAGCGATATTCCAAAACAATATATTGAATTAAAAGGTAAGCCAGTATTATACTATTCCATTAAAGAATTTCAAGACTGTGATGTGATTGATGAAATCATACTTGTAGTAGGTGAAGGCGAAATTAAATATTGCAAAGAAAAGTTAGTGGACAAGTATTCATTTAATAAAGTAAGTGACATTATAGAAGGCGGAGAAGAAAGATATCATTCGGTATATAATGCATTAATGGTAATAGAAAAGTGTGATTATGTATTTGTTCACGATGGAGCAAGACCATTTATAGAAGAACAAGTCATTCATAATGCATTTATTAATGTAAAAGAATTTAAAGCTTGTGTTATAGCAGTACAGAGCAAGGATACTGTTAAAATTGCTGACGAAGCAGGATTTATTTCAAACACACCGAATCGAAACAGAGTATGGAATATACAAACGCCCCAAGTATTTGAATATGATATCATACGAAGGGCATATGATTTGTTGATGAAAACAAATTGTGAGAATATAACAGATGATGCTATGGTAGTTGAAAATATGCTGAATCTTAAAGTTAAATTAGTACAAGGAAACTATGAAAACATTAAGGTTACAACACCTTCAGATTTGATAATTGCAAATGCTTTTTTAGAGGGTAAAAAATAATGTAAAAAACTGCAATCATAATAATGTAAAAAACTGCAAAAAAATTATTGACACTACAAAACAAAGATGATACAATAACAAATGTCGCTGGTGAGCTGTCGAATAACAGAAACCAAAAGCGAAAAAAAGAATTTTCAAAGTACTTGACAAAAACAACGGGTTGTTGTAGAATATTCAAGCACGACATGGAGAGGTGTCCGAGTGGTTTAAGGAGCTGGTCTTGAAAACCAGTGATTCCGAAAGGGACCGTGGGTTCGAATCCCACCTTCTCCGTTCTGTTAAAACCAGCTTAGCTGGTTTTAATATTGAAAACGTTAGCTTTTACTTGGAGAAGTACCCAAGTGGCTGAAGGGACTCCCCTGGAAAGGGAGTAGGTCGTTTATAGCGGCGCGAGGGTTCAAATCCCTCCTTCTCCGTAGGACTTCAAAATATAAAATATAAGTTGACAAATATGGTTCGACATGGTAAACTACTCGAGCTGAACAAAGAACCTTGATAATTAAACAGTAATTACAACCTTGAAAATTCAAACGGTTTTCATAGAAAACCAAAAGAGATTTCAGAACAAAAACGTGTCGAAAGACACACCTAAAAACAGTAATAACGGAAAATAAGCTAGTGCTTTTTGACGTTAGGAAAAAACTTTTATTGAGAGTTTGATCCTGGCTCAGGATGAACGCTGGCGGCGTGCTTAACACATGCAAGTCGAACGAAGCACTTTGGAGTTTTCGGACAAAGAAGTGACTGAGTGGCGGACGGGTGAGTAACGCGTGGGTAACCTACCTTATACAGGGGG
>JBGUEQ010000028.1:0-57265 GCA_041821265.1 Lachnotalea sp. | reverse complement strand
TCTCTTTTGGTTTTCTATGAAAACCGTTTGAATTTTCAAGGTTGTAATTACTGTTTAATTATCAAGGTTCTTTGTGTCGCTCTCACAAGCAACTTGTATATCCTACCATGTAAGGTAGTCTTTGTCAATAACTATTTTTTAATTTTTTCAAATATTTTAAATTATATACACTATTTAAAATATTTAATCTAATTTCTTGCTATTAGCCTTTTTGCTGACAAAGAGTATCTTAACAAAGTCGTAGGTATATGTCAACATATTTAGAATTAAAAGTTTTTATGTCGAAATTGTTTTGATTGTGTATCAATTCAAACAATTCATTTCATTACTTAGCTTTTTTACAGGTATAATAAACTTCCTTAGTTATACCATTACCACGCTATAAACACATACACATATTTAATTAAATTTTGAATATATTTCAACTAAATTTTTTAATACTTCTACAACTTTCTCCATGCCCTCAACTGTTATATGTTCATATATTCCATGATAAGCATTACCACCTGTCCCAAGATTCGGACATGGCAATCCCATAAAGCTTAAAGTTGCTCCATCTGTCCCGCCTCTTATCGGGCTTGTTTTTATTTCTAAACCTGCATCAGTTATTGCCTTTCTTGCATTTTCAATTAAATGGTAATTTTCTTCAATTATATCTGTCATGTTCTTATAGCTTTCTTTATATGTTAAAACAACACTTCCCTCACCATACTTCTCGTTTAAAATCTTTTCAATATGTTCCAATGTTTTTCTCTGTGCCTTAAAACAAGCTGCATCGTGATTTCGAACGATATATGTCATTTGCGCTTTTTGTGTGTCGCCTTTTAGTTCTATTAAATGATAAAACCCTTCATAGCCCTCTGTTAACTCTGGAACTTCTGCTGCTGGCAACATAGATTGAATTTTGCACGCTAACGATACAGCATTGACCATAATCCCTTTCGCTGAACCTGGATGAATGTCTACACCCTTCAACTCAAAAGAAACTGATGCAGCATTAAAGTTTTCATATTCCAATCCACCCTCTAAATCCCCATCTAACGTGTATGCAAAAGAAGCTCCAAAATTTTCTACATCAAACCATGTCGCACCACGCCCTATTTCTTCATCTGGAGTAAATGCTATACATATTTTTCCGTGAGACTCCGTCGAATTCATTAGTTCCTGACATAATGTCATAATCTCTGCAACACCTGCCTTGTCATCTGCGCCCAAAATTGTAGTTCCATCTGTCGTTATAAGCGTTCTACCCGCAAAACTTATAAGTTCTGGATACACTTTAGTAGAAAGAATCTTCCCACTCTTACCTAATTCAATATCTTGACCATTATAATGATTGATAACCTGTGGATTTACCATATCATCTTTATTGCCAACTGTATCCATATGTGCAATAAATCCTAATGCTTTTACATTCTCGTAACCGTTACTAGCTTCAATACTTGCCATTACATTACCATTATCATCTATATGGGCATTGCTAATCCCCAACGCTTTCAACTCTTCAATTAATAACTTAGCCAATTCAAGTTGGCAACTTGTACTTGGATGTGTATTACTCTTTTCATCTGATACTGTGTTTATTTTTACATACTTCAAAAAACGCTCTTCTACTTTCATTTACAATCTCCTATTATTTTATTATTGTCTTAGCAATCTACTTTCAGCATATTATAGCTAAAGTAGCTCTATGTAACCTCATGGAATCAAATTAGAAAAATCAGTAAACATATGCTACTATCTTTGCCATTTTTCCTAATTTTATATCTTACTCTTCCATTTCAACGTAATGTGCTATTATCATTTGCTATAATTCAATATTCATTCCATTTTTCTTAATCCATTTTTCACGTTCTTTATAATCTGGCAATATCTCTCCTACACAATTCCAATAGTCTTTTGAATGATTCAAATGTTTCAAATGACACATTTCATGAACAATAATGTAATCGAACATATCATCTGGCATCATTATAATTCGCCAATTAAAGTTCAAGTTGCCTAAACTACTACAGCTTCCCCAACGTTTTTTTTGATTTTTAATTCTTACGTTTTGAATTTTTCTATTTATAAATGGACTATAGTATTTAATTCTTTCATATACTAATTCTCTTGCTTTTTCTTTATACCATAATTCCAATAGACTTGGTATTACCTGTATTTTAATTTTGTTCATCAAAATCACTATTTCATTTTGTTTCAGTTGAACTTGTATATTTTCTATTTTAGAATCCTCAATTATTTTAAGTTTATATTCTTTACCTCTATATAGAAACCTTTCCCCATCTTGGTACTTTCTCTCTTGCTTTGAAATAAAATCTTCTGGTATTTCACCTAATTTACTTATAATCCACTTTGCCTTTTGTTTCACCATGTTCTTAATTTCTTTATCTGACAAGTAGATAGGAGCTTTCACTATTACTTCCTTAGTCGGAAGTATCGATATTGTTGTTGTCTTTCGATTGCTTTTGATAATGCGATATTTGATTGTGCTTAATTCATATTCCAAAGAAAACATTTTCTTCCTGCCTAATTAATTATTTTTGTGATTCTGAAGGTTGTGAATAGTTACGTTTTGGTTTCACTAAATCATAACTTTCCTCAATCATACGTTTTATATCAAATATTGGTACAGTGCCATCCAATATAATCGAGTTCCAATGTGTCTTATTCATATGATAAGCTGGTAAAACTGATTTAAATGTATTTCTCCACAATTGAATCCATTCAGGATTGCATTTTACATTAATCCAAATACATTCGTCTTTTTCAAAAACTAAAGCAAACGTCTTTTTATTATGCTTGCATCTCATAACCGTCCAGTTACTATCGTGAAATGGATAGTCTTCATATACATCTTTGAATTTTTTACAAAACTCAATTACTTCGTCTCGCGTAAACATTCTTCTCTCATTCCTTTTTCGCAAACATAGGATAGGTCAAATTATAATTCCCCCATATGGTACATGGATACTTACAAAAATAATACGTACAAAATAGCAGTTCTTTCGCATTTAATTCTGCTGTCAGGTATAATATATCATCATAGAGCGGAATAAACACAATCTCTTTTAAATATTCGTACATATTTAATATAGAAAAAGCTTTATCGCTTAATGCTGCTCTAAGATTAGTTCTCTCTTCATATGATAATTTTCCATAGTAAAAGTCAACATATGAATGTACCTCATAATTTTTCAATCGTATTTCATTGATTTTTTGATATAACTCTTCTTGCGTACCACTTAACAGCTCACAACTATATTGATCAAATCCGCTTTGAATCGTTTCTATGTATATACCTCCCATATCAATCATTCTTTCTTTGGTTATCACACCTAATAATTCTTTATACTCTTTTTTCGTTAGGGCACCAAGAACTCTTTCATAAGAATGATCGATCATATTAAGCAACACATTTTCATCCATATCATTGATATACACAGTATTGTAATATGGTTGTTGCACAGGCGGACAGTGATACCCTCTAACAACAGTTCCTTTATACTGTTGTCTATAGAAATCTGCTAAGGTGGGTTCACACTTCAAAGTGATTTTATAATTATCTTGCTGTGGGTATAATTGAGCAAATATCTTACCTGATATTTTATAACAAATTGGAATTTCTCCAAACGGATATACTTCCTCAGCTCCACGCTTGCTTAAGCAGTATTCCTTGATATTTTTTATCAACATACTATCATTTCCTCATTTTCGTTATGATGAATAATTAGGTTCCAGATATTTCTTTCTCAGACTGAACAAAGAATGTTTGCTTTTAGTAAAAACAATATAAAGCAAAAATCTATATTAGTCACACAAATAGCTAAGATAGATTTTGTTTGTAACTATATATTACCCACAACCACAAGATGTTTTGCTAAGCAAAAGTCCAAGTTTTGTAGAGCTAGAACGCGATATTTTAAATTTTATGTTAATTGCATAGCGATAATTATGAAGAAACCAAATAGTTACGTTGATTTTATAGTTGATTTGCTAATTCTTCCATTTGCGTTACATTTTCTTCACTCATTGTTGATTTAATTGTAACTACCGTTTCACACACATTAATATCTTTCATTGTATCTATAATACTCTTCATTGTCTTGCCTGCTGTTGGAGCCCAGGAACCATTTTCAATGAGACCTACCGTTCTTTTTTGAAAATTCTTGTGTTGTAGGTGCAAAAGAAATTCTTGCATACATGGAAATACACCTGCATCATAGGAGGCGGCTGCCAAAATCATCTTGCTATATCTAAATGCATTTTCCAATGCTTTTGATGAATCTGATCTTGCTAAATCCATTAGGACAACATTTTTAACACCTTTTGCTTTTAAAATTTCAACCATTTTTTCAGCAGCTTTTGCTGTATTTCCGTATATTGAAGCATAAGCAACAAGAACTCCATCGTCTTCCGCTTTGTAGCTGCTCCATATATTATATTTATCAAGACAATATTCTAATGTATCATTGATAATTGGTCCATGTAACGGGCAAATCATTAAGATTTCCAAATTTGAAGCTTTTTTCAATAATGTTTGAACTGGTGCACCGTATTTTCCTACTATATTAAAGTAGTAACGTCTTGCCTCATCTATCCAATCATCTTTCACCTCTAACGTTCCAAACTTGCCAAATGCATCTGCTGAAAATAGTACTTTCTCACTTTGTTCATATGTCACCATAACTTCTGGCCAATGTACCATTGGTGCCATAAAAAATTGTAGTGTATGACTGCCTAGTTCCAACGTATCGCCTTCTTTTACTATTACAGTCTGTTCTGATAAGTCGATATCAAAAAATTGAGATATCAATGCAAATGTTTTAGTATTACCGACAACTTTTACCTCTGGATATTTTTCAACTAAGGTTTGGATATTTGCTGCATGATCTGGTTCCATATGTGAGATAATAAGATAGTCTATTTTTCTATCACCCAAAATATTGCTTAGATTGTCCAGCCATTCTTTAGTCACACCTTTATCAATGGTATCCATCACAGCCACTTTTTCATCTAAAATAACATATGAATTATAAGCAATACCATTTGGTATTTGATATTGTCCTTCAAATAAATCCAAATTTTTATCATCGCATCCTGCATAAAATATTGATTCTGTAATTTGATTTGTTTTCATAATTCCTCCTATAGATAAGTGATATTTTAGGTATTTGTTAATTACCAATACTTATTCATTTTAATGAGTTGTCCTGTTTCATTTATATTTTATAGAAAATTCATTCCTATAATTCTCTCTATTAGCTACCAGCTTATTACATGAAATATAATAACACTTTTTTCATTTTCCGTCCATTATGTATTAAATTAAATAATTACAAAAAATTATCAATACCCATAGTAAAACATCTGTTTTCAGACATTTTAACGCCCGAGTGGATTGCTTAACAATAAGCTTTCGCACCCACACGGATAGAATAGTTACACACTTCCTATCCGCGTGTGGTGCATTTTAGCTCAAAGTTCCTGTTACATAGATGAATCATTTATATAATAGAAACTACTATATAAAATAAGTGGACGAATTAACTTCATCCACTTATTTTATATACAGTTCCCTTTATTTTTTACCACTAGTCATAAGTAATAAAATTATAATTTCTAACATGCAACAATTTCCTTAATAAAAAATTCTTTTCCTGATATTATCTCCCATGCTTCACTTTCACAATATGGGCAAATATTATTGCTTTCTATAATGTGAAACACTTTATTACACTTTTTACATATAGCATTTGCTGGCATCACTTCAATTTTTAATTCTGTATCAATTAGTGACGTACCATCTATCGCTGCCGGATAGCATGCTTCGACATATCTTGGAATAGTAGGTGAAAGTTCACCTATTTGTAAAACCAATGTTTGAATTTTAGTCACTCCATTTTTTTTTGCAAAATCTTCGACTATTTTCACTACTTCAATCATAATTCCTATTTCATGCAACTTAATTCCCCCTTGCTAAGGTTAGAAAGAACGGGAGAATTAATGTTCCCCCGTATAGTTTTTGCTTCTCGTAAAGACAGAGTTTACGGCTCTGCACTCCACTTGAGCGCCAAAATGTCCCTAATCAGACAGTTTCTTATCTTACATAATTTTTATCTTTCCCTTACAAATAATTTTTTAGCATTTTTAACTGCGATTCGTCCCTGACGCTTGATCACATGTTTAATAACGATTGGTTTCATTTTCTCTAACGCAACTCCAGTGCTATTGTATTTTCTTGTTAATGTAATTGCATCAAATTTACATTTCGTCGTACAAACTCCACATCCAACACATTGATATTGGTCTACAACCGTTGCGCCACAACCGAGACAACGCTGAGTTTCTTTCTTCATTTGTTCTTCTGTAAATGTTACGCGTAAATCGTTAAAAGTCTCCTTTGATTTACTTCCTTCAATATGCTCTGTTTTCTGTCTGGGAATATTGTCATAACTTTCAACCTTTAAGTTATCTTTATCAAGTGCATGGTATTCTCTTTCTCTACCTAATAATAGATTATCCCCATGAATATAACGATGAATTGAAATGTATCCCTGCTTGCCTAGAGCAATTGCGTCAATAGCAAATTTAGGGCCCGTTACTGCATCTCCACCAGCAAATACATCTTTTTCACCTGTTTGATAACTGAGTTCATCTACTTTAATTGATTTGTTTGGATTGAGTTCTAGTTTAGATTCCTCTAATAAATTTCCCCAATCGAGTGCCTGACCAACTGAAATAAGAACATGATTCGTTTTCACAATCTTCGTTTCATTCTCATCAAATTTAGGGCTGAATTTTCCATTTGTATCAAAAACTGAAATACATTTTTTGAATTCAACGCCTGCGACACGGCCATTCTCTTGAATAATTCGACTTGGTCCCCATGAATTGTTAATATGAATCCCTTCAGCCATTGCTTCTTCAATTTCCTCACCAAGAGCTGGCATTTCACTGCGACTTTCCAAACAATACATATCTATGGAAGAAGCACCAATTCTCTCAGCAGTTCTTGCAACATCAATAGCGACATTTCCACCACCAATTACAACAACCGGGCCTTCCATTTTCAACTCTTCTCCAAGGTTAACTTTTCGTAAAAGTTCAACCCCTGTCATAACACCTTCTGCATCTTCGCCTTCTAATCCTAAATTTCTTCCAGCCTGAGCACCAATAGCAATATAAAATGCTTTATAACCCAATTTGCGTAACGCATTAAGAGTAATGTCTTTTCCAACTTCAATTCCTGTTTTAAACTCTACTCCTAATTCTCTTAATATATCAATTTCAGCATTTACAATTTCTTTACTAAGGCGAAAAGATGGAATTCCAAGAGTCAGCATACCTCCAAGCTTACTTTGTTTTTCAAATACTGTTACCTGATATCCTTCTACAGCGAGATAATAAGCGCAAGACAATCCTGCTGGGCCTCCACCCACTATAGCAATCTTTTCAACTCTTGGTTTATTCTTTTCTGGTACAAAACGATGCTCTGCTTTTAAGTCTTGATCTGCAAGGAATTTTTTCACTTCATCAACAGCAAGTGGTTCATCTACTCCATTTCTTGTACAAGCAGATTCACATTTTCTAGGGCAAATTCTTCCACAGATTGCAGGAAAAGGATTTTCTTTTTTAATTAGCTCTAGTGCTTCACGATATTTTCCCAATGAAGCCATCTTAATATATCCCTGAACAGCTATATGCGCCGGACATTCTGATTTGCAAGGACTTGTTCCACTGTCAGCAACCATTTTACGATTATGATAATCAAAATCCCATTTGTCTTTTCCCCATTTTGTATCATATGGAGTATCTTGTACTTTGGTTTCTGGAATTGGATTCTTCGTACATAAGTTTTGTCCCAATGTTAGTGCATTAGATGGACAATTTTCCACGCATTCTCCACATGCAACACATTTATCTTTATCCACTTGTGACACATAATTTGATCTAGACCAATCAGGATTTCGATAAAGATTAGTATTTCTCAAACCAAAGCAAGAACATCCACAGCAATTACAAATAGCAAGTGCATTTCCAGGGCCTGATAAATTCGGTATCTGATGCATCAACCCTTCTTTTTCAGCTTGTAAACAAATTGCTCTAGCTTCTTCTCTTGTAACTTGCTTGCCTTTTCCTGTACGAATATAGTATTCCGCTGCTGATCCAAGTCGAAGACAAATATCTTCTACCGTATGTCCGCAACCTTTCCCTATAATTCTCATGGATTCACGGCATGCACAATCTGTAACTGCAAAAAGTTCATGCTTATTTAGTAGATATTCAATTTCCTCATAAGAAGCCTTTCTTGTATCTGCATCGATGGCACTTTGAACGGGAATAACTCTCATTACACCTAAACCAACCGGAATATTTCCTGCCATGATTATGCCTAATTTCCTTGTATATTCTTCAAAGCATTCAGCAAGTACTGGAAATTTCTTAACATTTTCTTTGTTATCCACCATATATTCCATAATACCTGGTACAAAAAGTTCTAGACAATAGGTATCAACACCATTTTCTTTTTCTACTTTAATTGAGCCATCTATCGCCATTTTGTATAGAACTTTTTCAACTTCTGCTTCAGATTTACCACATAATTTTGCAACTTCTTTTACCGTTTTTGGCTTACGAATCTCAAGATAAAGAGCTATTTTAGCTTCTTCATCTGAAGTTACAGCATCAAGAAGACGATATTCCGGATCCGTAGGCTTTACTTTTACGAGACCACCTGTGATACCATCTCCAATTTTATTGGCTAGTTTCAGTACATTTTTCTTTACCATATTAACCTCTTTCTTAGATATAACTACTTATTCTACTATCCACAAATAAGTAGTTATATCTTGTTTTTTATTAACTATTCAGTACCTTCATCGTTAGCGAATTCTGAATAGTTACATTTTTAACTTTATAAATAAAGAGCACTTGTAATTATCCTCTATTTGTTCCAATCTTTTACTTCAGTTCGAATCCAATCAAACCACTCTTGCATCCCTACGCCTGTTTTTGCTGAAATTGGAATCACTTTAATATTTGGATTTAATTTCATTGCACGTTCCTTTACTGCCTCGAAATCAAAATCAAAAAATCCCATTGTATCAATTTTATTTACTAATAAAACATCAACGATAGAAAACATCAACGGATATTTCAGCGGTTTATCGTCTCCTTCCGGTACGCTAAGAATCATCGCATTTTTGGACGCACCTGTATCAAATTCTGCGGGGCATACAAGATTTCCTACATTTTCTAATATTGCAAAGTCTATGCCTTGTGTTCCTAACCCCAACAGACCTTGTTTTGTCATATCTGCATCCAAATGACACATGCCACCTGTATGTAATTGAATTACTTTCGCTCCTGTCTTTGATACTGTATTTGCATCTACATCCGAATCAATATCTGCTTCCATAACACCGATACTCAACTCACTTTTTAAAGCTTCAATAGTTCGTATCACAGTTGTTGTTTTTCCTGATCCCGGTGATGACATTAAATTCAATAAAAAGGTTTTATTTTCCTTTAATTCATTACGAAGTAAATCGGCCTGCTTATCGTTATCATCAAATACACTTCGTTTAATTTCTAGTACTTTATATGTATCCATTTAATTTTTCCTCCATCAGATGTTAATTTTGAGCACAACTTTATGCATATTAATCATAACTTTTTATCACCCCTATAGGGGGGTAGCTCTTTGCTAAATAAATCTCCGCATTTGTAACACATAAATGCAACATGTTTACATTTATATGCCTCGTAGATAAATAGTAACAAAGGCGCTAAGCAGCTTAATTATTGAATTACATTGTATCTTCTTAGCACTTCCTCAATGACCGTTCCCGAAATTTTATTTAACGCCTTATTCTTCACTATATTCAATATAAATGGTAGTTTCGCATTCAGCGGACTCTTTCCATCCATCATCTTTACTGACGAATCTAGCAACACTCGAATATCATAACAAGAATTAAATACTTCTGGCACACCACGATCAATATCAAGTAATGTATATACAGCCTCCATAGCTGTTCTAACCGAATATTCTGTTGTAAAAACGGTATCACGTAGCGTATCCGCAAACTGACCAATAAATGCTATATTCTGACTTCCCTCTGGTACAACCTTAGGTCTGTCACCTTTTGTTCTTGGCATAAAAAAAGCTGTAATGTATGGCATCATACAAGGAATACAATGTGCCGATTCCGTTGCCATTTCATGAATCTGATCTACAGGAACACCAAGATGATATAACCATTCTTCGGTAATTTCTTGACCCGTACACTCTTTCATTGGTTTCTTAATATAATCTCCATTCACATCGGTGAATAAGGCGTATACCCACACAACAAGCTGATCTTTCGGTTGATCTTTGAAGTGAGGTTGTCTGTTTAATGTATAGCTTAACAGCCATTTTGAATCTGTTGCTGTAATAATGCCTCCTGTTACAACTTTCCCACTAAACGGATCACGTTTGCAAACTTTCTCAATGTATGGAGGAATTCTATTATCTAATGTGGTTACCGTAGCAGACTCCCAGTTTGTTGCTTTGATATCAGAACAAAATTTATCTGGATTACCAAAAGCAGAATCCTGTTTTGCAATATTTTTCCAAAGTTGCCAACATGCTCCGATCGTATTATTTACTTTTGGTGCATTCGTATCATCTCCAAGAGTGGAGTTTTCAGTACAACTTCCGTTTGTAACAAATACCAAATCATTCTTCGTTAATTCTATTTTTTCTTCTTTGCCATTATGAGTACAAACAATTTGTTTGGCAAGCTTTTTGCCATCTGTTGTATCGAACACGATATTAGTTACTGTAGTGCTATATTGAAAAGTAACGCCCTGTGCTTCCAGATACCTCAACATAGGTTGAATTAACGATTCATATTGATTGTATTTTGTAAACTTTAAAGCCTTGAAATCTGGTAAACCTCCAATATGATGAATAAAGCGCTGTATGTACAATTTCATCTCTAGTGCACTGTGCCACTCTTCAAAAGCAAACATTGTTCTCCAATAAAGCCAAAAGTTTGAAGCAAAGAATTCATCTGTTAATACATCTGATATCTTCTTGTCGTATAAGTCTTCATCCTTGGTGAAAAACAATTTCATAATTTCCTTAGAAGCCTTATCACTCAAATTAAATTTTCCGTCAGTATGAGCATCCTCACCTCTGTTAACAGTTGCCCGCATTAAAGAAAAGTTTATATCTTCTTTATTTAGCCAATAGTATTCATCCAGTACAGAAACACCCTCTGTTTCAATAGATGGAATAGAACGAAATAAATCCCATAAACATTCAAAATGGTTTTCCATCTCGCGTCCGCCTCTTACAACAAATCCTTTTTCGTTATCTTTAATACCATCACATGCACCACCTGATATTCCAAGTTCCTCCAGAATATGAATATGTTCACCTTTCATTTGACCATCACGCACCAAAAAACACGCTGCTGCCAAAGAAGCTAAGCCTGCGCCTACCAAATATGCTGATTTTTCATCTACATTTTCTGGTTTTAATGGACGAGCAAATGCTTCATAATTTCCATTACTATAATACATTTTAGATTCCTCCTAATTTTTCTTATCATATGTTTTCACAACAGAGTGAATTGTGTATTTATATACTTTCTCTCCATGAGGTATAGCTTTTGGCACAAAATACCTTTTAAAAATAGCGAAGTTCAAAAATATTTCTATTAAGCTATCAAAATGCGCCTAAGCGGATTGTGTTATAATTCATTTCCGCAAAATGCGCATTATGGCATATAATACCTTTCAATACTAGTCTACACGTTTATATTTTTAATTTTGTGCCAAGTCTTTTATTTCTTGATATTTCTTCATTCCTATATAAAGCTCTTCTTTATAAGGATTTCTCTTCGTCTTTGTTACTTTATAAATCATGAAAATGAATACTGCAACATTTGCCAAAAGAGCTGCTAAGCTCCAAATGAATAATGCGGAGGTATTGTATGTAGATGAAACTGCAAATTTTCCTTTATCAATAAATGCGGGTACCGTTTGTGCAAACATACACCATATTGCTAATGTTTGAGCACGATGTTGTAACCAAGCTCCTTTACCAATTGTAAATGCGCATAATGTCGGTGCTAATAATAGTGCAAATCCGCAGTACCATGCATGACCTGGTAAACAATTATATGTATATGCAAAGTTCCATAGATCATATGCTACAATCCAAAACCACATCATATCTGGCCATAACATATCCTGGCTTTTATCTTTGGATGTTTTCTTACGAATGCAGATACCAAACCATCCAGTTATGGTAATAATGTTTAGAACTCCGGCTAATGCGTTCATGAAGTTCCAAGGTCCGCCGAGTACTCGCATCGCTTCATCAGAAAGCATTCCGCCTTGCGAATAATTAATTCCAACTTCAATGTCTCGTACTACTGCTTCACAAATGTTGATAGCTAATATCAATGGCGGAAAAATAAGTGCAATGTGATTTGTTGAAAGACTCCACGTTTTTCCTGTATTCTTATTTGTGCCATGTAAATGGCGAATGCACCAAAATCCGATGCACCCAGCTGTAGAAGAATATACTTTTGCCAAATGAAACCAATCGGTATAGGTTGTATCACTCAGCACCGTAACCCATAGTACTGTTAATACAATTGGCATTACAACAAAACAAAAAAAACCAGCAATTGTACTTCTTCTTGTTAATTCATTCAAAAGAAACAATAGCCCAAATACTAATATCCATACAAGCCAAACTGAGATTGCGGACGCACCGCTTTCATAATTAAATACAAACATTAAAAACATCCCCCTTTTTTCTGGTCATACCAGTAAGTCAGTCATTACTTTGATAATAGATTAACACTTTACATTTAAAAATGTCAAGATTTATTGAGTATATAAGGTTATTTTCTCTATTTATCCCATATATTGCCTTGACTTTTTAGTTATATTTACGATATAATAGTCATTGGTATGTGGTCATACCAATAACACATTAAAGGAGTATCCTACCAAATGGAATTTACTAAATTAAATGCACCATCATTAAAAGAATTATTTATCAACCAGTTAGAAACGATGATACTTTCTGGAAAAATACCGATTGGAGAGAAACTTCCTCCCGAAAGAGAACTGGCTGACTCTATGCAAGTCAGTAGAGCAGTTGTCAACACTGGTATTTGTGAGCTTTCCAGAAAAGGATTCTTAATTATAAAGCCAAGAGTCGGCACTTTCGTAGCCGATTATCGTCGAAATGGTACTTTAGAAACATTAATTTCTATTATGAATTACAACGGTGGAATATTAAGAGACGCAGAAATACGTTCGATACTAGAGCTTCGAATTGCATTTGACTCTCTTGCTATAGAATTATGCATTCCAAAGATTATAGAAGATGAAATCAGATTATTAAAAGATTATGTAAAGAAAATAGCAGAAACCGATTCATTAGTAATAGCATCTGAACTTGCCTTCGAATTTCAACACGAATTGGCTTGTCTATCTGGAAATACATTGTTGCCTTTAATTGTCTCTTCCTTTAAGGTTCCTGTCATCACATTATGGGAACGTTTTTGCAGAATGTACGGTATTGAGTCTTTATACAATAATACTGATGTTTTGTGTAACTACATTGAACAAAAAGATACCACAAAAGCGCTAGAGTGGTTATCTTCTTCTATTAATAATACAATCTATGGTGACAAACAAATTTACTATTAATTTTGTTACACTACTATTTCAGTCCGTTAAATATACAATGAAATAGGCGTTTTAATAAATCTGAAATTTTTTGATTTTTATTGAGCAAAGTAGATTGTTTCGTAATACGATTCCCTATTATATAAAGAAAAAAGCAGGAAATTAAAACTTCTTGCTTTTTTCTTTGCCTTCATTACTATAACATCCATATAAAAATGTATTTAAAATTTTATTTGCTTCCTTCTCAAGCGACACTAATGTTAAAACTTCATCCATTCGATTCTTAAGTGTTGTTATTCTCATTCCCTTCAATTAGTAAATTAATATTTGACAAATTTTTTTGCTTTGCGTAGCTATTTGAAACGTTTTCCATGCTAATTTTCATAATTTTTTTCCTACTTTAATAATATCAGAACTATATTAGTATTATAAGTTCTCTTATATGCTTTATAATATAAATGTCAATCTTTTAATATTATCCTACTCAAACAATAATTTTTACGCTGAAACATAACTTTTAAAAAAATTGACATAATATGATGTAGGTGTCAAACGGTATTTTGACACCTACTAACTACGTATTGTTACGTACTTTGTACTCCCACAATCCTAATGACATTACGGAAACAGAAAAAGAGGTGTTCTATGAAAAAGGAAAAAAATGGGTTGTCAGCTATCCAAATGACTATGATGGCGCTCGGAACCGTAATAGGTGGTTCTTTCTTTTTAGGTTCCGCAGTTGCAATTAAAGCAACAGGACCTAGTATTATTTTATCTTATATTGTATGTGGAATTTTAGTTTACTTTATTTTATTTGCACTTTCTGAAATGACAGTTTCAAATCCATCATCTGGTTCGTTTCGGACTTTTGCTTCACAATATATAAGCGAAGGAACTGGATTTGTTGTAGGATGGGTTTATTGGACTGGAATGATTATTTCCATGTCAAGCGAAGCTGCTGCTGTTTCCCTATTGGTTAGAAAATGGTTTCCCTCTGTCTCATTATCAATTCTAGGAACTATTTTGATTGTTGCCATAACATTACTAAATCTATTGGGTGCAAGACATTTAAGCCATTTAGAAAGTTTCTTAGCCGCAATTAAAGTCTTTGCCATTTTAGCATTTATTATTTTAGGGATTGTACTTATTTCAGGTGTTTTTCCGAATATTAATACTGTTGGAAGTAGTTTAGTAGTTTCACAACCTTTTTTCTCAGGTGGTATTAAAAGCTTGGCTGGAAGTATGCTAATTGTATTATTCACATACGCTGGCTTTGAAATTATTGGTTTAGCAGCGTGCGAAACATCAAATAAACAAAAAACAGTTCCCAAAGCTATTCACTACACGGTTTTTTCTCTTGTTACTCTTTATATTTTATGTATTACAGTTCTTTTATTTCTTGTACCAACTAACTCTTTAACGGATAGTGTCAGCCCTTTTGTTAGTGCGTTAAATCGATATAACCTTTCTTGGGCTAGTACCGTCATGAATATTATTTTAATTAGTGCAATCTTATCAACTATGTTAGCGGCTATGTTTGGAATTGGCAGAATGCTTCGTTCACTTGTTGAAGATGGACTAGGCCCTAAATATTTGAGAGATAAAACAGATGTTCCTTATCGTGGTATTTTATTTTCTGGTTTATGTATGCTTATTTCACTATACATTGGTTTGCTTTTTCCACGCGTTTATTTATTTCTAATCAGCTCTGGTGGTTTTGCTTTGCTTTTCACCTATATCGTACTAATGATAACTCATATCCTTTATCGCAAAAAAAATGGTAAACCTGAAGGAAAATGCCGCGTATATGGATTCCCGTACAGTTCTTTATTAACCTTATTTGGATTACTTGTTGCTATGTTTAGCATGCCATTTATATCTGGACAAACAGCAGGATTTTTTGCTGGATTTTCATTAGTAGTATTCTTTAGTATTTGCTATGTAATCATGAGATTTTTAGCTCATCGAAAGCTTCATAAACTTCTAATAAGACAAACGACTACTAATAGTCTATTTATTACTGAATTTTCAAAAGAACTTAATGGAATTGACAACGTCAAGGATTCCAACACAAAATGTGATAAGAATGAGTCAAATGGCGCTACAAAAAATGATAAATTTTAATATAATAATATTGTCTTAATCACTTATTTTCAAGCGAAAAGATTCCAATATATAATTTCCAGTACAGAAACTATATATTGGAAATTTAATGCCTTGATATGATTCGAAACTCTGATGATTTATTATTTTATAACCGTAACTAAAAACAAAAAATGCCTTGATACAAAAGTAAGTTTAAAAAACTTTCCTACTCTATACAAGGCATTTTTTATTTTCATTTTATATTATAAATAGTTTAAATCTCGAAACGTATTTGTATTAATTGTAGCCTGAACATTCTGTACATTCGCCATAGCGGGGGGATTTTCCTAACTTATCATCATAATTAAATTCAAAGCTATACTCATTTATCTTACATGCCACTTCGTCTTTGCCATTGTCTATCTTTACACTATTTCCAGCAAAAGATATCACAATTGGCATTTGAACTAAATCATCTTCCATTAACCCTAATCGCATATCTGAAGAAATTGTTTTTTTATCTCCGGTAATTTTATGAATCATAATAATATCTCCTGAAGTAACCAGTGAGCTCAAATTACCTTGCCTGTCAAATTTCATGGAATTTCTGTCAGCATCTACCGCTAATGCAGCTTCATCAAAAGCTTTTATCATTCCAATTGGCGTATTCACTAGATATGGGGTGGCTGGCTCTATTGATTCTATCTTACCATCTTCGTAGAGTTTAAATCCTATTCTAATTGCTATTTTACCTACAGGTGATATAATCTCAACCATTTCATTTGGCCATAGAATTAAGCTTCTCACATTTCCATTTTTATAAAATCGAATACCACTGATTTTTGTTGTAAACGAGCCTAATCCAAAATTGAATTTAAATTTCTGTGCAAGATTGCCTTCTTCTACTTCCGACCAGGAAAAGCTTAATTGACCATTTAAAGGGAACAAACTATCGATGGAACCATCTTCAAAAAAAGTAACCAGTTCTGCTGGAAATTTTCCTATTGGTGTTTCAATTTCGGTTTGTTCATCAAGCGATATACTTCTTACTCTTCCATTTTTATAAAAAGATAATGCTCTTGAATCTTTCCTTCTTATGCCGGGATTCATATACTGTGGAACAAGTTTTCCATATTTCGTATTTATAATATTGAAGTCACTTAGTCTGCATTCTTCCAATTCTCCACTATCATATGTAGTAAAGCTTGTGATACCTTTTATGTCTTCTTTACTAATCCTCTCCATACCAATCACGCTCTCTTTTTATTTTCATTTATTGGATTATTAAACACTATGTATAGGCTTTTGAGTCTCTCCAAATATTTGATCAGGCTCTACCACATTTTCCTTCGCGGTCATATGCTGCTGTTTGATTTGATAAATAGAAACCCCTTTTCCATCCATAGAGGAACGATATTTATCAATTAAATTTCCTGATAATGAATGTTTATAATATCCTGGCATATATTTTTCCACTAATTTTTGAAGCGCTTGTGCACCTTCATCCGGATCAGTTATTTTTTCCACTTTACCAAAAATCATAACACTCATATAGGAGGTATCTGCATGGCAAGGAACTTGATCCATTACTGTTCCATTTTCTTTGTATACGGTAAAACATACATTGGGATCTTTGGATAGAAGGTCATTTTTTTTACCTGTACCCATACCATGAAAAAATACAGAGCCGTTGTGCCAAACATAATTAATTGGAATCGCATAAGGGTATTCGTGCCCAGCTATAGACAGTGTTCCGGTTCTTTCTTTTAAAAGAAACTGCTCTATTTTTTCTTGATCACTACAAATTCTTTGCGTATATTTTATCTTTTCCATATAGTCATGCCTCCCAATCCATTTTTTCTAATTGTGTTAAAAATTGTGCCATCCATTTGTTATCTTGATCAATATATTCTGGATGTTCTAGTAGTTCTTTCTTCGTCTGTACATATTGACCCGGCTGTAAATCTTCTTTGCAATTTTCCACCAGACTCTCTATAATTGGTAAAGTATTTTCAAGATGAAACTGAAATCCAAACACCTTATTTCTATATAAAAAAGCTTGATGAATACATGCTTTATTTTTTGCTATACACTTTGCTTCTTTGGGTAATATGCTAAACGTATCTCCATGCCATTCGAACACAATTGATTCTTTAGGAAAAAATGAAAACAAAGGTGATTCTTTGATTTCTTTACTAAATCGAATTGGAAACCAACCTATTTCTTTATGTAAGTTCTTAGTAACTTTACCTCCAATTACATCTGCAATTAATTGTGCTCCTAGACACAAACCAATTACAACCTTATTAGCGGCTATGGATTCTTTTATAAATAATTTTTCTCTAACAAGCCATGAATATTTTTCCTCTTCATAGATATTCATAGGCCCACCCATAATAACAAGCCAGTCAAACTCTTCTTGTTTGGGAAGTTCTTCTTCCTCGAATAATTTTGTATTTGAGATAACATGCCCCATTTGATTTGCCCAGGTAAGTATACTACCAGGATTCTCAAATGAAACATGCTGCAAGTAATGGAGTCTCAATATCATTCATTCCCTTCAAAACATTTCTAATGACACATCATGGTTTAGCATACCGACTGCATCCGCTCGGCACTGCTTACAATGATACATCTGTGGCAAAATACTCTCGCATTCTTTACGAATGCGATTGTGTTCTACTTTACTTATGGTTGCGATTGTTTCAAATACACTACCTTGCACTGGAATGTGATGCATAATATTAGTAATTTTGCAACCACACTCCTTTACCATTTTGCTAACATTTTCCACTTCATTCTCGTTAATTCCCTTTAACAATACTATATTAACCTTGACAACAATTCCCATTGAGGAAAGATATCGTATACCAGTTAATTGATTTTGGAGAAGTATGGTCGCTCCCTCCACTCCTGTATATGTCTTTCCTAAATAAGTAACATGGTCATATATTTTTGCTCCCGTTTCAACATTAACCGTATTCAATGTCACCGTAACATGACTGACACCTAGTTCTATTAAATGATTTGCATAAAACGGTAACATGAGTCCATTTGTTGAAAGACAAAATGTAATATCGGGGTCTAACTCCCTTATCTGGCTTAAAGTCTCTTCTACTTCATCAAAATTAGCCAAAGCATCTCCAGGGCCGGCTATTCCTACTACCGTAAGATTAGGAAGTTTGTTTTTTACTTCAATAAAACGAGCCACTGCTTCCTTCGGTAAAAGAATTTTACTTGCCACACCAGGCCTTGATTCATTGATGCAATCAAATTTTCTAACACAATAATTACATTGTATATTACACTTAGGGGCAATAGGCAAATGTATTCTTGCGTTGCTTGAAGCACCACAATTAAAACATGGGTGATTTAAAGTCTTTTTCTCCACTACATCGAATTCCTTTAAATGAATCACATTCATCCTTTCACCACCTTTGCATTACTTCTTACCAAACATTAAGAATCCACTCTTTATTCTTTTTATATTCCATATCCGTAAATAATGTGTTCGCCATTTGTTCTGCTAACCATATTGCACCTGCATATCCAACAATAGGATGTCTATGCATTCCAGCACGATCATAAACTGGAAATCCTACTCGAAACATCGGAACATTGTAGTCTATGGAAATAAATCTTCCTTTAGAATGGCCCAAGATAAGATCAAGCTCAAGCCCTTCATTCTTAATACGGTTTTCAAGTTCCCATAAGTCTGCATTCATAATAATTTCCATATCGTAATCAACCTTTTCTTGAAGATCTATGATACGTGGGTCTCTTCCATAAGAAGTATTATCATCACCTAGAAGGAGAAGAACTGGTTTCATTTCTAAATCTAGACAAAATTCAGCAAGACCAATAACCAAATCTGCACTTCCATAAATAGCAACTTTTTTATCTGCAAAGAACATATGTGTAAGATCTGTTAATGCATCTAATGCAAGACCACGCTCTCTAACTAATGAAGCTGGAATTGGTTTTCCTGTCATTGTACTGACATTTTTTAAAAATGCATCTGTATTTCTAATTCCAATTGGTGTTGGACCTAAGATAGCTGGAACCTCAAATTCGTCCTCCAAATATTGTGCTGCTTTCCCACCTTCATATCGATTGAGTGCAATTGTTCCGATTGCATTAGCCGTTGATTCTAAATCTTGAATGGTAGTATTACCATGAGATACATGGTTTCCGTCCGGCATAAGAGGTGAATCAAACTCTTCGATTTCAAAAAGTACCGTAGCCTCTACATCCATTTCTGCCAAAAGATGTTTCAATGAAGTGACATCTCCTGGGTTTACCCATCCTGTAATCAAATTGATTTTACCATTTGATTCACTCTTTTTTGCAAAGTAACTCACAAAATTCTCAAGTGCGACATCATATCCGCTAATCATACTTCCTTTAAAGCTTGGTGTATGAATTGGAATAAGATGAACTTCACGATTTGGATATTTTTCTAGCAAAAGTCCCTCGTTAAGTTTTCTAACAACACCATCAATATCATCACCAATAACCTCTGTGGAGCAAGTTGAAATGATTGGAACCACTTTCACATCAGGATATCGCATTAGAAGTACGTCCACTGCTGCTTCCACTCGATTAAGTGCACCAAATACTGCACCGTCCTCATGTACGGAAGAAGAAGCAATTTCAAAACTTTCTTTAAAATGCTGTGAGAACAGTAATCGAACAAACATAACACAACCCTGTCCTCCATGAACAATTCCAATACAATCCTTTATCCCTATGCTAGCATATTGTGCACCGCATGGTTGGCATGTAAAAATCGGATTAATGACACCCGCACGTTCCTTTTCTTTTAATTCGCAAGACATAATATCACTCCTTCCTAATAATTGGGATCAGTAAGCTCTTGATTTAAGGATCCAGTAATGGTTAAAAAATCCACACGTTCTTTTAGTCCTTGCATCAAATCCTTCATTTCCATTTTTTCCAACGTATTCATCCATGGATATCTCGAGCAAAATACTTCTGCTAATGCTTTTGCTTCAACCCAATAACATTTGTCAGCAGATGTTTCCATTTCAACTGGTTCTTCACATAATATCTGTGTAGTTTTCAATAGGATGTTATCATTTTGCTTTTCTCTATCCCACTTACGTGAATTAAACTGCCACAAACATTTTTTCATAATATAATCTTCTAATACAGCAATTCTATTTTTCATTGTCTCTTCCATTCCTATCGTCACCTCCATTATACTGCCGAGCGTTCTTTGAGCGAAGGAAATTCTGGATACGTTTTCGTGCGTAAATCACTTACACAATCATATTTTCCTGTATACTCACTTAACTCGCTTGAATTTTTTATCTCATCACTTAAATTCACATCTGAGAATATTCTTTGCGTTGCAAATCGCGTATCTGTAATAATTTCATCTTTACTAATATCTAGTAGCGCAAGTTGATGTATTGGAGAGTAAATTGCATTATAGATATCTCTTGCAAATCTAACCCAACCTTCATATCCTTTCCATGGACCATTATGATACGCATGTGCATTCAGATAAGGAACACGAATTTTTTTAGCAACTTCTCCTGGACGCTTACCGGTAAAGATAACATCTGGTTTTAACGTTTCCATTATTTCAATACTTTCCAATTCATTTGGATCATCAATTGCAAGCGCACCCTCTTCACATCTAGAAATTCCTTTTTCCATGTCACCTTGGTGACCAAACTTGGTATATACAGAAACAACTTCTACTCCCATTTCTTCATGAATGGCATTCGCCCAATGCCATAGTTTTGATCCACCTGGCCATAAACAGACTTTCTTTCCTTTTAATCGTTCTTTATACCAATCTAATTGTGGTTTCCATTTTGCTGTTTCTTCATCAATAATTGCTTGCGCCCTGTCTTCAATGCCAAAGAACAGTCCAACCTTATGTAATGATGTTGACATTGCTTCAAATCCAAAACCATCAATATCCATTCTTGGAATTCCATATCTCTCTCTTAGTTCATTACATATGTATTCAGCAGAACGTGCACATTCTAGTACATTTAAATGTGCCTTATCCATTGCTCTTAAATCATCATAAGAACCATTTCCTGTAAAGGTAGAAAGAACTTGAATACCCATTCTTTTAAAATAATCTACCATAACTTCTTGTTCCCCTTGGATATTATATTCACCTACATAATTGATTACATAATCACTTGTAATGGTAGGCTCTACGGTTCCAACCTTCTGATTAATCCAAGCAATGTTAATTTTATGATGTCCACCCGACTGGCTTGGTCCACCAAATCCCGGTGAATTACATACAAATATATCTACTTCTGGCATCTCATCCATAACTTCTTGTGCAATTGCATTGATATCATCTCCAATTAAAGCTGATGCACATGTTTGATATAAAGTCATACGCTTAATCTTAGGAAATGCCTTGAAAGCTTCAACAATGTTCTTTTTGAGTAAGGGCTCCGCTCCAAAAATGATATTTTTTTCTTTCATATCTGTTGCAAATGTATATTTTAGTTGAAAGTTATCATTATCACTAATATAACGTTTTGTCTGCCATGTATCGTAGGTACATCCAATCGGTCCATGACTTAGATGAATAACATCCTTCATTGGTGTTCCAATTACATGTTTTGCGCCACAATACGCACATCCTCTTTCAGAAATTGACCCCGGAATCGTATTTAAATATCCAAGAGGAAGTGCATCTGTTACATTCTCTCCAGGACCTTTTACAACTGCATGCATTTTCCTTTCGGGAATACATTTACTACATTCAAACTCATGATATGGCATAATCAATTCCTCCTTTATTTAATTGCTTTTTCTCCTGTTTCATCAGTACGGACTCTCACCGCATCATCAAGCGGACATACAAATATTTTTCCATCACCTATTTGATCTGTCTTATTAACCTCAATAATGGTTTTTACAATTAAATCAACATCTTCATCACAGACTACAATTGTCACAAGCCGTTTTGGAATATATTCCATATATTTCAAACCAGCTTTTTCACCACTTAACAATGCTTCAGGTCGAACATCAATATTGAGTTCCGCTGCGATACCACGCTGTTTTCCACGTCCCATTACTGATATTGCTGTAATACTTGGAAATCCAAGTTTTTCTAATGCATTCTTAGTTGCCGTAACTTTTTTTGGTCGGATGATTGCAATAATTTCTTTCATAGTCATCCTCCTTAAAGTTCGTTTGCCCCAGTACGTACAGTATACGCATCATCTACAGTTGTAATAAATATTTTTCCATCTCCATAATTACCTGTATAAGCTTTATATTTGATAATTTTATTTACTTGTTCCACATTTTCATCTTCTACAACTAAAATCAACATAATTTTAGGTAATTCATCATAATGTACGGATCCAAGTGTTACACCTTTTTGTTTTCCACGTCCAAATACATTGATTTTTGTCAAAGATACAAATCCAGCTTCCTCAAGTCCATTCGTAATTTCGTCAGCAGCATCCGGACGAACAATTGCTCTAATCATTTTCATATAAAATCCTCCTTCATTTTTACCATTCATAAAGAGTCGTGTGATTCTTAATCTGTCATTCCGTATTTTACAACCATAGCTTCTAATTCATCCATTTTCAAAGGTTTAGGTATAACGAAATTCTCATTCTCAATTATTTTTCTACCCAATTCACCATACTCATGCGCCTGATTACATGTATCATCATATTCAACCACCGTTTGTTTATTAAATTCAGCTTTTTGAACGAAATTATCACGAGGTACAAAATGAATCATATGAGTTCCGATCGCTGCTGCAAATTCTTCTATAAATTCTTGTTCTCTATCTACTTTTCGACTATTACAAATGATACCACCAAGTCTAACACCACTTTGTTTTGCATACTTTACAAGCCCTTTGCAAATATTATTTGCTGCATAAACTGCCATCATTTCTCCTGATGCTACAATATAAACTTCCTGCGCTTTTCCCTCACGAATTGGCATCGCAAAGCCACCACATACTACATCACCAAGTACATCAAAGAATACAAAATCCAGATCTTCCGTATATGCCTTGTTTTTTTCCATTAAATCTATGGCTGTAATAACACCTCTACCTGCGCACCCTACCCCTGGTTCTGGACCACCTGATTCAACGCAACGTATGCCGCCATATCCTTCTTTGACAACTCTCTCAGCCGTAATTTTTTCTTCGCCTTCTTCACGAAGCATATCCATTAACGTTTTTTGATTCATTCCTCCAAGAATCAATCGGGTTGAATCTGCCTTTGGGTCACAACCATGAATAAAAACTTTTTTGTCATAAAAATGTGACATTGCTGCTGCCGTATTTTGTTGTGTTGTGGATTTTCCAATTCCACCTTTTCCATAAATTGCTATTTTTCTTGTCATTTTTTATTCCTCCATTTTTGTTTGGGAACTCTTAGGGACCTTCCAACTTGATTGTATTGATTACTTAGTTACGTTTAGTACATTACACCTCCGCGTACTGGATAAGATAATTATGCTTTCACACTGACCCTTAGTTACTAATTAGCTCTTGTGGACACTCTTTTATATAAAAAAAAGATCTAATGCTATATATGTGCACACACAATATAGAATCAAACCTCTTCGTTATCTCACAGGTATTTCATATTTAATTAGTTACTATTCATTTTAATAAAACAACTTCGATTTTTACTTTATTTGTTCGTTACGTTACGTTTGTCACGCATTTCGTTACGTTTGTTATTGTTTTGTTATGTTTATTACATTATATTATACTTTTTAATATTAAATGTAAATATATATACTTAATAATAATTTTCAAGATAAATGAATATTTATATAAATATTGCACAATAATACAACGTTTATTTGTCTAAAGTCAGAATATGACAAGCATTACACTAGAATATGAAATTTGAAAATATTTTTATTTCAAATGAAATATGATATAATGTATAAAATATAATTATTCTGCATTTTTATAGTAAATATGAATTACTTATAGGCAACTATAACGATACTGAATAATTACAAACAAACTATTTTATATGGAGGAAGATTATAATGGATAACGACTTATTAAGCGCGCAGGAGGTTGCCGAGATTCTTAAAATAGCCAGAAACACTGTGTATGAGCTTATTAAGAGAGGTGAATTAATTTCATCCAAGGTAGGAAAACAAGTTAGAGTGGACCGACAAGAGGTAGAAGCCTATTTAAATAGAACTCATCATGTGAATTCTCAGAATCATCAGAAAATGCAATCTAGTAGCAATATTCAACGATCCAATACCAACCAACTTTACACGCAGTCAGTTGATGAAAATCTTGTCGATAATAAAATTATAATTTGTGGACAGGATATCTCTCTGGATATTTTGGCAAATCATTTAAATACCATGACCGAAAATTTGCAGGTATTTCGGTCCTATTTAGGTAGCTATAATGGTATCTATGAACTCTATCAAGGTCGCGTAAATGTTGCTACCGCTCATTTATGGGACGGAGATACCAATGAATATAATTATTCTTTCGTCAAAAAAATGATGCCTGGTATTCCAGCCTTAATTATTAGGATTGGAAAACGGAAACAGGGGTTTTATGTACAAAAAAACAACCCCAAACAAATTACTGGTTGGGCAGACTTAAAAAGAAACGATATCGTTATTGTTAACAGGGAAAAGGGTAGCGGTACTAGAATTTTATTAGATGAGAAACTAAGACTCATGGGTCTGATCGGTGAATATATTGATGGATATTCTCGCGAATGTAAATCTCACTTAGCGGTTGCTACCACGGTTGCTCGCGGTGGAGCCGACGTTGCACTAGGTAGTGAAATGGCCGGAAAGAACATACAAGGATTAGAATTCATTCCTTTACAAGAAGAGAGTTACGATTTGGTAATCAAATTATCCGATGCAGAAAAGCAACCTTACCGAACCATTCTTGAAATTGTTTCCTCTGATGCTTTTAAAATGGATTTATTAAGTATTGGAGGTTATGACACCACTGAAACTGGAAATATAATCTGGGAACAAAATTAACTAAAACAAAGTCAAGATTATATTCATAACTCTCTGCATAAAAGGTTTTTATGACATAATTATTTTAAATCAAAGCGTCAGCTATGTCTATTTCTCATACACAAAATTTCTTCTTTTTCTCTAAAACTACCAGTGTTCAGATTTCGCTCTGGGTTAGCACCGATAGGTGCTAACCCAGAGCAGTTATCTATATTGTTTCTTTGCTTCTATTAAAAATAAAATTGCTAGTGCCTCTACTAGGAAACGTTTTGTAGCAGTGTCGCATTTCACCATGCTAAGGAACTCAGGTATTGCCGATGTAATCCAACAATTACCTCTCCCCCATAATGCTTTGGCAAAATTATGATTACCATGAAATGTATAGCCATCAAGCATGCACAGCATCTTCTATTAACAACAACTAACAAAATAGCAGATATTGCTACCTCCTGTGGTTTTACTAGTTTTTCCCAATTCAATAGAGTATTTCAGAAAATTAACCAACAGTAAAATGAATACCATCACAGATAACTTCTGCATAGCAAGGTTTTTCTAACGTTGCACCAACTAGCCCCGGTTCTCTATGATGAAGCGGATTCATAGCATTAAACATATGTGTTACATGATTGGCACCTGCTTCCATTGCTTTTACTGCTATTTCATAGTTTGCGCTAGTATGCGCAAGTGAAATAATCTTATCCCTTTTATATTCTTTAATGAAAGACAACGCTCCACTTAGACAAGGATCTATACTAATGATTACAATTTTATTTCCACTTAATTTATCGAGTTCCTCAAAAAGTTCCTTGTCTATGTCCATTAAATATTTTTCATCATGTGCTCCTTTTTTCTCTTTCCCAAGAAATGGCCCCTCCATGTTAATTCCTAGAATTTTGCTTCCCATGTGAATTTGCCTGCAATATTCATTTATATTACTCATTGCTTTACGATGCAATTCGTTACTTTCCGTCATAGTAGTCGCTAATACAGATGTAATACCATTTCTTGCATAGTAGTTACACATTTTCCCAATTCCCTCCACCGTAGATGTAGAAAAATCCTCTCCTACACACCCGTGGCTATGTATTTCCACAAGTCCAGGAATAATATAACTTTCTTTGCAATCAATCACTTCATCCTCGTTAAAATTTGTTCCAATTCCAGTTATGATGCCATTTTCAAATGATATATCGGATTTTACAAATTTTCCATCTAAAAATATAAGTCCATTTTTAAGAATCATATGAATTTTACCCTTCTATTTCATTTTATACAAGTGAATTGTATAACGCATTCATCTTTAAGTGAATAGTAATTTTATAATAACAAAATTTCTATCTAAATGTAACAAAAAATTGACAAATACTAGAGACTTTTATATAATATATCTTTGTCAGTAAAAATATATTATATGTATTTAGGAGAAATATGGAAAAATTAGATAATAAAAAAGAGCATTACGGGCTATTTACTGCTACTACAATGATTATTGGAATCGTGATAGGATCTGGAATTTTCTTCAAAAGTGATGATGTACTTACTTACACTGGTGGAAATGTTTTGCTCGGTTTAATCGTTTTTTGTATTGGAGCACTTAGTATTATATTTGGAAGCCTTACTATTACAGAGCTTGCCATTCGTACTAAGAAGAGTGGTGGTGTTGTAGGATATTTCGAAGAATTTATATCTTTCAGAGCAGCAAGTGCCTTTGGCTGGTTTCAAACATTTGTATATTACCCCACTATAAATTCAGTAATTTCATGGGTTTTAGGAATCTATATTTTTTCTTTATTTCATATTGATGCAACGCTTGAAGCTCAAATTATACTTGGATTCACCGTATTTACGTTTATTTATGGAATAAATTTAATCTCCTATAAACTAGGGGGATATATTCAAAATGTTTCAACCATAATAAAACTAATGCCCTTATTTATTATTGCAATAGTTGGATTATTCTGGAATCACTCTGCACCAACTATTCCAGCCGATGTAATTGTTATTGCTAAAACCGATGTTGGATTTGCATGGCTAGCAGCTCTAGCACCAATTGCCTTTTCTTTTGATGGGTGGATTGTGGCAACCAGCATTACAAATGAAGTGAAAAATCCTAAAAAAAATATGGCCTTAGCACTTATCATAGGACCCCTTGTTGTTTTAGCCGTATACCTACTTTATTTTCTAGGACTCAATCATTTATTAGGAGCCGAATACATCATGTCTACAGGTAATTCCGCCGTAAATATGGTTGGAACATTACTTTTAGGTCATTATGGTTCTAGTGTTCTTATGATATTTGTCATAATTGCGGTTCTAGGCGTAATTAATGGTATTTCCCTTGGTAGCATTCGCATGCCCCAAGCCTTAGCCAGCAAAAATATGTTGCCATCTTCAGAGAAGATTGCAAAAATTCATCCAAAATACCAAGTCTCTATACGCTCAGGTATAATTTCATATCTTATCGCACTTTTTTGGATGGTTTTACATTATATAACACAGAAAAGTGGGATATTACATGGCGGAGATATAAGTGAAATCTCTATTGTTTTTAGTTATTGCTGCTATGCTCTATTATATTTTAAAGTAATTTGCATGAAAAAAGCAAATACAATACAAAGCAAATTCAAAGGAATTTTATGCCCAATTATGGCTCTCGCTGGTTCTGCTATCATTTTATTTGGAGGTATTATTTCAAATCCTTTCTATATGACTATCTTTATGCTGTTTTGTACTTTCGTATGTTTGGTTGGTTATCTATATCCCAATATTTCCAAATAGTATTGATTATTAAAATAGGAGATTCTGCATTTTATGTGCATCGCGTCGCGGTAACTATGAAGGTACTGAATTGTTACAAATAATCAATGTTCATTTAATTAAATTTTTTGCAACCTAACGATTTCAAACCATTAATGGTATAAAAAATGCTATGTACTACGAAATATATCAAATGCATTATACAAATCCAATATGCCATACCCCCATTTTTTGTTTGGAAACATAATATTTGGATCACGACGAGCTCCTCGGATAAATATATTTCTAATTTCAACTGTACTTATTTCTGGATAATTGTTTTTTACGTTTCCCCATTCTAGAAGCATTGCACCTACGCCTGCAGTATGTGCAGCAGCAACGCTGGTACCTGAAGCTTTTTTATACCCACTTGGTATATTAGGTCCAATCAAATTCACTCCAGGTGCCGCAAGTGTCGGCGCAATATTTTCAGTTCTCATGTAGCCACGGCTTGCATTGATATAAAGAGCTTCATTGTCTGTATTATAAGCAGTCATTACGATAGGTATAAACGTATTACCCGGAGAAGTAAGCGTATAATCGGCATTCGGCTTGTTAAAATGTGTTTCACTACTTAAAAATTGTTCAATAGGAAGCCAACAGTGATAATTAAACGATAAATTTCCACCTGAATACACATTAAAGGTCCATAAACCTTCCAATGGATTTGTAAATCTTAATAGTATTAATTGTTCTCCTGATTGTGACTCTACTAATTTATAATCTACATTAATTGTTGTATTCCCAAAAATCAACTTGATTTCTCTCGACACTGTAGCTCTAGGTGCTATTCTTGGAATATATTCTCCTGTTGGTGATTTAATATCAATAGAATAATTAGTTGGAGAACTTCCCCAAAATTCCATCGAAAATCCACTTACGTTTGATCCAACCATTAGTTCAACTAAATCTGGATTTTTTTCCACTTTCCCCATATAATGGTGACCTGTATTTCCTTCATTCCCTCCACAAATAGTTAGGCATATTCCTTCTTTTGAAGCCAGGTTAGATATATAAGTACTTAAAGCTCCTCTCTCATCATGTGCACCCTGCGATGTGCCAATACCAATAATTATTGACATTGGCTGCTGCGCTTTGGCCGAAAAATCTTCCAGATAGCGCAATCCCATAATTAAATCATTCTTTTGAAATGTGAGAACATTATTGGGAATACGCCAAAAGTCTTGTAAAAATCTCTTAGCTTGCTTTAATTTTACTACCACTAGTTCGGCTTTTGGAGCAACACCAGAAAATTTTTCTTTTTCATTTCTATTTCCTGCCGCAATGCCTGCTAAATAGGTTCCATGCCCATCTTCATCCGTGCTGGGTACTACAGATAACGGATTTTCGCTTTTTAGTGCAAGGTTTATTTGAGATTGCGAATATTCTGTACCATAAGGGAATTTTTCCGGATGAAAGAAATCACTATTAATGGATTGATCCCATATAGATAATATTTTTGAGGTACCATCTTCTTTTATAAATGCTTCGTGTTGATAGTCAATTCCAGTATCCACCAAACCAATCAATACCCCTTCACCTTGTAATTGAAAGTTGGGAATATTTTGTATTTGTGTAATTCCAGATTTATCCAAACTATTCATATCCATTACACCATAACAATTGGGATAAGCTCCAAATCCATAGGCTTCCAACATATTGTTTGGTAGTTTACTGATTGGTATATAAACATTATATGTATTATCAATAAGATTAAACGAACATATATCTTGGATTGTTGTAAGCTCATTTAGAGCTTTTCCTTCATCTATCATATAATCAGCATAATCTTCACTTAACACCTTTTCACCACAACTAATATCCACTAGATTCTCCAATGATTTGATAGTCTTATTAATTATATGATAAAAGCAATTTAGCTATTCATACTATACATTCTATGCATACTTTGAAATTATTTTAAATATATTGTAGTATATTCATTTTGTCTATTTATACAGTTGTATATGCGAACATTTTATACACGGTATAATGGTATAATCATTGTATCGAGAATAAAGTAATGTTGATGCTAACGAAGATGCTGAAAATACTATTTTTTGCAGTACCGATGGTTGTACTACTTGGACCAGCTTTTGGGAGTGGAATGGAAACACCACCAACAACGACCGATTATGAAAATTGGACAAATGAAACTGCTTATCTATCTGACAACTTGCAATGGGTAATTGAACCCAAATCAAATTAACCTAAAATTAAAACAAAAATAAACCCATGTTTTATAAGGATTTATTTTTGTTTTACAATCTTTAATACTTGTTATCATTATTTTTAATGATTTTTATTTTTCTAAATATAAACTTTATGAATACTCAAATTTAAAATTCGTCTATTCTAAAAATAACTTACTTTTATCTTTTTGTTCATTTCTTTTAAATATCTTGCAAGTTCATCAACCAAATTCATTTTTATATTAAATCCAATTGGTAAATTGGGGTTTTGATGTGCAGGATTCACCGCTCTTCCAACGAAGAAGTTAATATCCGTTGCTTCTTCAAACAATAACCTGGCAATCATAGAAGCCCCATCCGTTTGGTAACTCCAATCTGCATACTGCCGATTGTTCTCCAAATAATCTTTAGCATATTCTAAAACTTGATTAATCGTTATTACACCTTCTGTAACTAAGTCAACTCCGTCAATTTTAGCTGTAGGGGGAATATCAGATGACACATACACAGGATTACTAATGTCAAGTTTCTTATTCAAAAAATTTGCCGCAATGGTCGAAGATGTACCTCCACAAACAATATGTTTACCCTCCTTAGCAAAAAATAATGCCATCATTTTTTGATCATCATTTGGATTTGCAGGGGGACCAATCAAAAGATTAATTGCCTTTCTTTTACGTAATTTCACAGTACAAACCGTTGTGTCATCTCCTGGTTTCCCTGCATACAAAGAATTACATTTGTCTACTAACATGGTACTTAATATTTTTGCGGTAAAACTCTCACTGTATATTTTCTCCATAAAATCGATAATGTGGTCTCTTTGCCATCCCATATTGAGTGTAAGTCCTACCCCCGCATGTACTGCCCCATCACTCATTAAAATAAACGTATCATTTTCATACAAATTGATTTTAGATTTATATATTGTTTTATTATCAATTACCTCGGTGATTTTTGGATAATCATAATTCTTACCCTCTCTAAGTAATATCACATGTGGATTATCATATTGAATAATCTCAGCTTGAACATTATCAATAATTCGAATAATTGTAAAAGTCGAATAAGCAATTTCTCGAACTTTGCAGATTGGCAGTGTAGCTGCAATAGTAGAAACGCATTCTCCAACACTAAGTGAATTTGCCATCATTGTTGAAATTATTTTTGAAGTTAGCGTAGACAATATATTTGCTTTCACGCCACTCCCTAGTCCGTCTGCAAGTACAACCACTGTTAAATCATCCTCATTTAACATGACTTCCACATGATCTCCACATAGCTGTTCACCATATTTATTCAAACTTAAATATCCTATATCAGTGCACAAACTATTCATCGTATAAAGACTCCTTCAACTTCGTAAGTGCTACTTTAGTTTCAGCTGTTGTTTCTCCTAATAAAGAAGCAATTTCCTGAACCGCGCGCATTTGCTTTTCAATTACATTGTTTGTAATTTCTATTGTTTTTTGTCGAGTTACTTCCTTTTGTTCACGCTGTCTTGATTCTTCTGTTATATCTTTCATAATACAAATAATAATATGATAGCTTCTATCATAAATAACCGTCTGTTCAACAAATTTTTGATATTCCGCAAAGTATTCCCTTTTATCATAGGTGTTTTTTCCATTTTCATAAGCTTCAAAAAAGGGAACTGGATCCAGTATACGAACCACATGATCGCCTAGAATATCGGATTGAGATGGTATATTCAATAAAGTGCAAGCTGCATTGTTTATTTGTTGAACTTGTAATTCTTCATTCAATACCAAAATTGCATTTGGTGTGTTAGAAATAATATTGTCTGAAAAAGATTCCGCCTTTTCTTTTAAATATGGTAGGCACATACTAATATTTGCCTTGCCTTCCAACACAGCTTTTGCTTTATCACGGCAACTATTATATCCACAACTGCCACAATTCAACTCATGCTCTGGTTTTGTTTTTCCCATTTGCTTTAAAACTTCTTCAATTGATGCATCTCCAAAAACAATGCTACGACCAACAAGCGAAGAGAATTTTGCTTCTAAATCAGTTACTTCATAAGTAAATGTTTCAAAATCATCTTCCTTTGCGTAGCTGTTTACTCGTGTAAAATCACCAATAGGTGAAAGATGATTTTGATCCATTGCGGGACCTCCAATGCAACTTCCCTCACAGGAAGACATCTCGATAAAACATTTACTAATCTTACCATTTATCACTTCTTCCAACGCATGCATACAGTTTTCGATTCCGTCAATCGCCAGATACGTATAATCTGAATTTTTAGCGGATAACGTCTTCAAAATACCACCTGTTGTTGGAAATAGCCTCGCACGTCCTTTTTCAAAGTCATCTTCTATATATTCAAATATTAAGTTTTCTTCCTTCAACCAAGAGGAAAGTTCCTCAAATGTCAATACGCAATCTACTCCATTTGGATAACTTTCGGCTTCTGCTTTTTTAGAAAGACAAGGACCAATAAATATTGTTTTCGCATTCATATATCTACGCTTAATATCTTTATTATGCGCTTGCATTGGAGTCACTACTTTTGCCAAATAAGGCAATGCCTTTGGATAATACTTCTGAATAAGAAGATTTACCGTATGACAGCAGGATGAAATGATAACATCTTGTGTTTCATTATTAATCAAATCTTCATATTGCTGTTTTACAATTGTAGCTCCAAGTGATGTTTCTTCTACTCCCGCAAAGCCAAGCTGTTTTAACACTTTTTCCATTGAACGAATTGTTACATCATTGTAATTGGCTACAAAGGAGGGTGCTATACTCGCATAAATAGGAATTCCACTTTGCACTAATGATTTAGCTTTTTCTATATCATTTCTGATTTCTTTTGCATTTTGAGGACAGTTTAGGAAACAGCGTCCACACAATATACAATCTTCTGTAATAATATTTGCTTGATTATCTGAAAAACGGATGGATTTAACTGGACAATGTCGAATACATCTATAACAATTTTTGCAGTTTGATTTTTTGAATTTTAAATAATCATTCAATTTCTTTCCTCCATTATCAAGTATATATTTGTTTCAATACTTGTTTGTTTCAATATGTATTTATTTCAATTTATAGTTTTTTCAATATCTCATTTTCAAAAAATGCTTTTGTATTTTCTGGTTTTAAAGAAAACATCTCATCATTCTTTTTAACACAGACCCCTTCCATGCAATTCCCCATGCAAAAGGCACCGCAAAGTTCAACCCGGTCTTTTAAGTCATTCTTTTCTACTAAACTTTGAAGTTCTTCTACAATTAATCTTGATCCTTTTAAATGGCAGGAACTACCAATACAAATTGTAATGTTCATGTGCTAACCTCCATTTACTCTAAATCCTTTCATTATCCCACTATTATGATGTAGGGCAAAAGGTATTTTGTCCCCTATTACCTACGGATTGTTACGCGCTTTGTACTCCCATAATCATAAAAATATTCGAAATCCGCCCTGTTTGGGCTAATTTCTTATGTTATGCCGGTCCCACAGTCATGTTTTTTCATGCTAGTATGAAAAGCATACCCTTTTGACCCTGGTATCATATTATTTATATAGTTTTTCACTAAGATGCTGCGATAATATAGCTAGTGAACTGCCTATATTTTCATTTTGAACAATAACCTCTTCTGGTACGTTCAAGTTAATAGGGGCAAAGTTCCAAATCGCAAGAACTCCGCTTTCAACTAGCAAATCGCATACCGTTTGTGCTTCAGATTCAGGCACTGTAATAATACCAATCTTTATTTTCATGCGTTCGCATAAATTTTTTAATTTATTAAGTGAAAGCACTTGTTTTTTGTTAATATTACTTCCTATTACATTTTCATCCTTATCAAAAGCCGCTACAATTTCTAAATTATATGTTGAAAATCCATGGTAGCATAAAAAAGCACGTCCTAGATTACCAGCACCTACTAATACGGAAGTATGAATATTATCATAACCAAGATAACTTTCTATATCCATAATTAACTCAGCAAAAACGTATCCTAATTTTGGCTTTCCTTTATCACTAACAGCTGCCAAATCTTTTCTGACTTGAACATCATTAAGTCCAAGTGCATGCGCTATGGAAGTGGCTGAAATATACACTACTTCGTCTTTTTTTAGAGATTTCAAATAATTTAAATAGATAGGTAATCTCTTAAGCGTTTGAACGGAAATTGGTTTTGTGTCTTCCATAAAATATATACTCCTTTAATGAATCTATCAATTATAAGTTTCACTTACCTCTCAAATAGAACAAAGTGTCTGCTTGCAGACACTTTCGCGCCCACGCGGGTTGCGTAGCAACACACTTCCTATCCGCGTGGTGTGCACCTTGGCACGTAGTGCCTTGTATTTTATAGGAAAGTTCGTAGAACTTTCCTATAAAATACATATATCAAAATAATAGATAAACCTATATCGATATTATAATATCGATATAGGTTATTGTCAATGTATCGCCTCTAAAACATGCCGTTTTACTATTTCTCCTTATAACTACATCGAAACTCATAGGCTTATATTTTATATATTTTATAATCTTGTCTGCTTACTCTGCAATTTCATTGATTTTATAAATTGTTTCATCATAATCACCTGCGAATTCGCTATATAAACCTTCACAAGCAGTTTTCATTTTCTCTCTTTCTTCGTCTGACAATTGAATAAATATAACACCTTCATTACGAAGTAATTCCATCACTTCTTTTTCTTTTTTTTCCCAAAGATCTCTTTCATATACTTCTGCTTCTTTGGCACATTCCCTAATAATTTTCATATCTTCTTCACTAACATCTTGTAAAGCTTCTTTGGAACCAACTAAAATATCGGGTATTCTCGTATGTTCATCCATTATATAGTAGGGACAAACTTTATATTGCTCATAACTATAATACGTTAATAAATTATTTTCAGCTCCATCTATTTTTCCTCTTTTCACCTCATCTACAATATCGCTTTCAGGTAAAGTCTTCGGAATACAACCTAACGCCTCACATACGGCAAACATCATACTACTTGTCTGTACTCTGAACGTAGTTTGTTTGAATTCTTCTAGCGTACTGATGTCTTTGGAGGAATAAAAGCTTCTAGCTCCACTATCATACCATGATAATCCAATCAGCCCTGCCTCTTCCACGCTTGCTAACATATTCTGACCAATGCTTCCATCGAGCACCTTCCACATATGTTCACTATCTTTATATAGATATGGTAGCATTAAGGCATTTAAAGCATCCGAATATTCTGCAACTGGTGCTATTGAAACTCTTGCGAACCCTAATGTTCCATACTGTAATTTCTCTATTACTTCTGTTTCTTCCCCAAGGGTGGCATCTGTATATACCTCAATTGCTACTCTTCCCTGTGTTTTCTCTTTTACGAGTTCCGCGAAATTGTAATCTGCCTGTGTTGTAGGATAATCACTACTATTAACTTCCGCTAAATAGTATATTTTCTGAACTGAATCTTCATCATCTAATGTAGAATTGATTTTTTTATGCTTTGTTATAAAACTTGTTACAATTAGTACAATTGAAACAACTATAATTATAACCAATATTATTATTTTATAATTTAGTTTTTTCATAATCCCTCCATTCAGGTGATGTTTATACTTAGCTATAGTCAGTTATAAATATCTTGTATTACACTATTTAAATTTGGTAATTGTATATGATGCGATTCAGTTGCGATGGCATAATAATAACTGATATAATTATAGTATTTTATATATGATACCACAAAATTATATTCCTGACACCTTACTCTATCAGATAGTTTTTTTAAAAAAAAGAAAGACTGTTGTAAAACTAACTAAATAGGTTAGTTTTTGCAACAGTCTTTCTTTTTTTCTTTATTAATATACTTTATACCAATCCAGCAAGTCTTGGAATAAACATGGTTAAAGGTTCGCAAAACGTTACTAATAACAATATAATTACTGTAATTGCAAAATACGGAAGTAATGGTTTAATGACCTCTTCAATAGTTACTCTTGATACTTTACAACCTGTAAATAGAATTGCTCCAACAGGTGGTGTAATACATCCAATACATAAATTAAATGTCATCATAACACCAAAATGAATTGGACTCATTCCAAAACTTTCTACGATAGGTAAGAAAATTGGTGTGAAAATCAAAATAGCTGGTGTTGGATCCATAAACGTTCCAAGTATTAGTAACACAACGTTCATGATTAACAATATTACAATTGGACTACTCGATACACCAAGAAGTGACGTTGCAACTAAATTTGGTATCTTTGTAAATGCAAGTATCCATGACATAATAGATGATAATCCTATCAAAAATACAATGATACACGTAAGTTTAGATGATTCTAAAAGAATTCTTGGTAGATCCGTAACTTTAATTGTTTTATATACAAATGATAAAAGGAGCGAATAGCATACGGCAATTGCAGAACCTTCTGTTGGTGTAAACACGCCACCTAAAATACCACCTATAACAATAATAATTAACATTAAACTTGGAAGTGCTTTCCAAAAAGTAAGTAATTTTATTTTTGTTGATACTTTTTCACGACCTTTATAGCCTTTTGATTTTGCCATAAAAAGAGCAACAACCATAACTCCAATTCCCCATAAAAGGCCAGGAACATACCCCGCTAAAAACAAGGAAGTAATCGATACGCCTCCTGCCACTGTTGAAAAGATAATCAATGTATTACTTGGTGGAATTAATATTCCAGTTGGAGCTGAAGCTATGTTAACTGCTGCTGAATATGCTTTATCATATCCTTCTTCTTCTTCCATTGGTCCCATAATACCACCAATTGCTGCACAGGCTGCTGAACCACTACCTGAAACTGCACCAAAAAGCATGTTTGCTACAACATTGGTAAGTGCTAAAGAACCCGGTAAACGACCTACTAATACAAGTGCTAGATTAACAAGTCTTCTAGCAATTCCACCATTGTTCATAATGATACCTGCAAGAATAAAAAATGGTATTGCAAGTAATGTAAATGAGTTTATACCTGTAAATATTTTCTGTGCTGACATTAATGCAGCTTTTGCACCCGGTAAAACAACTATCATCGAAAGTGCAGCACCACAGCCGATACTAATACTAATTGGTGTACCTATTACTAATAGTACTACTATGACTACTAACATAATCAAGCCACATACTAACGCTGTATTCATACTGTTTCCTCCACTTCTTTTGTATCTAAACCTATCACTGATTTTACCAAATCAAAGAAATTACATACCGCATAAAACACGGTTAATATACCACCTACCGGAAGTGCCATGTAAACAACACCTACTGGTATCGGAAGTGCTGAATCGGTCTGACTCATTGCGTTCATTGCGATATATCCACCACCATAAGTTAATACAACTGCTGCAAATAGAATAATGATAACTTCACTAACAAGTCCCAAAATATTTTGCGTCTTCTTTGGAAATCTTCCTACAAAAAATTCAATTGCCATATGTTCTCTTTTTCCAACAACATAGGCTGCTGTTACTAATACAAGCCAAATAAACAGATATTTCGCCAATGCTTCTGTTATCGTGCTTGGACTTGAAAATACAAATCTTGTAATAACCTGCCAGGTAACAAGAATAGTCATTAAGGCAAGTATTGAGCATGACATAAATTCTACTATTTTATTCACGACATTTCTAACTTTATTCATTCACTTTTCCTCCAACTATTGCTCTTGACTAATTGCTTTAACTGCATCATATATCTTTTTGATAGCAGGGTTTTTACATAATTCTTCATGAAGTGGTATTACTGCTTGTCTGAAAGAATCTACATCTACATCTTCTACCAAAGTTGCTCCACCTTCCACAACTGCTGCTTTATATTTCTCTGTTTGTTCATCCCACAATGAATATTCATATTCTGTAGCCTCTTTTGCCGCTTCATTAAAAGCTGCTTTATCTTCTTCTGAAAGACTATTATATAAATCATCATTTATAATTAAATAATCCGGTACAATTAAATGCTTTGTATAAGAATAATATGGTGCAATCTCATAATGTTTTGAATTGTTATAAGAAGCCTCATTATTTTCAGCTCCATCTACAACACCAGACTGAATCGCTGTGAATACTTCACCCATTGACATTGGGGTTGCTGCTCCACCAAAACAATCCATCATTTTTGCATAAGTATCTGACTCAGCCGTACGAATTTTCATTGATTTCAAGTCAGCTACCGAATTAATTGGTTTACTTGAATACATATTTCTTGTGCCAGCCGTATACTGTGTAACTATTTTAAAATTATATTGTTCTGTTTCTGCAAATAAATCATCTACTACATCAGATTCTTCAAAAAATCTTTTTTGATGTTCTTCATCATCAAAAATATAAGGCATTTCAAATGCTAAAAATCCATCTACGAAACTTGATATATTTGGATTTCCAATTACTGCCATTTCTATGATGCCGTATTGAACCTGCTCTAGTGTCTCTCTTTGTGGTCCTAACAGTTCATTTGGGTAAACCTCAAAGCGATATCTTCCATCTGTAAGTTCCGAGAAAATTTCTCCCATTTTAATTACTGCTTGCGTCTGTGGATGATCTTCAGTCTGAATCACTGCTATATTCCACACTTTCGTTTTGGTTTCATTTGAAGAACCAGAACATCCTGTTAGGGCTGTCGAAGTAATCATCATAACCATAATCATTACCAGCGACATAATTTTTCTTTTCATAAAGTACTTTCCTCCATATTTCATATATCATGGTTATTCAGACACGACGATTCTTTTGAACCGATACACACAAAATATACTAAAATGCTTCTATTTCGTTCCATAAACCTAATACCTTTATTTTTTGGGGTGACTGAATATTCACATTAACCTATAATAGAATATATCAAATTTCAAACTCTTCGTAGTATGGTAATTCCTTTCTATTTCTTCACGATATTGTTATGTTTATTTACTAGTACACAAAATAGCACTAATGTGTTGAGTTTTTCACCCACAACACATTAGTGCTACTTTGGTTTTACGTTACGATTAAGACTCTAGCTTCACCTCAACTATTTTGTATCAAATATATTTATGTTAGAACAGTAATGTTTTCATTCGTTCTCCTTATGTTTTCTCTTAAACTGTGTTGGTGTAGTTCCAACGGTTCGTTTAAATACACGTGTAAAATAATTTGCATCATTGTAACCAACTTTATATCCAATCTCACTCACGGTCAGATCTGTAGTCTTTAAAAGTTCCTCCGCCTTATTAATTCGAACAGATGTTAAATAATCAATAAAACTCATATCAAAATATTCACGCATTAATTTTGCAAAATAAAAGGAGCTATATCCTATCATTTCAGCTGCTTCTTCCAATGATATATCTAAAATATAATTTTCTTTTACATAACTGCACACTTTTTGTACTAGCAACTTATTTGTATCTGCATTTTCTTCACAATAGAGTTTTGTGTTATCAATTAACTTATGAAAAAATTCTATTATTTTCTCTTTTTCATGTATTTCTTCTATAATTGAATCAGCATAATCCATCAGTGCATCATATGATATTTTTAAAATTGCACGCTTCATAACAGAATAAAGTTCTACAATGGCACGTGTAAATTCATTTTCTTCATAATTCTCACTTAACTGTGTGATTATTTCAATTAGATATTTTTTACATAACAAAAAATCTCTCTTCGTAATACATTCAATAATCGAATTTTCTAATTCATAAGGATAACTCGCCGTAATATTTCCTTCTTTTCGAACCGCTTTATTTATTTTATAAAATGCCTCCGGTAACTTATTGCATTCCATTACGACGTTACTGATTGAATATTTCAAATGTACTTTCATATGTTTGAGTACCTCGTTAATGATTGTTGTAATCTGCTCTGCATCTATATACTCTTTATTATTTTTCACAAATACAATTGGCATTTTCTTTGATAGCTTGCCCGCAATAATATTAAATCCAGCTTTCGAAGACAAATTATCCAATTTTTCAAGAAACCGTTGTTGTATAAATTCATTTTGTATTCTATTCGCAGACGTATATTCTATAATTGTATCAAATTCTATTAAAGCAATGATTCCCCCATTAAATTCAATATCCATTAAACCCAGCCAATTTTCAAGACTTTTTTCTGACAAATTGTGATTGGCCATACTTTCAATAAATTCAATTTGAAACCGTCTGGTTATCACATCGAAGTCTTGTTCCCTTTTATGATTGTACTTGGCATCTAATTTTGCATTTAATTGATTTGTGATTTTTCCTACTAGTTCCAAAACGCTCTCAATTTTCACTGGTTTCAGCAACATTTCTTCTGCTTTGATAGAGATTGCTTCCTTTGCATAATCAAAATAATCATAAGCAGTTACAAATACAATTATAACATCAGGCATACTCTCTCGAATTTTCTTAGCAGCTTCAATTCCTGAGCACCCCGGCATCTTTATATCTAAAAATATCGCATCTGGGCGATTTGCTTTGGCAATCTCAATCGCTTCAATTCCATTAGAAGCTTCTAATATTTCATATTCCTCTTCAAATTTTTTACTAATTATTTTTTTCATAGCAACACGTTCAATATACTCATCTTCGGCTAATAATAATCGAAACATTTAGGCTCCTTTATAATCATTGTAAAAATCGTCCCTTTGTTAACAGTTGCATGAATACTGTATGTTATATTCTCCTGAAATAAAATATTAAGTCTACAACATACATTTTCAATTCCAATATGCTCTGCGTAGTTGAATCTAGCCTGCTTGGTCAAAGCCCTCTTTCTAATTAAAATCAATTTTTCTCGATCCATTCCTATACCGGAATCAGCTACTGTTATCTTAATTCCACCTTTCATATCTTTTACTCTTACCATTATCTTTCCACCATCTATTTTGCCTTCTATCCCATGTTTAAAAGCATTTTCTACAATTGGTTGTAAGGTAAATATAGGAATTTCTATTTCCTTATTTGTAGATGTATTATTTATTTCATACTGAAAGCGATCTCCCATTCTAACTTCCAAAATCAGTAAATACTGAGCTATCATATCTAGTTCTTCTTCTACCCGCACTTTACTTTGAAAATCTTTTAAGCTATGTCTTAAAAAAGTTGATAATGCTACAATTAGTTCGTACACTTTTTCATCATTTTCAAGAAACGCCAGTTTTGAAATAATATTTAAAGTATTAAATAGGAAATGAGGCGCTATCTGCATTTGTAATCCCTGTAATCTAGCGTCTTTTAGCATTTCTCTCATTTTTATTTTATTCAGTTCTTCCTCCGCTAGTTTTAACTCCAACCTACTCTTTTCTTCAGATTCCAGATTAAGTTTATGAATCTGACCTAGTAGTTTGTTAAAGCTATCCGTTAATTCCATTATTTCTTTTGGGCCATTTATTGGTTCGATTAGAACTCTCTGATTCCCTTTAACAAGTTTATAGGTCATATCCATAATCTGATTGATTAGCTTCGATACATAATTTGCAAAAATCATATTAAACGCAATACTAAAAATAGATATAAGGACAGCCATAACGATCATCCATTTTTGAAATTTACTGATTTGTGTCTTTACATCTTCTAAATATTGTTTGTTTTCAGAAACACTTAATCTTAATATTTCCTGAATATAAGCATCAATTCGGTCTAAGGTATCATTACATTTTGTATATTCTTCACTCGACGGAAGAATGTCCTGATTTTCATCAAACGTTTCATTGTTCGCCTCATATTGTAACAGCCATATATATTCTGACGCATGATTTTCCAAACTTTTCAGAAGATATTTTACGACCCTAAGTCTAACATTTGTATCTACCGACAAACTATCTGTTTTAATTGTTTCTACTAGTTCATACTGTTTATTTATATTGGATTTAAAATCTTCTTTATCATTTTCATCCAGATTCACACTCATTTTATCAAGCAAGTCAGAATTCAATTCATCTAAATCATATATCTCATTGATTTTCGAAATATGTTCCAAGTAGATAGAATTTGTATTCAATATTTTATAATTTTCGTTTAACGTAAAAAACACTACACTGCCTACAATTAATCCGAGAGACACTGCATATAGCAGCAATCTTTTTCGTATGGATATTGTTTTTAATTTTAGTTTTAAATCAACCACTATTTCCTCCGTTTCATCTGACCTATGTTAAATGAAACAATATCTCATTTTCTTTCATTTGAACCGTTTTGTCGCCAAATGTATTCTTCCATCTATAGATACATTGGCGTATGTCACAATATTCCTCACTGTTATCTTCTCGTAGTATTTCTTTCATATTATAACGTTTGGGACTAATTAATTTTATTTTTATATGAGTCTTATTGTCTAAATCATAAATACTGATTTTGAGTTCCAAGCTCACGCCTTCTTTTGCCGCCTGCTGTTCCATATGTTCTACTACCCCTATAATGGAATAGTGTGGAATAAAAATTGATTTCAAATCTATTTTGGATTTTAGGCTATACGCATATTTATTATTATATTTTATATCATATAATTCGCATAGTTTTAAAAGGTTTTTCATTTCATTATCAGCGATAACCGATTTCCCTTCGTTCTTCCATTTATACTTCATAAGAGTAGAATAACAAAAGAGCATACGTTCTGTCAAAGTTGCATTTTCTATCACTGCGACTCGTGAAATACTATTTAATTCACTCATAAATTCATCGATTTCAAATCTCATAGGTTACTCCCTTCATATGATATCTTCTTTTAGTTAGTTTATCACATGACTATTGATAAATAAAGATGATTTGAAATGTGATTACGTTACAGATAATTAGATATAATTATTTTATACTAAAGAAAATAGAGATTTGAAAAGGAGTAAAATTATGAGTGAAAAAACTTTAATTGTACAAAAAGAATATTGTCCTCAAAACCATATATGTCCATCAGTATCCATATGCCCTGTTGGTGCATTACTTCAAGAAGGTTTTGCTGCACCTACCGTAGACATGGATTCTTGTATTCAATGTGGAAAATGTACTAGTTTTTGTCCACGTGGTGCTTTAGTTTTAGTTTAATAAGCAAAACAACTTGTCTGTTTACTTACTCTTTATGAAGTACCTAACTCTTTCTTGTAAAAGAACAAGAGCTGTTATTTTATGACTTTTAGTCATTCAAAATAACAGCTCTTTGTATTACACTTTCACGCTATTTGCTTATGCATGATTTGTGATTGCCTTAATTTGCTTAGTAGCAATCACATCACAATTTGTATCGGCTACATTTGCTACCAGAATATCTCCAATATGAATCGGTGCCGTCACAGTAACGTTTTCTAATTCATCAATGCATTCCATAATTTTCCCCTTAGGAATATCGCTACTTGTTTTTACCGATACAACGGGATAATTTCCATTTAAAACTCTTACGGTAGAAGTTACTAATCTGGTTGGATTGGTGACCTCTTTCCTAGCATATTGTTCTCCCCTTGGACAGGTATATCCCGTAATCCCTTTCACTGTTCCATCTTCCAATTCAACATTTATCATGCAGCCGATTGGACATCCAATACATATTAACTCTCTAACTTCCATACTAACCTCCTTCCAGCTTCACTTTCAAAGCTGTAACTAATATAAAATAACTAGAAACATTATTGTCAAACCACATATGTCAAATATATAATTTGCAGTCTATTTGCACAGCATTATTGTTATCTTTTTCAACTCTGGTTTTGTAATAATATCTTTCTTTTGAATCTTTATTTCCTCCATTTCACCAGGTGCAAGAATCTTCTTTTTATGTCGTGAAATCTCAACTTCATCAAAGTAGACACAAATACTATAATCTTTATAAACATTGTCAACTCTAAAACGTATCGTCAATTTATCTTCCATGTTAGTGGGATTAATATATTTGGGTACCGTATATCGAATTCCATTTGCTACGCACACTTCAATTGGCTCGGTTGTATCTAGATTATCTCCTCCCTTTTCCAGGTTCCTAAGATATTTAGCTGCATTCTTTCCTGCCACTGTTGCTTCTTGGGAAACAAAATCCACAAGATCATGCACATGTAAAACATTTCCACACGCAAATATCCCCTCTAAATTCGTCTCCATGCTTTCATTTACAAAAGGCCCAGCCGTAACTGGATTCAACGAAATTCCGGTATTTTGAGATAATTCATTTTCTGGAACCAAACCTACTGAAAGTAATAGCGTATCGCAAGTAACATACTCCTCTGTTCCTTTGATTGGCTTATTATTTTCATCCACCTGAGCAACTACGACTCCTTTCAAACGTTCTTTTCCGTCAACATCTATAATAGTATGACTTAACTTCAAGGGAATATCATAATCATCTAGGCATTGCACAATATTTCTTTTCAAACCACCTGAATACGGCATAAGTTCTATCACCATCTTCACACTAGCTCCCTCTAACGTCATTCTCCTTGCCATGATTAAGCCAATGTCTCCTGAGCCAAGTATTACAACCTCCTTGCCTGGCATAAGTCCTTGCATATTTACTAAATGCTGTGCTGCTCCTGCAGTATAAATACCCGCTGGACGATTCCCTGGTATATTCAAAGCTCCTCTTGGTCTTTCTCGACATCCCATTGCTAAAATCACTGCTTTTGCCTTTAAAATATGATACCCCTCTTCTTTATTGATTACAGTTATCTCTTTTTGAGAATTAATATCTATCACCATTGTATTTAGCTTATATTCGATGCCTAACTCCGTGACTTTGTTGATATATCTGGAGGCATATTCTGGTCCTGTCAACTCCTCTTGAAAGGTATGTAATCCAAATCCATTGTGAATACATTGATTGAGAATACCTCCAAGTTCTTTGTCTCTCTCTACTATTAAAATACTGTTACAGCCTTCTTCTCTAACCGCAATTGCTGCTGCTAACCCTGCAGGACCTCCTCCGATTATAACAATGTCATATTCCATCATTCATACACCTTTCCCTTCCATCATAAAATCTAATTTCATATATTACCATCAAATTAAACCTCTTTATTTTTACCAATAATCAGCTTTGAATCACCACCAAATTTCGATACTTCCTTTACATCAACCTGCAATTCTCTTGCCAATATCTCAATTACTTTTGTAGAACAAAATCCCGACTGACATCTTCCCATACCTGCTCTGGTTCTTCGTTTCACACCATCCAATGTCTTTGCACCCAGTGGTCTGTGTATCGCATCAAGAATCTCACCTTCACTAACGGTTTCACATCGACAAATAATATTGGCATAGGCCGGATTTTCTTTGGTAAGCGCTCTTTTCTCGTCATCGGAAAGTTCTAATAATCCATGGATTCCTTTTCTCGTACTGATGAAATTTTCCTTTTCCTTTGTGACAATTAAACCACTTATTATTTCACTAACATACACTCCAATCATAGGTGAACAAGTTAATCCTGGTGACTCAATGCCTGCTGCATCAATAAAGCCTGGTGAATCTTCTACTTCCTTTATAATGAATTCATCTCCTTGTTCATGAGCACGTAAGCCACTAAATGAAGTAATAATATTACGAAATGGAAGTTTCAAAACACTATACTTTGCCTTACTCATAATTTCACTAAGGCCCTGCGCTGTGGTATTTGTCATTTCCTTATCCTCTGTATCTAGTGCAGAAGGTCCTATCATCATGTTTCCATGAACCGTAGGTGTTACTAAAACGCCTTTTCCCATAGCACTTGGAAGTTGAAAAATTGTACTTTTGACAATATTTGATACACGCTTATCAAATAAACAATACTCTCCCTTACGGGGAATGATTTTAATTTTATTGTTACTAACCATATTATGGAATACATCTGCATAAACACCAGCCGCATTTACAACTAGTTTGGTGTCAAAACTTCCCTTGTTTGTATGAATAGAATAATAATTACTTTCTTGATTTTTACGCTTATCAATCGTAATAACTTCTTGTTCCATCATAAACTCTACTCCATTTACTGCTGCATTTTCAGCAAATGCCAAAGTTAGAGTAAAGGGACAAACGATACCTCCCGTAGGTGCATATAAAGCGGCAACCACCTCTTTTGCCAGATTAGGTTCCATTTCACTAATCTGATTTTTATCAAGAATTTGAAGTCCTGGTACATTATTTTGTAATCCTTTTTGATATAACTCTTCCAACTTGCCTCTATCTTCTTCCGAAAAGCACAATACCAAAGAACCATTTCGTTGAAACGGAATATCCAATTCATTTGCTATCTCCTCCATCATGCGATTACCTTCTACATTCAATTTCGCTTTCATACTTTTGACTTTTGCATCAAATCCAGCATGCACAATTCCACTGTTAGCCTTTGAAGTTCCCTCACCAACATCATTATTTTTCTCGATCACAGCCACTTTTAAATTATATTTTGATAATTCCCTCGCAACGGAACAACCAATTACTCCTGCACCAATAATTATAACATCATACATAAACGTCATCCTTCCTTCTCATAAAATCAATAGAATACACTACGGCTCACTACAAAATCATTATATTAATTTTTATTTACTAAGGAAGTTCGCAGAACTTTCCTAGTAAACAAAAAACAAGCAAATAAAACCACAATTGTGATTATATTTGCTTGACTCCATCTCTCTAGCAATCATTATTAAATTACTTATATTCTATCATAAATACTTATATTTTTCAATTTTAATTCCTTTACTTCTCTTACAAATTTAGGCGTTTCGCCATTTTCTTTCCCATGTAAATTGCAAAGAAATAAACTCTTTCTTCGCATGGTGTGTATTTTACAACGTAGTACCTTTCATATAATAAGGAATTTCTATTAAAACAAAAATGCAGGCAAAAACATAACCTAGTTAAGGTATATTTTTGCCTGACTCAATTCACTGCAAATTTATATTATTTGTTGTAACTATTCAGTACCTTCATAATTTTACCATGGTATAGCATTATATAGCAACACAGCTAACAATCCCCCTATAATAGGTCCTACTACTGGAATCCAGGAATACTGCCAATTTGAATCGATTTTCCCTTTGATAGGTAATAATGCATGTGCAATACGAGGGCCAAGATCTCTCGCTGGATTAATTGCATAACCAGTCAAACCACCCATTGACATACCAATCGAAACGATTACTCCAAATACTAATAACTTATCTACACCAGCAGCAATTCCACTTACCTGACCAATACCTTTAATTGCAAACACTAGTACAAAAGTTCCAATAATTTCACTTAATAAATTTAACTTAGTATTCGGAACGGAAGGCGCTGTACAGAACACTCCACGTTTTGTCGCTCCGTCTTCTGTTGCATCAAACTGCTCTTTGAATAAAACAAATACCAAACAAGCTCCTGTAAATGCCCCCAAAATCTGTGATATTATGTATCCAGGCACCATACTCCAAGCAAGACTGCCTTCTGTAGCAAGCGCAAGTGTTAATGCCGGATTAAAATGTGCTCCTGAAGCGGCACCAAATATAAATGCTGGAAGCAAAACTGCAAGACCCCAAGCCAACGAAATTTGTACGGGGCCACCTCCCTTCATTCCTGATTTATCAAGAACAACGTTGGCAACAACGCCGTCTCCAAGTAAAATAAGCATTGCTGTACCTAAAAATTCCGCAATATATGGTAGCATATTTTCTACTCCTTTCAAATTTAAAAGTTACTTAGTCGTTACAATAAAGATAATGAATGGTTATAATTAATCTTCTTTTGCCCAATTATAAGCATATTTAACAGCTTTATTCCATCCTTTCACTCTCTGTGCTCTCTCTTCCTCTGCAATTTCAGGATTAAATATTCTATCAATTGCCCAATTCTTGCGAACATCTTCCTTATCTGCCCAGTATCCAACCGCTAAGCCTGCAAGATATGCAGCTCCCATTGCAGTTGTCTCTACACATCTAGGGCGATTAACTGGTGCATTACTGATATCTGCCTGTGTTTGCATTAATAAATTATTTGCACTTGCGCCACCATCCACTTTTAATGCAGCCAACTCAATGCCTGAATCTGCTTTCATTGCTGCAAGTACATCATTTACTTGGTAAGCTAATGAATCAAGTGTTGCTCGTATAATATGATATTTATTTACACCACGGGTAAGTCCCACAATTGTTCCTCTTGCATATTGATCCCAATGTGGAGCTCCTAGTCCTGTAAATGCAGGAACTACATAACATCCATTGGTATCCTTTACTTTTTTTGCCATATATTCTGAATCTGCAGCGCTATCAATGAGTTTCATCTCATCTCGTAGCCATTGTAACGCAGCACCTGCAACAAAAATAGAGCCCTCCAGTGCATAATTAACCTTTCCATCTAGTCCCCATGCAATCGTAGTTACAAGTCCATTTTTTGAAAATACTGGCTTCTCGCCTGTGTTCATTAACAAGAAACATCCTGTTCCATACGTATTTTTTGCTTCTCCTGCTTCAAAACATGTCTGTCCAAACAAGGCTGCCTGCTGATCACCTGCTGCTCCTCCGATTGGAATTGGACTACCAAAAAATTCGGGACTTGCTTCTCCATATACATAACTAGAAGGTTTCACTTCTGGTAGCATACATTTGGGAATATTTAATTCCTCTAGAATTTCATCATCCCATTTTAAATCATTGATGTTAAACAACAAGGTACGTGAAGCATTGGAATAATCGGTAACATGAACTGCTCCTTTTGTCAACTTCCATATCAGCCAAGTTTCTACTGTACCAAACAATAATTCGCCTTTTTCTGCACGCTCTCTTGCTCCTTCTACATTATCCAAAATCCATTTTAATTTAGTTCCCGAAAAATAAGCATCAATCACAAGACCTGTTTTTGCTCTGTACTGATCTACCAATCCTTTATCCTTCAAACTATCACAATATTCAGAGGTTCTTCTGCACTGCCAAACAATAGCATGATAAACTGGTTCTCCTGAATTCTTATCCCATACAATGGTTGTTTCACGTTGATTTGTTATTCCTATTGCAGCAATATCTGAAGCTGTTGCACCTATATTATTCATTGCTTCCTGTGCTACTTGCAATTGTGTAGACCAAATTTCTTCTGCATCATGCTCAACCCAACCTGGTTTAGGGAAAATTTGTGTGAATTCTTTCTGTGCCACACTGCACATCTCACCCTCCTCATTAAATAAAATACATCTGTTACTTGTTGTTCCAGCGTCCAATGCCATTACATACTTTGCCATTTAAAATCCTCCTTCTATTATAGTATTTATAAATAATAAATCACATAAACCACACATTTTCATTTGTTGTAGACACTGAAATTGCCCCCGCCTCCAACGCTTCTACTACCTCTGCTTTTTCTGAAATAAGACCTCCTGCTATAACTGGTTTTGAGGTCATCTGACAGACTTTTTTAATTACCCGAGGCATAACGCCTGGTAGTATTTCTATCAAATCTGCTTTAATAATCGAATTTTGGTTTTCCAAACTAGATAAGGCCATTGAATCAATAATAAATAAACGAAATACCGTATACATCGATAATGCTTTTGCTCGATTTACTATATTTATTTTTGTGGAAATAATCCCATCTGCTTGTGTATTCATTTTAATATAGTCTACCGAAATTTCTTTTGAATTTAATCCTAAAATTAAATCAATGTGAACCATGGCCATTTTTCCAGCATCTTTCACTTTTTGAACAATATCATGAATATTACATATATCACCAAACAAAATAAAAACTACCTTTGAATCTGTCTTAAGACACCGTTCTAAGCCTTCCTTGTTCTTTACCGCGACTATAATTGGACTTTCCTCAATGACTGAATAAAATCTACTATCCATATCTATTTCTCCTAGTTTTCTAGATTATTTAACTATTACTTTCTCACCCGAGTCGATTGTGTAGCAACAAAATCTCCAAAAATTATTTCCGTCATTATGTATCCATTATTTCCCATAATTTAAAATTAGCAAATTAAAAAAGAGCAAACCTTGAAACAGCATTTCTGCCGCCCAAACCCTACTCTCATCTCTCGGATTTCTTTAACTGTTGTAAGTATATCACTAAATTTCAATTTAGTCAATATTAACTTTTTATACTTTTATTTTTATTATTTTTTATTTATATTGTATATTTAATTTGTGTTTTATATTTACGATTCGACATTTCAAACATATTATGTATACTTTTCTTTGTATTTATTGTTATTAATTTATCAATTCATTCAACTGTCGCACTTACTCTTTATTCGCGTTGTTTTCCATTTCGATACTACTCTTTACTTTGTATTAGTATATTTTTCACTATTATAATACTAAATAAGTATCAGCGCATCGAAACTATCTGGATAATACTGTACTTGAAAAGCTTGAATTTTTCTAGATAAAGTGCTATTCTATAAACTAAATTTATTGAATGATTGATATTCAAATACTTAGTTACAATTTAGCCTATCACTTCATATCAACGATTATGCAAAGGCCAAACGGTAATAACACTTTCACTACATGAGGAGGCGACTATGAAAACAGGAATTTATTCAAATCTATTAACTTGCGAAAATAAAGAGAAGTTTAACGTTGCAAAAAGTATGGGATTCAATGGTGTTATTCTTGATTTTAATGAGAATAATCTTAGCAAACTACCAACTAGAAATTACTATGTATTCCAATCAATTAAGACAGAATTAGCGATTCCAGCCGTTTCTGTGAATCAATTCAAAACAGTTAATATGATTCAAACAAAATCTCTTCTAGAAACCAAAAACACTCTCTTACAATATATTGATATTGCTGAGAAAATGAAGGTTAACATGCTAATCCTACCTTTTATCGGAGCGAGTCAAATCACAACGGATACAGATTTAGAAAATGTAATTGAACTTCTTTTAGCAATCTGTCCTTTTGGTGAAGAAAACGAGGTGCAAATTGGCATCCTTGAAGATATAAATAATGAATTGAAAGAAAAGTTGCTGAGCTCTATTAACTCCACTAATCTATTTTTTGTTACTGACGGTTTTGGAGAATGGAATATTATTGACAGTGAAACACAATTAGCTCAAGAACAATAACATCTTATTTTAATGTAATAAGGAAGGTGCTATCTTAATTTTGATTGCACCTTCCTTTTCATAAAATGAGTTGTTTGCTTTTTATGACTATTCTTGTAACTATTCAGTACCTTCATATTTATCTATTTCTTTCTTAAATATACTGCTACTGCCTTCCAATTTGTTGTTGGTTTATAATATAATTCGCCTGCAGACAATTCAATCTCAACTGCGCAATCTGAGTATACCTCGTCTATTTCAAATTCATATTCCTTTGGTATCTCCATTTTATAACAATTCTCTAGGTCACCCTCAAATATATGAAATACCGCATAGGCATCTCCACCTTCTCCAATACGAAGAATTCCCTGCCATCCCTTTGGATGACGATAACTAGAAATCTCTGTTCCAAAACGATAGGTATATCCATCGCCAATAATTGGAGCAATTTTTTTATAAAACAAAATCCCTTGATCAATCACACTCCACTGTTCTTCTCCTAATTCCATTACATCACCAGACAAGCACATTCTACCTAAAAATGTATTGGCAATTGAGTAAGCTATACGTTTTAAGGAGTCTTCTTTACGAATCACTGCCCAAATCTGACTTTGTCTCGGTAAAATAGCACGGTGTAGATTTGCAGCAATAATTGGAATTTCTTCACATTCATGCGCATCTGAAAAAGATGCCATGCTACAAGCTCCCATCATCAAAGGTTCCAATCGATGCCCGCCGGAAGCGCAGTTTTCTAAAATGATACCAGGTACTTCTCTTTTTACTTTATTGATAAATTCATGAGCTGCTACCATATTTTGTCGTAGCCCTTCTCCAATTGACTCTGCGCCGTCACACCCCAGACCTATTGTATCATTATAATCGATTTTCATATATGAAAACTGGTATTCTTGCAGCGTATGAATTACTTTTTCTGTTAAATACTTCTCAACCCACGGATCTCGCATATCCCAAAAACGTCTCATAGTTGTCGTTAAAGTCGACCCATCTCTTTTTAATAAACGCTCCTCCATTTGATAGGCTTTAGAAGCTGATCCAACCGTTTCAATTTCAAACCAGATACCTGGTTGCATACCCACGCTTCTGATTGCTTCTACCGTTTTATCCAATCCATTTGGAAATAAATCTGCTGACACTTGGTAATCTCCCATCGAAATATCCCATGGAATTCCTTCTTCCTTATACCAGCCACAATCAATTACAAAATATCCAATTCCTTTGTCTTTAATCACATTTAAGATCCCCATAATATTTTCGTGAGATGGGCATCCCCACGTTGTACAATATTCATTAAAGATAATAGGAAGCTCCTTCTCACTTTTAATACCATTATCTAGCAAACGGTTTCCTGCTGCCGTTAATCTCTGTGCTATTTTATCAATTCCGCCACCTTTACAAACAGATAGAATTGCAATCGGTGTTAAAAAGCTATCCCCTGGAGCTATTTGTTTCATCCAATGCCCAAATTCTCTATCTGCTAAGCCTCCAGAAATCGATAATCCGTCATCCTTTCGAAAATTTCCATTTGCCATGAAGCATTGTGTGCTAATTGGGCACCCCATAACACCTCATTTTCAACATCCTCCACTGCGAGGAATGGAAAATAACGATTCACAGCCATGGAACCAACCTGACCAAATCGTTCACACCGAACGCCATGTCCAGCCCATGAAGGTTCTAGCTGAAGTTCCTCGATGGTTTTCGTTTCCAATCGGCCCTCCATACTCCATACGCTTCTTAATCTATGTATATTTAACAAATCATAAGCAGCACCTTCAACAAATGGAGTGATTCCACCTAACGAGAAGCTAGAAAGCATCTCTAACGTAACCGTTTCTTTTCCATTATTATAAAACTTAGTAAACACATTCACACTTTGACTATTCTTATACCAATATAAATAATGTTCTACTTCATACCCTCTATCATCTTCTAAGACAGTTATAACTTCTTCTCTATCATCTTTTGATTCAAATCTTTGATCTTTATATTTTAATAATGAAACTGATTCCCCTTGACGCATCGTACCACCACCAGCATAAGCACCAAGATAGCTATCTCTAACAATTTTCAATTGTACAAGCGAATCCACCGCCTGTTTTTTCTCACCCCAATCAACTGATTTTATACCAACTGGTACCAATATGAGTTCTACATTTTTTGTTTCGGTGTCAATGAAATATCTGGCAATCATATCACCAAATTGATATTCATTTAATAAAATTGCTGTCATTTTTACCTCCTCCTACCCTCTGGTATATTTTATTAATACTAGTTTGATTCAATCACATTTTCAATATTATTCATGGAGAATCCTCCTCGATCCACATCCCTTATGTCCAATATGTTTTCTTTTATTTCTATGTTCTTAAGTTTTTTAACCGTTCCATACGGAATTGCTAATGAGAGTTCCTCTTCTTTTCCTGAAAGTACCCATAGAACTTTATAACCTCGTGGAATTACGCTCAGCCTATCTTCACCTTTCCCATCCGTAAAATAAATAAGTAAATTTACTTTGTTATGATTTGCATATTCAAATACCGGGGTAAATTTCGTACTTCCATTCGTAGCAATTCTATCCTTAAAATCTTTTTTTGATTTAACTTTATAAATACGTCGAATGCTATCATTGCATTCGACCACTGTAATTTCATGCCCATTATTTTTTATAATATCAAGTACTTCAATCATAGCCTGTTTCAATTCTTTATTATTAATACTACCGCTTATATCAATCGCAACAATGATTTTAGCTTTATGACTTCTAAGTTGCCCTCTCAAATCGAGTCGATTGGGTTGTCTTCTATCTCTTCTTGACGTAGTCTTTATTTTATTACCTTCCACTGATCCCATCAGTCGATCTAGATATAATTGCCACGGCAATTCTCCTTTGCTATTTTCAATTGAAGCAATTAAGTCACCTAGATAAGCTGGGATTTCTCCCTTACGTGAGTCTCGAATCACCTTTAGGTTAAATTCCTGAATTATTTTTTCATCCATATCACTAGATTCTTCCCAGATGTCATGTGTCTTTTCAACATCATACTCTGTTTCAATTATTCGTTCGTCTTCCCCTTTATTATCTTGCAATTTTTTCTTCTTGTCTAATTGATCTTGAATGGTTTGAAGCTTATCTGCATAATATTCAAAAGAAGAATTTGCTTCTAGGTTTAAAGCATATTTTGAATTTACTTCTTTTATGGTAGTTTCGTAAGGTGGTAAATGGTCTAAATACTGATTAACCACAATATCCATTGCCATATTAATTATTACCTTGCTATATTGATTTTTCATTTTCTTTGCTCTTAATAGATGCAACGATAATATATGAAGAATTTCATGCTTTATTGTACTTTCCATTTGTTTTAAATTGAGATTCAAAAAAATAAAAGGGTTGAAATAAATCACATATTTAGTATTCTTAAAATTAACGGCACTCGGACTGTTGATATCAAATCTTATATCTCTTTCCATATGAAACAAGAAATAGCCATAGAAGTTATCTCTATCCTCCATCAAACTAAGATTAACTTTATCAATGATACGATAAAATTCTTTCTTAAAATCTTCTGGCATTGCTATTTCTAATTTTGTAATATCAATCTTGGAGTTAGCATACACACGAAGTAATTTAGCACTTTTAAAGCGCAACTCATTTACCTGATTTTCAAAATTAGTTTCCATAATTTATCCCCTGATAGAAGCAACAGCTTGAAAATATAAATCAACAAATGTTTCATTTTCTATGGCATATTGATATACATCCGGATAACTGCTTTTCATATCCTTCATGATTCCTACCCTTAAATCAACTGGATATATGGATAACAATCCGATGAAACGGTTGATATAGTAACCAACTTCATGAATATTGCTTTTCATATTTACTTCCAAATTTTTTAAAATATTTTTAGCAGAAAGATAAAGTCTTGTATGACTTTCCTCTTGTATGCGCTCTTGCACCTCTTCTGAAAGTGCATCCCCTTCAAACACATCTTCATAGGATAGTAGCGGGCTAGAATCGGATTCAACAAAGTTGATAAATTCTTCTGCGATTAGTTTTCCTACATTTCCTTTTATTACATTTATAAATACAGATCTAGGTATTGAATCTTTCTTCTCCATATAAACTTTATATGCCTTTGAAATTCTTTCATAACTTCTTGGAGTGGCACTGATCGAATCTTCATTCATTTTGTGTAAATATTCTGGGAAAGTTGAGATAAATGCAATTACTTGTTGCTCAATTCCAACGTCGATGGCCCAGCCAAGCCATTGCATATACTCCGCCTCCATATATAACCACACAAATCTATTTTCCTGCGCTTCATCCATATCAACAACCTGATAATCAAAATTCGAACCATATTTACTTGAAGGATTCATTGCCGCAAGTATTTTAACATCATCGTTTAACCGATAACCATTTATTTCTCTATTTAGAATTAAATTCATCAGCTCTTGTTGCACCGCGTGTTCACAACGATTTATTTCATCTATAAATAAAAGAATTGTACTTTTTTTTGCTTGTTCTTCATCAATTTCTCTTAATTTATGATGAATTGCATATATCGTAGTTTTTCTTTCTATGCGATTTCCCTTGTCATCTACTTCTACATAAGTTTCTATTGTTGGAAGTCCACCAATTTCTCCTTCTTTTAGAAGATTTCCATCTATCGTAATTAATTTCCAATTATTTTCTTTCGCAATCACTTTAGCTAAAGCAGTTTTTCCAATGCCGCTCTCTCCAACGATAAGAGGCACTTCCCCTGTAGCTAGTACTAAATGTACACTTTTTATTGTATCTGCAAAATTCATTCCTAACTCCTATCTGATTTTGTTTAGCAAAACACCTCGCGTTTATGGGTACTGAATAGTTGCTTAATTTTTTTCATTTATCTTTTACTTCATTTTCAATTTTTCATCCACTGCAATTTTTTTTGCCCGTTTGCTTCCATACCTATAAATAAAATCCATCTTATCTATACTATTAATGATACTCTGATCAATTGTGTTATAATTCAGGAAATCTCTTATGTATTGCTCTTCTACCTCTTCCCTTGCTAACACTTCTTTTAATACTTTTTCTAACTCATCCTTTGATATTTCTTTCATTGTATATTTTATAATCAAAAAATTAACTTTCAAAAATTCTAATATTTTATGCTTATCTAAGTCACTGATAAACTTAATAGCTCCCGCATTACTGTGAATGGCAATCAGTTCAGCCTGATTGGTCGGCGACTTTATATATCTTAATGCATCATAACTAATTTTAACAGCCGCTTCTTGTACCTGATTATAAGGCTCTTTGATAAACTTTAATGCATCGTAATTTTTGCTAATTGCTAACAGTTGTAATTCCTCACTTGGATGATTTACATATTTAATTGCCCAGCCTGCCTGCTCTAAGGCTAATTTTATTACCTTCTCAGTCGGATTTTTTATATGCTCTAAATTAACCCACGCACCCTTCACTGCCCTTATCAT
>JBGUEQ010000027.1:0-60584 GCA_041821265.1 Lachnotalea sp. | reverse complement strand
TTAGAGCAACTAGAGGTTTTCTCTGATTGCTCTTTTTGATTGCTCAAAATATGATACTTCACTAATGAATTATAACAGAAAACAACAATACTTACTCTTTCGGTATTCTGCCCTATGCGAACATCTGTATTCCCGTGAAATACAGATAATGTGTATAATTTGATTACTATCTAGTACTTAAAGTATATAATTATCATATTTATTTTACGCATATTAGTCTATTTTTACGCTTGACAACACTTCCCATATAAAATAGAATTAGTGAAGTTAGATATGCATACACTTTAGGAGGCTATTATGAAATCATTGAAACAAATGGATAAAAACGAACTATTGCGACTCAAATTAGAACTAGAAAAAAACTTTGAAGCTGCTAAGGGTAAGGGACTCAAACTTGATATGTCTAGAGGTAAACCTGCCGCTTCACAACTGGATATGGTAATGGATATGATGGATGTTTTGAATAGTACAACACAATTATCCACCGAGGCCGGAATGGATTGTAGAAATTATGGTATTCTAGATGGTATTCCAGAAGCAAAAAAACTTATGGCTGATATCATGGAAGTTTCACCTGAAAATGTAATTGTATGCGGTAACGCAAGTTTAACCATTATGTATGATACAATTTCACGTTCTATGACACATGGTGTATTAGGAAGCACTCCTTGGGCTAAATTGGACAAAGTAAAATTTTTATGCCCTGTACCAGGATATGACCGTCATTTTGCTATTACTGAACTGTTTGGCATTGAAATGATTAATATTCCTATGACAGCAGAAGGTCCTGACATGGATATGGTGGAAGAATTAGTGAATCAAGATGATTCCATAAAGGGTATTTGGTGTGTTCCAAAATATTCGAATCCACAAGGAATTACTTATTCTGACGAAACAGTAAAACGATTTGCTAATCTAAAACCTGCTGCAAAAGATTTTAGATTATTCTGGGATAATGCTTATGCCATTCATCACTTATATGATAATGATAAGGCATCTCTATTAGAAATATTAAGCGAATGTGAAAAAGCTGGAAATTCAGATATGGTATATGAATTTGCATCTACTTCCAAAGTAAGTTTCGCTGGCGCTGGTATTGCAGCAGTCGCTTCTTCAAAAGCTAATCTTGATTTTATCAGAAAGTTTTTGACGATTCAAACAATCGGATACGACAAAGTGAACCAGTTAAGACATGTGAAATATTTCAAAGATATGAATGGTATTCAAGCTCATATGAAAAAACATGGGGACATCATGAGACCTAAATTCGAAGCAGTAATCCATGTACTAGAAACGGAACTTGATGGATTAGAAATTGGAAATTGGCTAATTTCTAAGGGTGGCTATTTTATTTCATTTGAAGCAATGGAAGGTTGTGCCACAGAAATCATCGCAAAATGTAAGGAAGCTGGCGTAGTTATGACTGGCGCTGGTGCTGCTTACCCATATGGTAAAGATCCTTTGGATGCAACCATTCGCATTGCACCTTCTTTCCCAACACTTGATGAAATTCAACAAGCATCAGAACTATTAGTTTTATGTGTCAAATTGGTTAGCATAAATAAATTATTAGCAGTTTGAATCTTCAAAACCATTCTTATATAACTTGTGTAGAAACAACAAATAGAAATAAAAAAGCAGCGAATTTGTGATACATTTCGATGCTTTTTTTTTTTTCATTATTTCGATTCATTATGCTTCATTTCGAACAAATCAGATTTTTACTTGATATAATTACCATAGTACAAAAGTACTGATTTTATTAAATTTAAGAAAGGATATATATATATATGCCACTATCTTTATTACCACTAAAACTAATTGAATTACGAAAGCAACATAATTACACACAGGAATATGTTAGTTCCTACATTCATATATCACGTGGTGGCTATTCCCAATACGAAACCGGTAAGCGAACTCCTAGTAGTGAAAGTTTATTGAAACTCGCAGAATTTTATAATATTGAAATAGGTCAACTTCTTAATCATAATATTATTTCTATATCTGATAGTATACTTTCTGATTCTTCTACTGGCTATCCGTCGAATAATTCAATTGACATCAACATGTTAAAAGATATCGGCATTTTGTTATTAAATAGTTCGCCATCAATTAATCCCAACACAATTACCCAAAAAGATATAAACTTTTTAAGCAGTTACAAACAGTTGAGTCTCTCTGATCAGGATGATATACGACTTTTTGTACTGTGTAAACAGAAGAATAAAAAAAGTTAATAATTATTTTATATCTACCTAATTAATCCTACACGGTAAACACAAAATATGTGGTGTTTTTTTCTGGTACTAGAAAATTCAAAATTAATAATCACAGAAATGTTTAAATACAGCATTTCTGTGATTATTAACCTTGTCCCGACTTACTTACAACATTATAGCAACACTAGAGATACTCGATCGTTACCAAATTTGAAACCAACGAAAATGGTAGAGATAAAATTATTTATACTATTACACATACTGTACATATTTATTATAAAGCAGCGAATTGTTAACCACTTATTTTTATCGGTTGACAATTTATTGTTTTTCTTTTATAATCATTTTTAGAAACAAATATAGCTTTCTATACTTATCCTTGCTATGAATTTATCGGCTAAATAAAAGCCCCTATTAAAACCTATATTACATAAGGAGAAACTATGCTAGAGAAACAAATCAAACAAATTCTAAGTGGAGTACGTTTAAAACGTGAAGATGATCTTAGTTTTCTATTATCCGCGGATTTGGAAGAATTATGTAAAGGCTCTGATGAAATAAGAGCTAATTTTTGTGGTAACAAGGTTAATCTATGTACCATAATAAATGGTCGTAGTGGCAAATGCAGTGAAAACTGTAAATTTTGTGCACAGTCAGGACATCACCACACGAAAGTAAAGGAATACCCATTTTTAGACGTCGAACTAATTGTCAATGACTGTAAGTCTTATTGCAAGGAAGGAGTACACCGATATTCTATCGTTACTGCTGGGAGAACTCTAGCAGGCAAAGATTTAGAAACTGCACTCGCTGCTTATACAAGGATGCACGACGAATGTGATGTTGATTTATGCGCTTCTCATGGATTATTAGATGAAGAAACTTTTCGGTTACTCAAAGAAAGTGGTGTATCTATGTACCACACTAATATTGAGACTTCTAGGCGAAACTTCCCTAATATTTGCACCACCCATACCTTCGATGATAAAATCAAATGCATCAAAGCTGCCCAATCCGTCGGCTTAAATGTATGTTCAGGTGGAATTATCGGAATGGGAGAAACATGGGAAGATCGAATTGATATGGCATTAACACTTTCTGAATTAAACATTGATTCCATTCCATTAAATATGTTGGTGCCGATAAAGGGTACTACACTAGGGAATTTGGGAACATTATTTGAGGATGATATGTTAAGAACTATTGCGATTTTTAGATTTATAAATCCTACCGCAGATATTCGGCTTGCCGCTGGACGGTCGCTTATGAAAGATTGTGGTAAAAAAGCATTTTACTCAGGAGCCAATGCAACTATTACCGGTAACCTGCTAACAACAACAGGGTGTAATACTGCACAAGATAAAATGATGTTGTTAGACATGGGATTTATCATTGAGAGGAGTTATACACATGAATAAAAATATAACAAAAACATATCAACAATCAAATTCTAAAAGTTCCATTTATCAAATTACCCTTATTGGCATAATGTCTGCTATCACTTGTATTTTGGGACCGCTATCCATTGCTATTCCATTTAGTCCGGTTCCTATATCATTTACTAATTTAGCGATTTATATTACCGTATTTATACTTGGCTGGAAGCGTGGCACCATTAGCTATTTAATTTATCTGCTGATAGGATTAGTCGGTTTACCAGTGTTTTCTGGTTTTACTGGCGGTCCTGGCAAGCTTGCTGGTCCCACTGGTGGTTATCTAATCGGTTTTATATTCATGGCTATGATCAGCGGCTTTATAATTGAGAAATTTAGTGGTAAAGTGTATATGTATATAATAGGGTTGATACTAGCTACTGCTATAGCGTATTTACTTGGAACTTCTTGGCTAGCATATCAAGTTCATTTAACGTTCTGGCAAGCACTAATGGCAGGAGTCATTCCATACCTGCTCGGTGATGGAATAAAAATTGCTATCGCTGTTACCCTTGGTCCAATATTAAAAAAGAGATTAGCCCTTGCTAACCTACTATAAACAATTGTATTTCTAATTTAAATGACCCGTCCTGCTAATCACTTAGCGCACAGGTCATTTTATTTTTTCTCACACGTCCATCTAATATCTTCCCCATCCGATACTGCAACTATTGTACCATTCTTATCTGTTCGATATACCATAATATTCAATGCATTAAACTTATCCAAAGTTGCTTGGTGTGGATGTCCATATTCATTATCAATTCCACATTGAATCACCGCATAACTAGGCGAAATTGCTTGTAAGAATTCCTGTGTCGTTCCAGTACCACTTCCATGGTGACTCACTTTGTATACGTCTGCTGATATATCGATACCATTGTTTAGTATATCATTTTCCGCCTCTTCCTGCACATCACCACACATTAAAAAGCTGTTTTTGCCATTCACCAATTTAATACCTATAGAATAATTATTAAGGTTATCTCCATACTCACTGCGATTCGGTGCAATAATAATAAATTCAGCATTTCCAATTGTATATTGTTCTCCCACCTTGGGAACTGTTATATCCAGATTATTATCTGCAATAGCATTTAACACATCTGTAAACGTTTTTGTTGTATGCGCAACATCCGGCATAAATATAGTATCAACTTGAAAGCTATTAATAATGTCGTCCATTCCACCAATGTGATCTTCATGAGGATGGGTCGCAATTACATATTCTAATTCCTTAACACCTTCCTTTTGAAGATAACTTTTTACTTTTTCACCATCTTCATTATTCCCAGCATCAATCAACATATATTTTCCTGCTGATTCTACTAAAATACTATCTGCCTGCCCTACATCTATAAAATGAACCTCCATGTCTGAGGTCAAACTTTTTTTACTTGCTATTGATATTTTATTTTGTATATCCAAATTACTATTTTTAATTATAATTCCATAAATCAATGCAATACAAATTACAACTCGATAAATCCATCGATTTTTCTTTTTAAATTTCTTCTTGTTTTTCACTTACTATTTCCATCACTTATCGTTTTATAGATAGTCAAATTGGACATTCATAGTCCGTTTCGCACCTCTAGATATTATATAATAATTACTTTATTTCGTCCTTCATTTTTAGCTTCATATAATGCCTCATCTGCTTTGTTAAATAAAGCCCTAAAATCATATTTATTATTTATAATCATTGAAATACCAATACTCACACTTAATTTATATGTAATATCGTCCTCACACAGATTATTTTCAAAGGTTTTTCTTAGTTCTTCTGCTTTTTCAAAGACATCTTCCTTCTTTTCAACATTCTTCATTAAAACTAAAAATTCATCGCCACCAACTCGACCAATCATATCTGTTACATTAAAAGTCTGTGTTATCGAAGTAGCGACCTTTTTAATTATTCGATCACCTATAGAATGTCCAAAATTATCATTGATCATTTTGAAATTATCAATATCGATTAGGATGAGACCCGCTTTTTGTGTATTACTATATATGTCTAAATACTCTTTTATATAATATTCTATTGCATTTTTATTTAAGATTCCAGTCATCCCATCTAGTCGGCTAATCTCTTCAAAATGCTCTTTTTCCTTTTCAATTTGTCTTAGTTCTTCTATTTTTTTCATACCACTTAACAGTGATTTTCTTATAAATACTTCATACTGCTTTTGTAATGTCATATAACCTGCACACGCATTTAGATAATCTACTTGTGCGGAATATATTTTATGATATTGTGTCTCAGCTGCTTGTATTTTAAGGTTAATAAACACAAGATTTAATTTGCTGGCATTCTTATGTAATGAATCTAGCAATCGTCTTGCTTCGTCCTTTTTTCCTTTTTCAATAATATAATTACACACATCTAAATAAAATTCAAAAAATTCTATAAAGTCATCTTCTTCAGCTGCTTTATTTAAAACATGCTCAATATTGGCTTGGACTTTATCTGGCATATTTAAATAATCATAAATACTTATTTCCAAATTATCTAAAGATACATCATAATATAAAATATTATTTTTCTTCTTCGTCTCATAAATCTTGTTCAATAGTTCTAATGCAATACTATATTCTTTTTTCTTGCAATAAATCTGGCCTATATAGGCATAACATAAAACTTCAAGATTATAATAAACTTCTTTTGGTATACTTCTAGCAGATGTAAGTGCATGATTATAATTTTCCATCGCCTTATCATAAGCTCTAATATCCTTATAAAGCCATCCCATATTAATATAAATAATTGTCTGTATCTTATATATATTATTTGCTCTGGCAATTTCCAGACCTTCTAGGTAATATTCAAGGGCAATTATTTCACAACCTAAAAATGCATACATGAGTCCTAACACATTGTATGCATTACTTTGAAACTCTTTACAATGTTCCGCATTTTTATAAGATAAACATGTTTCAATCGCTATTGTTGCATCATCATAATTACCTAAGCGAAAGAATAACTCACCTTTATAAAAATATCCAGCCACCAAGCCATCCTCGTCGTGCTCTTCTCTGCACAAATCAATAAATTCATCTAATAGTGAATAAATCTCATCCTCGACTTTGATATACCGATAGCTCTCTATTTTTTCTTGTAATTGAATTTTATTTTGTTTCATCGTTGCTACCTTTTTTCAAAAAAATATATACCCAATTAATAGTTAAGCATTATCATACCATATATTCTTATACAAATTCTACTATTCTTTCTAGTAATTTCTCGACAATTTAATTTATTAAATACTCTAAATTGACATAAAAAACTGTTCTATTTCCTGCCAAGCATTCCTTGATTCCGGGATAAGAAACTTAGACATTTGAAATACATGAAACATACCTTCATAAATGCTTAGTTTTACTTTACTACCTTTTTCTTTAATTTTATTTGCTACCTCTATTGTATCACTTAAAAGCATTTCGTAGCTTCCCACTTGCATTAATATTGGTGGAAATTCATCATATTCTCCAAATATTGGAGAAATATATGGATTTTTAACATCGTTATTCCCGATATATGCACTATTAAATATCATACTATCTTTTGTATTTCCAAATAAAGGATCTATTTCATAGTTCTTTGTATAAGACTCTCCTTCACTTGTCAAATCTGTCCAAGCTGACATTGTTATGATTCCCTTAGGTAGCTCACATTCATGATCTCTTAGGTAAAGGCATAATGCCAAGGCAAGCCCACCACCAGCTGAATCGCCTGTAACCACAATTTGTTCTGCTTTATATCCATTATCTAAAATCCATTGATAAGCTTCTAGTGCATCTTCTAAAGCTGCTGGAAAGGGATTTTCCGGTGCCACTCTATAATCTATTGTCAGAACACTAGCTCCTGCGGCTGCTTTTGAATACATAACCGCAAATGTTCTATAAATATTTTTCATTGGCCCTATATATCCGCCCCCATGCAACTGTAATACAATGAGGTTACTACTTGGTTCATTTGGTTCTAGTAGCTCCATTTCAATTTCAAATATTTTGTGTTTTTCCAGATGAAAGCCATTTGGACATCTCCACTGAGGCTCTATTGGATTTTTTCTATATTCGCCACTTTTAATCTTTTTTCCAACTAATTGTGTTGATGTAATATCTGCTAAAAGTGATCTCACTATTTTACCTTCAACACTTTGTTTTGTTTTCTTCATTCACTCACCTATATATGGAATCGTCTTATTAGTTCCGTTTTTGCTTTTTTATCACCAAACACTATTGTTCCCACTAGTATTACAAGAGTAATACCAACTGTTACGAAAGACAAAATTGGTTCAGTAATAATATGAAGTAAATATAATCCCATTAAAATAATACTAAATGTAACCAATGTAATCTGAAATAAAATATAACTTTGCCAGTTCATAAAATTAACAATCATGAGAATAACAACAGCCACGTATGCAATTAATATAATTGCTGGAATCACATAATTAATCGACCAGCCCTGATAACCTATTACGATATCAATCAGTAACGAAAATCCCATACCCGCAATTGTCTGTACTAAAATCTTAGCTGCATAATTGGTATTATTTTGTATGGAATATCTAACTGTAATCCAAAAATATACAATTGCCCCTATCGCTATCAACGACCACCATACTCCACTGTAGGTTGCAATATTGATAGTTACTAATCCAAATGAAAGTATAATAGAAATAAAAATAAATAAACGAATGATTAAAATAAATTTATGATTATCAAATTCTATGTTGGGATACATCGCGCGTTTTTTTTCTTGTGAAATGGTTTCAAGACCATGTTGGCATAATGGACATACACTAATCTCTTCAATTATTTCAACATTGCAATTATTACATCTCTTCATTATAAACACCATTACTTTCTATTGATACTTGAATCCCTTGTTTGGTGAGATTTCTAAAAAATGCTTTCTGTAAATTTGTATCCATTAATACAGATGCAAAGGTAAAAACAATCTCATCTTTATAAGAACAAACACTGCATTTTAAATTTTGTTTCTTAGAAACTGACAATACAACATGAAATTTTTCAACATATTCCTCAAACTCTTCTAATATGCTAAGAGCACCTAAATTAGTTACTGTAGTAGTAAAAGATTTTGCTGAATTATTATAAAAAAATTTAATTCCAATATTTTTAATAACTAATGGTATGGCCCTAACGCAAAGATTTTTTTCATTTGACACATTATAAGAAATCAAACTTTCCAAGTGCTCTTTTTTCATTTGATTTTTAAGATTAATCGTAATCTTCTCTAATATTTCATCAAAGGTGTAATCTACTTTATCCGACTCAAATTCTGCTAATAAGATAGCAAAAAAATTCTTGGTAGTGCTTGACTCAAACAACTTCCTCAAATTAATTGGAACATTAATACAAATTGGCTGCTTGCATATTTGTTTATTAAGATATTCTGTATAAATACTCCAGACGAGTGTAGCAATCAGATATTGATTAATACTAGCATTCTTAGCCTTACAAACCTGCTTTAGACTTGTAAGATTAATATAGCCATGAATAACCCCCATGATAGTAGGAGGCATAAATTTTCCTGTTAAAATATAGGCTTTTCTTGTTTTATAGCCCTTAGCATCACTTTTTTTATAATATTTCAAATAACTATCTTCAATATTGAGAGAACATTCTCGACTTGGTTTTGCCTCAATGCTCTCTTTCAGTTGTGGATATTTTAATCTTAAATATTGATATGTCAATTCCTTCAAAAATGTAATTGCACCCATACCATCGGTGAGTACATGAAATACCTCAAGATTAATTCTATTATTGTAATAAGATACTCTAAATAGAAATTTGTTATTGCTATAAGAATCAATGTATCTACAGGGATAATTACTTTCTAGCTCCACTAACGGTCTATGTCTATTTGTCTCAAAGTAATACCAAAACATACCTCTTCTAAGTCTTACATTAAATACTTCAAACCACGGAAGTACTAAATCCAATGATTCCTGTAATATACCTGGATTGATATCATCTTTTAATGTGATTGATATCCTATATACATTGCTAAGGTTCTCACTTGCAATTACTGGGAAAATTTTAGCAGTGTTATCTAATTTATGCCATTTCGTTTCCTTATGCTTTTTTTTCATGATTTCCTCCATAAGTGCATGTTCATTTGCACATATTGGTAGATGTGAATGTTTCCCCTTCACATTTTACGTCTTTAAATCTAATAGAAGCCTTTAAAATGTTTTCCTATTGAATCAAAAAGCTCAGGAAGCATACCAATTTGCCTTCTAAGCTTATGATCTCTTATGTTTTACCTATTTATAATATTCTGCCAACTTTCTAAACGCTTCTAATGAGCGCACTACTTTTTCAGTATCCACACAATACGATATTCTAAAATGTCCCGGGCAACCAAAGCTATCCCCTGGAACCAGCAATAAATCAAATTGCTTTGCTACTTCACAAAAATGATTTGCATCTTCTTCTAATGCTCTTGGAAACATATAAAATGTTCCCCCTGGTTCTACACATATAAAACCTAGTTTGGTTAGCTCTTCATATAAAATCTCTTTGTTTTTCTCGTAAACAGATAAATCTGAAGTCTGGTCCAATACCGCTTCAATCGCTAGCTGCATCAATGAAGGTGGACAGTTATGTCCGATTCCTCTTGAAATCTGTCCAAATACATCGGCCAAAATATCTGCATCCTCACACTCTGGATTTACTGCTATATATCCAATTCTTTCCCCTGGAAGAGATAATGATTTACTAAAGGAATAGCAAGTAAGCGTGTTATGATACATCTTACCAATATATGGTGTATCTACACCTTTAAATGTAATTTCTCTATAAGGTTCATCTGATATCAAATAAATCGTATGTCCATATTCTTTTTCTTTTTCACTTAAAATAGAAGCTAATTTAGTCATTGTCTCCGTAGAATAAACAACTCCTGAAGGATTATTCGGTGTATTAACGAGTACAGCTGCCACCTTAGGGTTCAAAATTTCTTCCAACTTTTCAAAATTGATTTGAAATGTATCAATATCCGCTGGAACCACTTTAAGTACCGCCCCTGTTGCATGGATGTAAGGCATATATTCGGGAAAGAAAGGTGCAAATGTAACCACTTCATCTCCTTCACTCGTAATACTTCTAACTGCATGAGCGAGTGCTCCTGCAGCACCTGATACCATAAAAATATGCTTTGTCTCATAGTTCATTTGAAATCGTTCATTTAATGATTGTGCCACTGCACTTCTTGTAGATTCAATTCCAAGACTTGGACTATAACTATGAAGTTTTGTCGCTTCCTCATTTTGAATTAGGTCTAATAATCTATCCTGAAATTCCTTGGGTGCTGGTACCGAAGGATTACCCAAGCTATAATCAAAGATATTTTCATATCCAATTTCTTTTGCTCTAACTGATCCATATGCAAACATTTCACGAATTACTGATTTTTTTTCCAACATTTCCTTATACTTATCTGGTATCATCTGTTCCTCCTGATTTAAACCTTCTAATACTATATTTCTATTTTGGGATAGCTTGTTCTCTACATAATTATTAGTATATATCATAAACCTTTTACCTGAATTATACAACCTTGGTTGAAAGAAAAATGTAGATTTTATCGTAACACAACAAGAGCACCAGTAAACTGCCACTTTTTAGATAAGAATTATTGAATTAAGGGTATCAGGCTGATACTGTTGGAGGGATTATAGTACAACCTTCTCTTTCTAAAAGTTTCATTGCATTTTTAATATACTGTTCACGATGCTTCGCATATTGTTTTCTACAGACCTTCATTTTAGTCGATTGGTCACCACGTAGTTCATACCCGATAATAGACTGCATCACTTCATCACTTTTATCTTTGAGCTTCTTGCGAAGCAGAGTTTTGGCGAACTCTGGATCAAAGGAATCACAATTGAGAATGTAGTCGATAAGAGCAGATGCAGATACGCCAAACGTATCAGATACCACCGAGGCAAGAAAATTCAAGCACATTAAAAATAGGAATCCAGTACTTACCAGTAGATTCCATGCAGACCTCGGTACAATTGTTTTTAAGGAGCCAAGCCTCGAGACTTCTAAGGTCTGAATTAAAAGTGGCAAAACGTTTTTTAATATAAAAAGTAACGTTATGCGTATCTGTAATGGCAATGGCAGCAATCACAAACTATTTATGAACATCCATACCACAACAGACAGGGTGAACAATTTGTAACATAGGAAACCCTCCTTAGAAATAAGAAATGAAAATATATAGATATTGACTGGATATCCAGCAAAGAAAGACCAACGGAATTGCTTATACAATGACTAGGTTACGTGCTCATAGCGACACTCATTTGTGCTTGAAAAGATATCCGACACATGTTATTATGCGGACTTTATTCCGAAAAGTTGGGGAATCAATTCTACTTCCTCCCCCGTGCTCTGTAGTGTATCTATATATTTTCAACTTAATTATAACCCTAAAATACGACTTTGGTTCTAGCTCTTTCATCACGATTTGAGCCTTGAGCGAAGCGAAAGGAATGTAAGTTATTATGAAAATCCAAAAAAATATCTTAAATACTTACGTGAAACCAATCCTTTCCACAAAAGAATACCGTTTGAAAATCAAGAATAAAACGAATCAGTTATCCCTAAAAATATATAATATGCAAATTATATATTCTTTCCTACTATTATATAGAGTTTTCTACACAGAACTAAACCTATTTTGATAGTAAAAAGAATAGGATCTATTCACCAACGCGATTATGCTTTCTATATTCAGTAGGTGACATTCCTAAAGTTTTTTTAAACAATCTGCTAAAATATAGTGGATTATCATATCCCGTTAATTGAGCTACTTCTAATATTTGAAACTGTGAATTAATCAACAAATCCTTTGCAATTGTCATACGAATACTAATGATATACTGCCTTGGAGATACACCCACATAATGAGTGAATGTATCTATAAAACGGTAATAATTTAAGCCACGTTCTTTAGTAAACTCCTTAATTGTAAAATCTCTCTCTGGTTCTAGGTGAAAAATTCGAATAGCTTCTTCTACCTCTTTGTTATAATTTTCAAATATCGTCTTTTCACGTATCTGATTCCTTCTCATTTTGAGTAATAACTCTTGCATCATAAATTGTAATTGTTTTTCAAAAAATGGTTGTTTCAACTGCAGTTCCTGTATAATTGCATCGAATAGTTGAATATAACTATTATGTAATCCCACATAGTAGATTTTTTCTTTTCCCCAACCAGTCTTTCTTAAAAATTCATTTTCTTCTTTGCAAGAAAAATGTACCCAATAAATAACAGGGCAATCCTCCAAATAATAATAATAGTATTGAGCATCAACTGGGTGATATAGGACACAATTTCCTTTTTCTAATATATGTTTTTTTCCGTTGATTTGAAATCTGGCTTTTCCCTCTGCAATATAAATCAACTGATAGTTAGCCGCTCCGTTAGGTCGTTCTGTTCCAAATTTATTTTTGTTAACTAAACGGTACTTGCCACTACAGTGAACAAAAAACTCTTGTTCCGATACTGACTTTTCATTCGACTGCCAGTCGTAATATCCTACAACGCTCTGCATTCATTTACCTCTACTATTTTTCTTTATCATAATTTAAATTTAAAAACTTATCAAACTTTTATACTTTGTGCATGTAAACTCAAGTTATTGTAATCCACAATTTTACTAATTCACTGTTTGTACACAAAATACATAAAACTCAATTACGTTATTTCATTACTATAATAGTGTATTTTGTAAACTATACAGTTCGCGATTTTTCATTACCAACAATGCTATTTTTCCCACCATTTTTGGCTTTATACAACGCACTATCTGCATGCTCTAAAAGCTCTGTTACGGTAATGCTATCCACTGGTATCAATGAATAAATACCAGTGGTAATTGTTACTACCTTAATATTTTCAGAAAACTGGTGTGTGATTCCTAATGCTTCAACATTTTTCCTAAGTCTTTCTCCAAATGCAATTGCTTCACTTAAATCCAAGCCCGGAAGCACCACAACAAACTCATCACCACCGTACCTTGCTGCGAAAGTATTCTTTGTTAATATTTTTTTTATCTCATTGCTTATTTTAATCAAACAATTATCGCCTGATATATGACCATAATTATCATTATATTGTTTGAAATAATCCACATCAAACATCATAATAGACAATAAACTTTTCTTTTCCTTGGCTCTCTTTAACTCCTCCTCTATGATAGCATTAAGCTTTCTTCTATTTCCTAAATGAGTAAGATCGTCATTTTCTGAAAGATAAAGCAATTGGGTGTTACTATTTTCTAATTTCTTCTGTAGCTCTCTTCTTTTTTCTATTTCCTCTAATAGTACTGTTGATTTTATAGCGTTGTTAATTGCGATTGCAACATATGAAGTCAGTGCTTTCACTACTTCTATTGTAATCATTGTAAAGAAGTTTTTTTCCTCTGCTTGGACTGTCAAAAGTCCCAAGATATTATTGTCAATAATAAGAGGACAAAACATAACTGAATTAAGTTCATAGGAACTATTATTTTTCAAAAGATAGTTTTTATTCTCTATATAATTAATGTACTCATTTGGTAAATCATTTATAATTATAGTTTTTCTATCTTGTAAACACTTTGCCGCCAAACTTGAATTACTATTGATAGAAATACGATTCATCTCTATTCTTTTATTTGTTTCCATACAATATTGATACTCAATCATGCCACTAGATTCATCAAATAATGCAATTCCAAAAACTTTTGCCATGAAAAAATTTTGAATTTCATAATTCATCATTTCATAGATTTGATTTAGCTCCAATGTGGCTGTTACCTTTTCTCCGATTTCACTTATGATAGATATATTTTTTATAACTTCAATAAGCTCATTTGTTTTTCTCTGAATTTGTATACTTTTTTCCAGAATATTTTTCTTGTCTATTTCTAATTGCTCTAATTGGATTTTCGTTTTAAAATTTTTTATTTTAGTATTAAATTCTATAGGCTCGAGTAGTCTTTCGTATTCAAAATATAACTTGTAATATTTATTTGCGTTCACATCATCTGCTTCTTCTTCAAATAGTTGAATTAATTTTTTACATATAATAGTTGTGAGTTTATATAGTTTGTTTTCAAGCGAAATTCGATAAGCCTCTTCTAATTTTTGTATTGCACATTTAGTCTTTGGGGTACTTATAAGAAAATCGGCATATTTCAAAAGTAGTTTTACTTTAACATACCCATACATTATTTCTGACGATAGCTGTATTGCTATATCAAAATATTTTGCGCAGGCAACCGTATTAAACATCTTCTGATATATTATTGCAAGTTCACCATAAGCTTCACATAAACCTTGTTTATATTTGTACTTTTCTAAATAAATCAATGCTTCTTGAATATGACTTAATGCTTGTTCAAAATTTCCAAAATAGCTTTCTATATTAGCGAGATTTGAGAGTACGCTCCCTTGAGAAGCTTGATAGTTTAATTTTGCATCAAACTCACGAGCCAAGTTGTAATATTTTATCGCCTCTGGATATAACCGCTGAACTTTGAAGATGTCAGCTACATTATTATAAATTTTGACTATAAAGTATTCATAAGAATAATTAGCATAATAATTTTTGCATAGCTGATATGCTTGTACTACTTTTTCTGCAAGACGATAAAACTCATAACTCTTTTCATAATTTCCGATATCAAAATATATCTTACCAATGTTTAAATAGGATAACACCTGTAAATCGCATATATTTTGTTTTTGTGATAACGCAATGGAGTCAAATAAATATGTAATGGCCTTGTCATATTGATTCATATCAAAAAAGGATTGTCCTAATTTCAGCAAAGCATAAGCCATCCCTTTTTCATTATTTATTTCGGCGCATAACGAATATGCCTTCAAACCAAGTTGAGCCGTCTTTTCTAAATCAGTAGTATAACTACTTCTTTCAAGATCTTCTAATATTCCTTTTGCGGAACTCTCAATATCAATATTATCCATTTTCACCATCTCCCTGGTCACTCCACTACTCTCACCATTATACCAATTACTATTCATCCAATGAATCATAACTACGTTTTTCAAACTATTATTAACTGTAAAATTAAAAAAGGAGACAACAATATAACTATCGTAGTCCCTTCTACCTAAAACAACTGAATTATATCATATTTTCACACCAATCACAAGATATTACACCGCACTTATAACCCAAAGTCCGATTCGATTTGATGCATTTGATACAGATGTAAAATTTTCTAATTTAAGATTTAAAATTATCATTTTATTTTCACTGCAAGGGATAAAAATTTTCTTTTTATACATAATATAAGCAGAATCAACAACTTGTTATAGAAAGATGATGCGCATGAATAATTATATGAACATGTTATTGCGAGTAACTTTAGTATTTTTCATTTTACTTGTGCTAACTAGACTTTTAGGAAAAAAGCAACTAAGTGAATTAACATTTTTTAATTATATTGCTGGCGTCACAATGGGTAATATTGCGGGTAGTATAATAAGCGAATCTACTGGTCCCTACTTGGAGGAATTTATTGGATTGATATGGTGGTGTATATTAACTGGATTAGTCGGATATATAGCCCTAAAATGGAGTACTTTTCGAATTATAATTGACGGAGAACCTACAATCATAATTAAAAGAGGAATCATAGTCAAAGAGGCTTTACGGGTAAACCGACTAAATATGGATGATGTATCCATGTTGCTCAGAGAAAAAGAAATTTTCTCCATCAAAGAAGTAGAGTATGCTATTTTAGAACCAAACGGTAAAATGAGTATTATGAAAAAACCAAGAAAACAACCAGTAACAAAATCAGACATGAACGTCACTGTCCCTCTTACTAAATACTTGCCTGCCGAAATCATCGCAGATGGTAAGATAATCAAGAAAAACTTAGTCGAATTTGATCTGGATGAAAATTGGCTTTTCTCTCAATTAAAGCAACAAAATGTAACTTCCGTGAAAGGTGTTCTATATGCCGAGTTGCAGGAAAATGGTAGCTTATACGTGCAAAAAAAATAAAATATACTTTAAAACCACGTTTATTCAGTGAATTTTAAAGTATATTTATAATGATTATTAATCTACAATTCTATTGTACTTTTGATTTCAGAACAATAGCTGCTGTTCATTAAACAAACTAGATACAGCATTCTCGTAATCATTTAATCGTTCAGATTTTTTAATTCTTTTTGCATATTTTGCATTATCAGTAAACATCATAATCAAATAAAACCATAATTCCTTCATCTTAAATAGTACGGTTTTATCGCCAAACAATACACTTTGGTAGTCCTTATAAATTTTATCATGAAATTCCCTTAATAATCCTATTTCTAAATTACTCTGACTCCTAATATGGCTAATTAGATTCGGGTTAAATAACAAGCCTCTTCCAATCATTACGGTATCAACACTTGGAAATCTAGTGACAAAAGCATCATATTCTTTTGATGTAAAAAGATCTCCATTATAACAAACCGGATTTTTGCTTAATGTTAATGCTTCCCCAAATATATGCAAATTAGGTTTGTTTTTATAAAAATCTTTTTGTATCCTAGGATGTATGATTAATTCTTTGATGGGATATTTATTAAATATTTCAATCAATTCATAAAATTCCTCTGGCTGATCTTTTCCTATTCTAGTTTTTATTGAAATTTCTGTTACAGCACTCGAATATATTTCATCCAAGAATTCATCCAGTTCAGCTTGCTTTGCAAGAAATCCTGAGCCTCTACCTTTGGAAACTACTGTTCCTGATGGACAGCCCAAATTCAAATTGATTTCATTATATCCTAAGACCTTCAACTTCTTTGAAGTATGAATAAAATCTTTTGCTTTATTGGTTAGTATTTGTGGAATTAAATTTTGACCTTGGTTATTCTCTGGTAATATATCATTTAATTCACGAGCCTTAAAACTTTCGCTTTGATTTGCACCAATAAAAGGTGAAAAATACTTGTCTATATCATCCTTAAAAAGAGTATGGTGAGCATTTCGATAAACATGACCTGTAACACCTTCCATTGGTGCAAAATAAAATTTCATCAATTTCAATTCTCCTTCAGTCAAGTCAGATTAATGGCTATCACAAGTATGTTCACCACAACTATGTTCTTCATTTTCATGATGTTTGCATTCAACATTTGCATCATAATTCAAATTACTTTCAAGAAAATCCTTAACTGCACTATCTGCGTCGCCTGTAACTCCTCCAAAAAGAGTTATTGATGCTTCTTCTAATGCTGTTTTGGCACCACCACCAATACCACCACAAATCAATGTATCTACTCCCTGATCTTGTAAGAACACTGCTAAAGCACCATGTCCACTTCCGATTGTCGATAACACTTGCGATGAAATAATTTTACTGTTTTCTACCTCATAAATTTTCACTTGTTCTGTGTGACCAAAGTGTTGAAATATTTCTCCATTTTCATAAGTTACTGCAATTTTCATTTTTATTCTCCTCTATATAATTTCTCATTATCTTGGTTGCACAACCCACCAACTCAACGCATGGGCGCTTGTTATAGTATTCTTTTGTTCTTTCTGATGGCACAGGATCATCTTTTTTTTGTTCCAAACCTAATAATTCTCGGCAAACAATCGATTTATTATATTTTAGAAACTCATTTGCTAATTCCTGAATTCTCGCATAATGTTCTGCTTTTGCTTGATGATCATTGGGATTGTCATATCCATAAAGAATACCGGCTACCATAAACATACTGCTTACTGTTCCGCATACTTCTCTAAGTCTTCCCATGCCGCCACCAAAGGAGGAAGACAATTTCAACGCAGTCTGCATATCCAAATTCATTTCTTCATGAAACGAAGCAAAAACAGCTTGTGCACAATTATAACCTTGTTTAAATAAATTTTTTGCCTTTTCTTCCTGCGTCAACGTGCTTTCTGCATCCATTCAATTGACCTCACTCTTATTGTTTACAATTTTCTTTTTGACAATACGTATCCTTCTCAATAAAACAATTATTTTTGCAACCCTTACCACAACATTCCTTATTGTGCTCACATAACCTAAATTTACCTCCGTCAATTATTAGCTTTTTACCGTTTATAAAGGCATCTGCCATCTTAAATCGAGCCGCCTCATAAATACTAGTAACTGTCGTTCTTGAAACAATCATCTGCGCAGCACATTGTTCCTGTGTCAGTTTCTCAAAATCAATTAATCGAATCACTTCATATTCATCTAGATTCAGAATAACTTCATCATATGTAATTTGCTTTCCATTAATTGGCTCAAATCCATCTGTTTGAGGCATAGAACAAATTCTTCTGCATTTTCGGGGTCTTGGCATACCAATGTCTCCTTTTCAGACTATGCATTTATTATACTTCATTTTTGACATATGTCAATAACTAATTGTTTTGTTAATATTTACATCATACTTTTGAACCTATTCTATTATTTTTTCAAACAGAACAACTTTAACATTTCCGGCTACCGTTTCATCTATAATATGAAAACCGCATTTTTTGTAAAAATAATGATTGCGCTCTTTATCCACTGGAGTATTGAGCGTCCATTTGGTTGCTTCTTTATATGTCTCTTCCATAAATGCCATTGCTTTTTTCCCAATTCCTTTATTCTCATACTCTGGAATCACACACAAACAACTTAAATGGTACTCATTTTCAGATATTTGCTTTACTGAAAAATCTCCAACTATTTGATTATCCACAACAATTTTGTACAGGGTCGCTTCCTTTGCTATGCTACACATACTATCATATGTTCGGTTATATCCTGGACATTCCCCATATTTTACAAAGTCTAAATAAAATGCTTTGTTTCTACATGTAATAATATTTTGCAAATCGCTATCTTTCGCTAGTTCAAATAAAATTTCCATGGTCTATACCCTTTCCCTATACCGTTTTTCCTTATATCACAATTTCTGATTGAAATGCAATAACAGCATTACCTACAATTTTCACTAAAACAGGATTGTTATTTTCTATATCAACTATCACTTCAATCATTCCCATGCGTCCAATCACTTCCCCTTGTTTTGCTTTGAATTTGAATTGGGTACCATTATGCTCTACAAGCTTATGATGTACAAGATATGCACCTAACGGTCCATTTGCATTTCCAGTAACCGGATCTTCATTAATACCAATCGCTGGAGCAAACATTCTACCATGAATTAAGATATCCTCTTCGACTCCATTCATTGTATACACATAGTAACCATTACACTGTATTCTCCCACTCAGCTTAGCCAACGCATCATAATTGGGCTTTAATTGATTCACGATATTGGTAGACTTTACTCCAATCATTACCTTGGAATGCCCAGTCGATACAATTTGAATTTTATGTTTCTCCAATAAGTCGTTTTGTGTGATTCCTAAGGCAGACAATAATTGCATTTTATAATCTTCTTCTATATATGTTCCATACTCGATTGCACCTTGTGTCATAACTATTTTATAGTCATCGTTTTCATGAATTATGTCAATTGGTAAAATTCCCGCTTTTGTTTTTTGATAAATTTTTGATGATTGAAGATTGTTTTCAATTGACCTCGCATAATGCGCAGCTATTGTTGCATGACCACAAATGGGCACCTCAATTGTTGGTGTAAAGTAGCGTAGATGAACATCATAGTCTTTGCTATTAGAAGAAAAAATGAAAGCAGTCTCTGAATTATTAAGTTCTCTCGCTATTTTTTGCATATCACTTTCACTCAATCCATCTGCATTTGTTATGACTCCTGCTGGATTTCCTCTGAATTTTTCTTTCGTAAATGAGTCTATTTGATATAATTTATATGTTTTCACTTTTCTTCCTTTCATTTGTTGAACAAATTTAATTTGGCTTGCTCTTACACTTATATATCCTTAAGTTTGAACCAAATCACCCGCGCGATGGGTCACCTAGGCATGTATTATAACTTTTTTATTTTAAATTTTTGCATTTAATTCCAGAAAATTAACAATTTTTAAATATGTGTTTTATTGTTTTGTTTTTAAAATATTGCATATTTCATGATAACTTTCTGAGAAAATACTACCTTTATTCCAAATAAATGCAAAATCGTGCAATACTTGAAAATCTTTTAATGGTATTTCTCTCAACGTTCTTGTTTCTAGTTCCTTTTTGACTGCTGCTTCGTACAGAAATGTTATTCCACAGCCAAATTCTACTAAAGATTTAATGGCATTCATTCCACCTATTTCCGCTGTATGCTTAAAATCTTTTACACCAAGATTTCTTGTTTCAAGATTTTTTTCCAATATTTGTCTCGTTCCTGAGCCTTGTTCTCTAACAATTAGTCTGGTTGAAAGTAAATCCTTTAAATACTCTGGTTGTTTATCAAAAACGTACTCCCCTCCACATACTGCAATATATCTCTCTTGCGAGTATGATAGGTAATCATACTCTTGCTTGTTAAAATTCCCTTCCACTAACGCAAAATCAATTTCACCCAATCGAATACGCCTTAATAAATCACTTGTATTTCCTAAAATCATTCGAACCTCTGTGTCTGGATATAGCTTAAAATATTCTTTTAAATGTTCTGCTATCACAAATTCCCCGATTGTTAACGTTGTTCCAAAAATCAATCTCTTTTTTCTTTTATTTATATCACTTATACTTTCCTTCAAATAAACTTCGTCATGCTTCATTGTAATAGCCGCTTGATATAACGTCTCACCTGAATTCGTTAAATTCATCTTTTTACCTTCAAATTGAAATAGTTTCACACCATAAAACGCTTCTATATAATGAATGTGCTGCGTTACCGCTGGTTGTGTAATATTAAGTTGTTTTGCCGCTTTAGTAAAATTCAAACATCTGCACGCTACTAAAAATGTATCAATTCTAAAATCCATCATAATTATGCTAACCCTTTCATTCAAACTTGCAATTTTCATGCATTTTGTGTACATCGCGTAGCGGTAACTAGGAAGGTACTGAATCGTTACTTTTGATTGTTATACACATTACTAGAAACAATTAATTCTCCTCTGTAATTAATCATTAAAAATTCCCCATAATTAACTATAACATATTTTTATAGTTAAATAAATATTCATAATTTTAGTTTATTATCCAACTATGCTATGATTATTTTCAGGTAACTATTCAGTACCAATGGAACACGTTATTTATATCGTTTTCAATTTATGAATTGCTATCTATAAAGAGCATTGTTAAAAATTATAGACATAGGAGAATAAACATGAATTTTATTAAAAAAAATGGATTAGGTATCTTGCTTTGTTTCATCATAGCTACACCCTCCCTACTACTTGGAAAAATATTTCCCATTATTGGAGGACCCGTTATTGCTATTTTATCCGGTATGATTATAGCCTTATTTATAAAAGACAAAAGTCAATTTGAGTTAGGCATTAAATTTACTTCAAAAAAAGTCCTGCAATATGCTGTTATTTTATTAGGTTTTGGATTGAATCTTTCCGTTGTGTTCGAAACTGGAAAGCAATCACTTCCTATTATAATTAGTACCATTACCACTTCCCTTGTTATTGCATTTGTATTACATAAAGCACTACATATTCCTAGCAATATTTCTACTTTAGTTGGGGTTGGCTCTTCCATATGTGGCGGTTCTGCGATTGCAGCTACTGCACCTGTTATTGATGCCGATGATGCAGAAGTTGCACAAGCCATATCGGTTATCTTTTTCTTTAATGTAATAGCCGCTCTTTTGTTCCCATTATTAGGAACTTGGTTAGGATTTTCCCAAACTTCTGGCGAGGCATTTGGTATTTTTGCTGGAACAGCAATCAATGATACCTCTTCCGTGACTGCTGCCGCATCTACCTGGGATAGCATGTATCAATTAGGCTCTGCCACGCTAGATAAAGCCGTAACCGTAAAATTAACACGAACGTTAGCTATCATTCCCATTACTCTCTTTCTTGCATTTTTGCGCACAAAGAAAGAGAAATCTGAAAACTGCAAAGAAATTAATTTCATGCAAATTTTTCCCTTTTTCATTATCTATTTTATTTTAGCTTCTCTTATTACTACCATTGCCACAAATATGGGCGTTTCAACTTCTTTTTTCTCACCTTTTAAAGATTTAAGTAAGTTCTTTATTATCCTAGCTATGGCAGCAATTGGACTTAATACCGATATTGTAAAATTAGTAAAAAGTGGAGGAAAACCAATTGTTATGGGCTTTTGTTGTTGGATTGGAATTACTTTAGTCAGTCTTTTAATGCAACATACTCTTGGAATTTGGTAATTTTTAACTGTTACTATGTTACCAATCTTAAATTTTTCTTGCCTATTCATATTTTGACACGGAGCGAGTATTATAGAACAAAGTATCTTATATTTGTAGAGACATTCAAAGAATTTTCTTTAAATAAAATAAAGAGTCATAATCTGGATCATTACCAAAGTTATTACTCTTTTTATTTGTCTATTTTGTTGCCATACAAATATAAAAATGTTCATTTAGTTCTACTACTGTGGTATCATGAAATCCGCATTCTGCAAAAAGCTCAGCAACCTCACTACTATCTACTCGATGGCTTGTAGGCGGACCCCAATCACTTTCTCTTTTCACCCATTCAATTATTACTATTTTTCCTTCCTTCACTAATATTCTTTTCGCTTCATTTATCATCTTAATTTTATCTTCTATTTCATGTAATACCGTACACATAAATGCATAGGAAGATGATTCACTTTCAAGTTTAAAATCAAACCCTTCAGATAAAATTGTTTGAATATTTGACAGGTTATTTTCTATTATTTTTTCTTCGAGTGCTTCTATCATTTGAGGTTCAACATCTAACGCATATACCTTACCCTCGTCCCCAATTACCTTTGCTGCTGGAACCGAAAAATATCCAATTCCGCATCCAATATCTGCAAATTTATCTCCCGCTTTCAAACCAATTTCAGATAAAACTTTATTGGTTGGTAACATTTCTCGTCTTTTGGGATTGTCCAATTTGTTCTTATTATTCACATCAAATTTGTGTGTCATTGTTTTCATCTCCTTACCTATTCGGTTTATAACTATCCAAAACCTTCATAGCTACTTAGGTTTCGTTAATTTCAAAAAATCATTTTCAAATGTATTGCCCTCCATTGGTTTGCCAAAATAATACCCTTGAAACACATCACATTTCATCTCTTTTAGTACTTCAAACTGTTCCTTCTCCTCCACCCCTTCCGCTACCACTTCGTAATGAAAACTATGTGAAATATTAATAATATTCTCTAAAATAATTCGATCCTTTTCATCTTTTTGCATTGTATCAATAAATGACTTATCAATTTTCACAATGTCAATCGGTAATTTTTTCAAATAATTTAAAGAGGAGTACCCAGTTCCAAAATCATCCAAACTAATTTTAACTCCAAAATCTTTTAATATTTTAATATTACTTAACGCGATATCAAAGTCTTTTATTATCATAGATTCTGTAATTTCAAATTCAATATATTGTGGCAACACTTGAAACGATTTGATTCGTTCAATCATATTCTTACAAATTTTTTCATTGTTTAAATGTTCTGCTGTTATGTTAATTGAAATCACAAAATCCTTATATCCCTTTTGTGTCCATACAATGATTTTATTACAGACTTCATCGATGACAAGATCACTTATAGGTATAATAAATCCATTTGTTTCTGCGAAATCGATAAATTCCGAAGGGGGAAGTATTCTACCATCTTTTTTCATCCATCTAACCAATGCCTCTGCTCCTAACAACGTCCCATCACTAGAAATTTTAGGTTGATAGTAAACTTTAAATTCTTTATTTTCTATTCCATCTTTTACTTCTTTCCTTTTTACGGAATCTTCATAAAGATGTAATGTCATATCCTTATTATAAAATTTATAATTATTTTTACCTAAACTTTTAGCACTATACATTGCGTCATCGGCACAATTATAAAGAGTCTGGAAATCCACGCCATTTTCTGGTATTAATGCAATTCCAATACTAGCAGTCACATAATTAACGTTTTTCCCATCAATCACAAAGGGTTTTGAAAATACGTCTATCATTTCATTTGCAATTTTTTCAATCTGTGATTTATTGTTCACTGTTCTTACAAAAAACAAGAACTCATCTCCACCAATATGGCAAACGCAATCTTGCAATTTTATAACTTGTTTCAGTCTGATCCCTGCTTGTCTTAATAATTCGTCTCCTGCTAAGTGTCCAAGTGTATCATTAACGGCTTTAAAATTATCCATATCCAAACTAATTAGTGCTGCAAAATCGTTTGATTTGGATATTTCTCCTATTAAATTGTTTAATACATAATTTTTATTTGGAAGACCAGTTGTACAACTGTAAAATGCATAGTTATTTATTTTTGTAAATATTCTATTCACTAAATATACAATTAAAACAAATAAGATTACCATACTTATATTAACAAGAAATAATTTCTGTATAAATGAATGTAGTATCTGTTTCTCTATATTAATATCTTTTAGAAAGAAATAGTTTGTAAACGATACTGCAATAAACTGTAGCATTGCTATTACAATCAAAATCAGTAACACAAATTGCATCGAAAACTTTGCAAAATTGTTTTTGATAAAAAATTTTAGTCTCATGATTTTCTCGCTTTTCCTACTTAAATTCAAATCGTATCTGCCTACTCTACTTCTCTCTTTATTTGTAGTCAATTAACCACTACGTTGCTATTTCAATGGGGGCGGAAACTCCTATCGAACTACGGTAAGACACCCACATTTCGGTTTCGCTAAAAAGAAAAAACATCGTAACTATAAAGGTACAAAAAAGTAACAAAATATCCTAACTAGGTTATACTATTTCTATCAGTATAATTAGTGAAAGGTTTTTATTCTGTGACTTAATCACACAGACTTATATCGTAAGATTAATATCCATACTTCCTGAGCGAAAGCCTTCTAAATCAATTGTCACATATTGATAACCCAAACTTTTCAAATATATAATAACTTCATTTTTACATGCGAGAATCTTAGTTATATCCTGCTCATCGACTTCAATACGTGCAATCTCTTCATGTATCCTTAATCGAACATTATTTATCCCTAGCGCTTTTAAATATGTTTCTCCCTTTTCTACCGTACGCATTTTCTCATAAGACAGTGCTGTTTCATATGGAAACCTGGTTGCAAGACAAGGAGTCGATGGTCGCCCAGATACCGAGATTTTTTTTTCCAAAGCCAACTTTCTGACATCTGATTTGGTCATATCTGCTAGCGCAAGTGGGCTTATAATCCCAAGCTCTTTAATTGCTTTAATTCCAGGTCGATATACATGTAAATCATCTTCATTGGTGCCTTCCATAATGCAATCTACCTGTAATTCTTGCGCTTTCTTTTTCACTTCTTCAAACAAATATTTTTTACACAAATAGCACCGATTCGTTGGATTATTCAGGATTCCTGCATGATTTAATTCATTTACTTCTATTATTAAATGAATTGCACCAACTTCCTTCGCTACTTTTTGGGCATTCTCAATTTCACTTGCAGGGTGAAGCATGGTATGCAATGTCACTGCATATACCTTGGTACCATTTTTCATTGCGTTGTCACATGCCATTTTCAAAATCAAGCTGCTATCTACTCCACCTGAAAAAGCTACCATAACGTCTTTCTTCGTATAATCATTCAATAGTAACTTTAATTTATCCGTTTTTTCTTCATAGCTATTCATTCTGTAACCTCTACTTCTTTGCATTCCTCTTGAATTCGATGATACACCTCTTGATAGGTCATATTATGTTTTTTACAAAGTTCTACAACACTGCTATATTCTGGATAAATTTTGTTTACAGATTTCACTTTACATGCCTTTATCTGTACTTCACCAAGAGACATTTGCATACTAATTATTTTTCGCTCTAATATCGTACGCTCCATTTCTATTCGTCGTATTCCTATGGTCGTAGTTTCTTCAAATATAATCTGTTCCAGTTTTGCAATCTCTTCTTCTTTACAGATTACATTTAACTGATAGGCTGGACGATTTTTCTTCATATAAACTGGTATATAATGAACATCTCTCGCTCCTGCTTCAAATAATCGTTCCATTACAAATCCTAGTATTTCTCCATTACTATCATCAATATTTGTTTCTAATTTATATATCGTATCATTTTGAGTTGACTCACTATTAATTAACATAGCACGAAGCATGCTTGGACGGTCGTACGTTCTTTTTCCTGCACCAATTCCCATTCTTTCAATCGAAAACTTCTGTGGTAATTTGTCCGATGTGCGAATTGCTGCAACGATTGCAGCTCCTGTTGGAGTTACTAATTCCCCTTCTGTATTTGTAACATGTAACTGCAAACCATGGGCTGCCGCAATATGCACAACTGCTGGTACAGGGATTGGAATTATACCATGTTGACAACGTACAAATCCACGACCTTCATATATTTCTGGCACGATTACTTCTGTAATATTAAGATTATCCAGACACACACAGACAGCTACAATATCCACAATAGAATCCACTGCTCCCACTTCATGAAAATGTACTTGATTCATTTCAACTCCATGCGCTTTTGCCTCTGCTTGCGCTAATATAGTAAAAATTCGTGTTGTCGTGTCTTTGGCTTTGGGGGTGATATCTGCATGATTGATTACTTCTAATACTTCTAAAAGACCTCTATGTTCGTGCTTATGCTGATGTGAATGTTCCTGCTTGAGTTCCTCTTCTTGTGGATGAACATGCTCATGATTATGTTCCTCTTCTTGTGGATGAGCATGCTCGTGGTTATGTTCCTCTTCGCTGTGTTGAACATGCTCGTGGTTATGTTCCGCTTCTTGTGGATGAACATGCTCGTGGTTATGTTCCTCTTCGCTGTGTTGCTTGTCTATCCCATGCAGATAATTCATATCATGATCATGATTTTCATGCTCTTCATCCAAAATCACACGAAAATCGCACACATCTAGCCCGGCCTTTATCACTCTACTTATTTCCACTTTAAATCCATCAACCGGAAGGCTTTGTAATGCTTTTTCTAACACTTTACGGTCTGCTCCTAAATCCAACAAAGCCGCAACTGTCATATCGCCACTAATTCCGGAATAACATTCTAAATATAAGGTATTATTCATTCTTTCACTCCCAATCTATTTATCTGTGTTGCAATGTATCCTGCACCATATCCATTATCAATATTTACTACTGCTATTCCGTTTGCACAGGAATTAATCATCGTTAAAAGTGCTGATAATCCATTTAAACTAGCTCCATATCCTATTGATGTCGGAACCGCTATCACTGGTTTATCTATCAATCCTCCCAATACACTTGCAAGTGCTCCTTCCATACCAGCTACTGCTATTACACAGTTTGCACTTTGAATCACATCTAGTTGTGATAAGAGCCTGTGAATTCCACTTACACCAACATCATAAATTCGTTCTACATACGAGCCAAAATATTCTGCTGTTTGAGCTGCCTCTTCTGCCACTGGAATATCTGCCGTCCCTGCTGAACAAACTGTTATTTTTCCACTTTTTTTCTTTCCTGGCTTCTCGATTTTAATGATATGAGAGACTTCATCGTATTGAACGTCTGGATATTCTTTCTTAATCAATTCATATTGAAGTTGGGTTGCGCGCGTTCCTAGAACTTCACCATCTTCTTCATATAATTTTTTAAATATCTGAACTAAATGCATATCCGTTTTCCCACTACAGAAAATTACTTCTGAAAAACCCGTTCTTACTTTTCTATGGGTATCTAACTTGGCATATCCCATTTCCTCAAAGGGTTGTTTACGAAAATGGCTTTCGGCTTCCTCTACGGAAATATCACCATTTTTTAGTTTTAATAATATGTCATGTGTTTCCATCATTACCTCCGTTGGTTTAATCAACCTTTTGTCAAAAAATCTCCATACCATATTGAGAGTATAGAGATTTTAATTTTACTCTAAATCATTATCCTTTTTATCCCAAGACAAAACACCTGTTACTTCTGCTTTTTCATAACGATTAATTTTATAATTTAGTCTATCCAATGTTTGTTTCATATCTTCCATTTTTCCCAAAATCTTTTTACGTTCTTCTAACAAAAGTTCTTTCCTTGCTGTAATAGTGGAATCCCCTTGTTGTGTTAATGCGCAGTATTCAATCAGCGCTTCTATTGGCACCCCTGCTGAACGCATACATTTTGCAAGTTCAATCCATCCAAAGGAATCATCTGTGTAATCCCTATTTCCACTCGAATTTCTATTTACTGTTGGAATCAATCCGATGCGTTCATAATAACGTAACGTATCCTGAGAAATTTCATATTTTTTACTTACTTCTGCTATTGTCATATATCCTTACCTCTAAGTTTTGACTTTATTTCAAATGTGTAGGCTACTTTGTTTCAAATATATAAACTTTATTGAAATGTATTCATTACTTAGTTTCAAATGTATTGGCTACTTCTTTTAAGAATTTTGTTATATCAATATGCTGTGGACAACTTTCTTCACATTTCTTACATCCGATACAATCTGATGCTTTTCCAAATGTTTTTATATAATTTCCGTAATATACGTTTTGTACCGAATTCATTTGTTTTTTTGATTGCTTCTCTGCATTGTATAGTGCAAAATATTTAGGAATTGCAATATTTTGGGGACATCCATCCACACAATATTGGCAAGCCGTACATGGCACAGTGATTGCTTCATTAATAATATTTACTACCTTATCTATTATATCATATTCTTCCTGTATCAAGGGTTCGAAATTTTGCATATACCCTATATTATCTACTAACTGCTCCAGATTAGACATACCACTTAATACCATCATTACATTATCATGACTTGCTCCAAAGCGAATTGCCCAGGAAGAAATGGACATATCTGGGTGATAACTTTTTAATACTTTTTCCGCTTGACTTGGAACCTTTGCTAGCGTACCACCTTTGATTGGCTCCATGATTATAACAGGTATTTTGTGCTTTTTCGCTATTTCATAGCATTTCCCTGATTGAATACTATCATTATCCCAGTCCATATAGTTAATCTGAAGTTGCACAAAATCAACTTCTGGATGCGCTGTTAAAATTTCATCCAGTAAATCTGCTGTATCATGATAAGAAAAACCTATTTTTTTAATTTTACCCTCGTCTTTTTTCTTCTGAATAAAATCAAAGCTTTCCATTTTCTTTGCTATTTCATAATGTGTAACACCCAAATTGTGAAGTAAATAATAGTCAAAATAATCTACTCCGCATTTCTCTAACTGTTCATTAAAGATTCTTTCCTGATCTTCTATTTTTTTCAAAAACATAGTTGGCATTTTAGTAGCCACTGTAAAACTATTCCTATCGTGACGTTTCACCAATGCTTCTTTTAAAAAGTTTTCACTCTTGAAGTCATGATACATATACGCTGTATCAAAATAAGTAAATCCATTTTCCAGAAAAGTATCAACCATTTTATTTAACATCTCTATATCAACACTTGTTGGATCTTCTTGATCGGTAACTGGTAATCGCATAAAACCAAATCCTAATTTTTTCTGCTCCATTTTCTATCTTCCCTTCTATTTCGTTGTTTCATTTTAAGTTCTCCAAAGATTGTAATCTGTTAAAACTTTTTTTATTTGTTATTTCTAACTTTAACACTTGGAGTTCACTTCATGTCAATACTTTTTTTACTTTTATTTAAATCAAAATGTTAAAGTAACTAATTTTTCACAAGACTAACTTCATTTTTAAATAGTAATTTCTTGCCTCATGTAATTAGTTCGGTACTAATTACTGTAATACAAGCCTTGTTATAGTTGCATTTATCAAAAATAGCTTGCATGTCGAAGGCATGCAAGCTATTTACTCTTAATTATTTTTAATTACTTGGAACGCTTTTACTTTACTTAATAATATTTCTTCATACATTCTATCAAGTTTTTTACTATCTTGATCTGCATTATTAGAATTTGATAAAATGGTATCTACATAATAATTTCTGCATTCACTATAATAATAATCAAAGTATACCTTTTTATCATATTGTTTTGGACCATAAATAGCTTGATTATTTTCTATTGCTTCTTTTCTTTTCTCATTCTCCTTCGTTAATTGTTCTAAAAATTTATCGTAACTATAATCTTCTATAATACCACTTTCTTTTAGTAAAATTTGTTCCGCTCTGGTTAATAATATTTTTCTTGTATTCAAATCATATTTTTCATCCTCGTAGCTATCGATATATTGCATGGGACATGAAGATAAAAAATCATATTCTTCTTTCCTTATTTTTTCACCATTCACAATTAGTAAAACATTATTATTTACTCTGCTGAAACCAAATAAGATTAATATTACTACAAAAATTATTAAATTAAGAATTATTAATTTATATCTTTTTCCCATACCACACCTGCCTATTTATTATTTTATTATGGTTATTCAGTACCCATAGTACTCGAGGTGTTTTGCGTAGCAAAATCTAAATTTTCATAATGCCAAAATACAATGCTATTGCATTTTGTGTGTATCTCGTACCTGTAACTATGAAGGTACTAAATCGTTATGTTTTATTTATATACAATATTAGGGCACCAATTGATTTCATCTGAATAATTATTATTATTTTGATTTAAAACAAAATATAATCTCTGATCTTTTATTACTTGTGTTTGAACACTATAGCTAATTCCCGTACTATTTCTTCCATCTATAAATTGCCAACCACTGTCCGGCCAAACTTGAATTGCATCCTTCATAATCTTTACATTAACACCATCATATCCTAAATTGGTTTTTTTCGGATTTCCCGTCATTAAAATAGTGCCATCATGAGGAGCGGTCCAAGCTAAAACGGTATCGTTCTGATCGGGATGAAATTGTGCCGGAGACCATATTAGACTATATTGATTCGTCCCTTTCCATCTACTTACAGAACTATCCCAAGTCATCTGTTTATAATTTGTACCATCATATTCTAAATACTGCCAATTCTTATAGCCTTGCTTATTCGAAAAATCTTTGGTCAAATTATATTGCTCAACCACATCATATGTAATACGTGGATTCCAGTAAGATCCATCATTATATGTGGTACTATTTTTATTTACAACAAAATATATCATATCGTTTTTCACAACATCTACTGTAAAATCGTGCGATACACCAATTGTATCACTTCCTGATATGAGCTGCCACCCATTTTCTGGCCAAACTTGGTCACTATTTTTTACTATTTTAACATTGATACCATCATTACCGGTATCCACCTTTTTGGGATCTCCAACAATTTGAACTGTTCCATCTTTAGGAGCCTTCCAAGCAATTACCGTGTCAGCTGAGTCTGGGTGTACCTTGCCAGGCGCCCATATCAAATTATACGTATTCGTTCCTTTCCACTTTTTCTGATTTTCATCCCAACTCATCTGTGTGTATTGACTATTTGCAAGAGACATATAATACCAATTATTATTTCCTTGTATAGTACTAAAATCTCTAGCAAACATAAAGGTATTTTGATTGCTACTCTTTGTTACTGATGTCTGACAAGCACCGATGTCATAACTTCCTTTATTTAATTCATTCCCCCAAAAGTCCTGCTCGCCATTATCTTCAATGTACATTGCAGTATTAACGCAAGGTGAGGTATCAAGAATCTTAAAATTATCTGCAAATTCATATCCATCCTGTGCTGCACACGCATTAACTAATAGAGGGTCTTCGGTAATAGCTGAATCATCTGTTGGACAAGGATCACAAGGATAATATAAGTTATTCTCATAAGTAGAAGATGCCCAATCTGGTGTCTCTTGAAAGCTAAATATATTATTCCAAAACTTGTGTTTTGTTCCTTCATTTCCAAAGCATGCATCAAGCTTTCCTGTTGATTTATAAAATGTATTATTATATATTTCTGTCGGTTGATCTCCTGCGCGAACTAAATACTTTTCATCATCAACACTTACGTTATATCTCAATACTGTTTTTTCATGTTCAGAATCTTTATTGATGCCAGCACAATCAAGCCAAAATCCGCCTTGATTTCCGTGTGTATAATTATATTGAAAGGTGGTAATTCCGCCAGTTCCCCAATCAGTATCAAACGCAGTTCCATCACTTTCAAATAATATAGTGCGTGCCACTTCATTATATTGAAATGTTGCATCATCCGTACCACAAGTCCACAAACCTGCAATAATTTTTGTTTCATCAGAATTTCCTAATTTACCTGCATCGTAACACAAGTTATATTGAATTAATGGTGAAACACAGTTTGCAACAATCATCCCGTCTGATCCCGTCCTACTGATTGTATTTCCTTCAATCAGTACATTGGTATGATACTGATCCACAATAAAATCTTCTCTCTGATTAATACGTATTCCACTTGTCAAAACATCATGAACATAATTATCTTGAATCAGTACATCATTAAAATGTGTTGTCGCTGTTGATCTCCCTGGCATACTAACATAAATTCCAGAGTTCCAATACATACTTTCATAAGTATCCATACTTCTTCTATTCTCACCTGTTACATCATGTACTTCACAATTCTTTATTGTTATTCCATTTGTAATTCCGTCTTCTTTACCATACACAAAGATGCCTTGACGAATGCCACGTTCCTCTGCCTCATTTGTTACCTCAAGATTAGAGATAGTCCAATATTCTTGCCCATCTAGTTTAACAGCAGCTTCTTCTCCCTCTCCTTTAATTAACGGTTTATTGCCTTCTCCATACATATCAATTGTAATATCTGCATCACTGCTTCCAGAACCCTTTGGTTGTAGCATGCCGCTCCACGTGCCACCTGCCTTAAAATAAATAGTATTTCCTGCTAAAAAAGTAGTTGCGTTTACTTTCTCTAGTGATTTCCACGGTGATTGTTGCGATATTCCGTCATTTGCATCATTACCATTTTCACTATCAACATAATAATTCATACCGCGAGCAGTCGCTATTACTTCGCTCGCTGATACTGTTAGACCCGTATTTGAACCCAACGATATTGCAACTATGCTAGCGATAATACATGCTATTGTTTTTTTCTTCATACAATTCCTCCTCGTTTTACTATCACTATTTACTATCAAAACATAATTATCTAATCTCTATTTCTATAATTTAACTGCGCAGGTCACCCCTTCTACCCTTTTACTGCTCCTGCTGTCATACCTGCTATAATATGCCTTTGTAACATTAAATATAGTATTCCAACTGGTAATGTAGAAAAAACAACATTGGCAAATACTAACTGCCAGTCGGAGCTATGATTACCAAAGAAATTGTACACGGTAAGGGGAAGCGTATAATTTTGTGCACTATTCAAAAAGTATATTGATATTCCAAAATCATTCCAAATAGCCATGAAATTAATAATTATTGCCGTTACCGTAACAGGCTTCAATAATGGAAATATTATTTGAAAGAACAGTTGATAATTATTAGCTCCATCTAGCCATCCAGATTCATCAATTTCAATTGGTATACTTTTTATAAATCCTGTGTAGAGAAATACCGAAAACGACATATTTGCCACAATTAAAACTAGGATTGCACCCATAACGTGATCTAGTTGGAAAAAGTTACATACAAAATAAGTTGGTATAATCTGCATTGGCAAAACCAAACCAAAAATCACTGTCATATTTATTATTCTTGAGAACAAGCTTTTTTTTCTTTGCAAAACAAATGCCATTGAGGAACACAGTACAATCAACGCAAGAACGCAAATTGTTGTAATGAACATGGAGTTAAAAAATCCTTTTATTACACCACCTTCCACTATCATTTGCTGATAGTTTTCTATTATATGCCATGTGGTTGGGAGTTTTATATTCATAAGTGCTGCTTCATTACGATCTTTTCCTGAGTTAATAACAACCATGAATATAGGTAACAAAATGATTAAAGTGAGTAGCCATAATAAAATACTTAGTACATAATTACCTCTCTTTTCCTTTTTCACATTTCTACCTCCCTATTTGCAATATACTTATATGTAGGCATTGCAATTACACCTATAATAACAGCCAGCAAAATACTAGCTGCACATCCTTCTCCAAATCTTCCTGAACCAAAAGATTTGTATATAAGTGTGCCAAATACTTCGGTTGTTGTTCCTGGTCCCCCTTGCGTAGTTGCCTGAATCAAATCAAATACTTTTAATCCACCAATTATATTTAAGATTAATGCATTATTGATTGCTGGTAACAAAAGTGGAAATATGATATAACAAAATTTCTGTCCTCCAGTTGCTCCGTCAATTTCTGCGGCTTCAAAAAAATCTTTGCTAATTGTCTGCATTCCTGACAGCAAGATTACCATTGTAAATCCAGACCATTTCCACACTTCTATCGCACATAGCGAAAGTATTGCTAACTTATTATCTGTTAGCCATGATTGAGCAAACATACTTAACCCAACACTATTTAGAAAGGTATTAATAAGTCCATTTGTAGGGTGCATCATGGATGAAAATATCAGTCCTACCGCTACTGTATTAATAACAGCAGGCATAAAGAAAATTGTTCTCAATCCATTTGTAAACCATAATTTTTTATTGAGTGCCAATGCTAGTAATAATCCAAATAGCATTTTAAAAACTGTCGTTACAAATGCAAATAGGAAAGAGTTATAGATTGCTTTTCTCATATTTGGCTGTGTAAAAACATCAATATAGTTGGAAATTCCTGTAAACTTTGCTGATGCAAAGTCAAACCCTAGCATTTTATAAAATGACAAAACGAATCCACCAAGGGACGGAATAATAAAAAAAATAATAAATACTAGTAAGCCTGGTATTGCTAACGAATAGGAATACCTTTTCATTTTTTTTGTTTTCATATGCAAGTCTCCTATTTAACACAAATGCCGGGCAAGCCGGCACCTATACATTTTGAAAATTTTATTCCCAGTTTGAATCTCCTTGTGCTTTAGCACTCTTTTCTGTTTCTGCATCCAGTGCTGCGGTTACATCCTTTGCTTCTTTCAATGTTCCAGTATAGTAATCTAAAATATTTTCTCCTAGACTACCATAAGAATATTTATTAATTTCCTCCCAGTCAGTCATCGATTTTCCGCTGTCCATGATTTTTTTCAAATCAGCCGTTGCAACTGACAATGTGCAATCCACTTTTGTATTTAAATATAACCCAGGTTGTGCTGTAGCATAAATTTGTTGTGCTTGTGAAGAAGCTAAGAAGTTCATAGCCTTTTTTCCTAATTCTTCATCATCACATTTTGTTGTAAGTGCTAGTGTATAAGGTGTAAACATATTAATATAGTTTTCGCCACTTATTGTAGGCATTGCAAACGATCCAATATTATCTGCCTGTTCTGGGAATTTTTCTGTAATATTATCTGCACACCAAGTACCATTAATGTACATTGCGCAAGTTCCATCCGCTAATGCTTGTTGCGCAGTTTCAAATGTATCAGAAAGATATGTTTCATTTACATATCCCAAATCAATCAGTTGCTTAGATTGTTCAATCGCATCAATAAAATTTTGACATTCACTGTATTTAATCTTATTTATACTAATCTGATTCATTAACTCAAACGTATCAATACCTCTTTTGGCAGCCTCAGATACTAATCCTGATACTGTATTTGGTTGTACTGTCCACACATCCTTTGCTGAATAATATACAGGTGTAACTCCTTTGGCTTTTAACGTTTCACAAACTGCCAACATATCTTCCCATGTTTGCGGAATCTCCACTCCTGTTGCTTCAAATACCTGTTTATTATAGAACACCCCCGATAAGGTTACCGAATCCATAGGAATACCGTATAATTTATCATTGTATACAAAAGTTCCCTTTAAAGCACTTTCCTCATATTCAGACATACTCTCCAATCCAGTTAAATCTACCAATTTATCTAAGCCGTTACTTGTATTTGTTTCTACCCATGCCGGCTTATAAATTTGAATAATATCTGGCAAATCATCTGTAGCAAATTTTGTTTGAATAACCTGATCTCCTTGCGAGCCGCCTTGAATCTTTGAAATTTCCAATTTAAAACCAAGGTCCGCTGAATTTTCATTTGTATATTTCTCTAATGCTTCCCATCCTGCTTTATACCAATCTGTATACATTAAAACAGTTAACGTTTTCACTTCGCCACTTGTTGTTTCTGTTGTGTTTGCTGTGTCTGAAGTACCTGCTTTTTCCGAAGTACTTGATGTGTCTGTAGTATTTACTGTTTCATCTGATTTCGTCCCACTGCATCCAACCATAGATGCCATCATGATTGAGCTTATCCCCAAAGCCAACCATCTTTTTATGTTTTTCTTTTTCATATACATTCCTCCAATTCTTATTTCCCAAATATTGGGTTGCTTTAATAATAGCATAGTAATATTTCTTTTTTATTGTACTTTTTTCATATTTATTGTACTTTTTCAATTTTTATTAATATACATTGACAGTAAAATTTAACCATTATATGATAACAATGAGTAAGAATAAAAGGTGGAACATTAAGATGAAAAAACTTCAGAGTATTCGTTATCGGTTATTGCTATCTATGGTAGTAATATTTTTACTATTTGTAATTATTGTTTTATCAATATGGTATAATGCTCTTAAAAACCAAGCAGAATCTACTGCTATCCAAAACATGGAGTCTACCATTCATGTTTCAAATACTGCTTTTGAAAATCAAGTAAAAGATATTATTAACGTTGCGTCGCTTACAACCATTCGAACGGATAATTCACTTTCTACTAATATTCTTAATATAATTGAGCAAAATTCTTTAACGGATGCTGAAATTATTTCATATCGTCGTAGCGCAACAGACTATCTGGTTAGTTTATGCAGTTTCAAAAAATATTTAAATGGATTAATGCTTTGTAACTTTAATGGCGAAAGTGTATCTTATGGTAATCCAACTCCTTTTCAAATTGTAATCGAAAATAACTGGATATCAATGCTAGAAGATGATTCTAGCGTAACTTTATTTATTGAACCTCATTATCAAACACAATGGTACACTAATGATAATGATTTAGTTTTCTCAATCATGAAACCTGTATATGATTTAAGAAGAAAAAAAATAGGTTTTGTATTAGCGGATATAAACTGCCAATTATTTAACGATAGTTTTGATACAGCCAATTATTCCAATACATCCATCTATATTATTGATAACAATTCACATAATGTAGTATTTGCAACCCAAAATAACATATTAAGTCTTAAGCAATCTGATAAAGTTACTTCCAGTATTTCAAAACACTTAAATCATAACGCTGACGACTTCTTTTTTACAATAAATAACATGAGATATTTAGTTGTTTATAACAAATCAACTCTTACGAATTGGATTACCATCAGTATTATTCCAGAAAAAGATATTCTTTCTGAATTTTCAAGTGTTGCTCAGAATGTATTACTGATTACATGTATATTACTTGTTTTTATGATTTTTCTTGTTTTTGCTTTTTCTACTTTATTTACGACAAATATTAGAAAACTTAGTAATGCTGTGAAAAGTATTGGCAGTGAAAACTTAGTACTAAACATAAATATCACTTCCAAAGATGAAATTGCAGATTTAACGATACAATTTCAATCCATGTTAACTAGAATTAAAGATTTACTCTATGCAATACGCACAAAAGAAGAAGAAAAAAGACTTGCTGAAATTGCTGCTTTACAATTTCAAATGAATCCTCATTTTTTATATAATTCACTCAATACAATAAAATTCCTTGCATCCATACAAGGTATAGACAATATAGAAAATGTTGCCAATCTACTTTCCTCTCTTATGCACACAAATATGGATGGACGGACATTTCTCTCTATAGAAGAAGATATTCATTTTGTAGAATCTTATCTAACGCTTCAAACTTATCGTATTACTAATATATTCGAATATAAAATACTAGCTTCTCCCGAGGTTCTAAACTACAAAATTCCTAAGTTATTTGTACAACCTTTAGTGGAAAATGCAATTAAACATGGTCTAGCTGATAAACAAGTCAATGGATTTATTTTAATAGAATATAAAATTGAGAAGAATGTTTTACATATTACAGTAGAAGACAATGGAAAAGGTATAACAAATGAACGAATAAATGAAATCCTTTTAAAAAAACAAAACTCGAATGCTGGTCATATTGGTATATACAACATAAGAGAACGTTTAAGACTATATTATGGTCCAATCTATGATATTCAAATTGATAGTAGCCCTGATAATACAAAATTCGAAATTTCTTTACCAATAATAGAAAATGAGGGAAATCAACTATGATAAAAGTTTTATTAGTAGATGATGAATTATTAGTGCGTACCAATATAAAATTAATGCTACATCCTTTTTCTGAACTAATAAATATATGCGGTGAAGCATCAAATGGCAAAGAGGCTATTCTTCTCTTACAGACTTTACAACCTGATATTATTCTTTCCGATATGGTAATGCCTATTATGAACGGTCTAGAACTTTGTGAGCTTGTCAACAGAAATCATCCCGGCATATCCTTCATTGCCCTTAGTAATTATGATGACTTTGAATTAGTGCGTGGTACTTTAAAAAATGGTGGAGTTGATTACCTATTAAAACACCAGATTAATGCAGAATCTCTTTCTAAGCTTTTGTTTAAAATAAAAAAATTTGATAAAGACATAACAAAAACAATTTCTTATAATGAAAACTCTATCAATACATTACGAAAAAAATTTATATTAGATTTGCTAAGTAATCTATTCTTCATGAAAAATGATATTTTTAATCATATCAAATCGCTATACATTCGCTTGGACATGACACAAGTACGCCCTATTATTGTGCGTATTGACAATTATTCGCAAATTTTTCATTCTAAAAACACTAAAAAAGAGCAAATTTTAGAATTTTCTATTACTAATATAGGAAATGAAATATTGCATCAATATCCAACTGGCGTTTTAACTCATTTAGACAATGCGTTTTACTGTATTTTAATTTCCTTTGCTTCCATTCATAGTGAATCACAAATTAGTGAAACTACTAGTTCGATCATACGCCAGATTTCATCAAACTTAAAAACTTACCTTAATATTACTACTAGTTATAGCATTGGTAAAATCTGCTCCAAAATAGAAGATATATCCGTTGCATATGAAAATGCTCGCCAAAATCTTAAGTTTACCTTTTATACGGGAAATGAATCAATTTTAAGCGAGACTATTTCATCTTCCGCTAGTGAACCCTTGCAGGGATTAGATATTGATATGGAAAAAAGAATTTTTTCTGCCTTTACTTCAACTAACAATACTCAGCTTCTTGAATATTTGGATACTATTTTTGAAGATATTACACATCGACAGTTAGGGCTTAAGAATGCCCAAATGATAATTACAGATCTTATTAGTATTGTTACAAGAATGTGTAAAGAAAAAAATATTCCTTTGCACTGTGTGTTTAAAGATGACATTCCTCCATTAGAAATACTTACGCAGTTAACTACAATAAAACAAGTATATCACTGGATTTACGAATTATTTTGTGAATTATCTATGCAATTATCTACGCAGGAAATTGGAGATTCTGTTTATGTTCGTAAAGCGCTTGCATATATTAATGCAAATTATTCAAAACCTATTTCACTTCAAATAGTAGCGGAAGAAATTGGAATCAGCAATGGCTATCTAAGTAAAATCTTTAAAAATGAAACCACGCAGGGATTTAGTGATTATCTGAATTCCCTACGAATTTCTGTTGCCACAAAAATGATTAATTATGGTGAAACTGACCTACATAAAATTGCTAAATCCTGTGGATTTCAAGACTATGCTTATTTTTTTAGAGTATTTCGAAAAAAAATGAATATGACTCCCACTGAGTACAAAATAGATAACACGTAATTTTCATATTATACATTCAGCTCAAATTTTATTTGTTTCCACTAATTACTACCACTGCGCTAGTATAGTAACTATATAAAAATCAAACTAAATTTTTAGCTTAATTTTTTGTATAGTTACTATTCAGTACCCCTTGTTTAAAATCAAGTAGATATAACAATTTATTCAATTGAATGAAATCTATTTCCACCTTCTTGTTTTGCATGATACATTGCGATATCGGCTTTTTCTACTACTTCACATACTTCTTTTTCACTTGACTGCTTAACTATACCAATACTTAGACTAACCTCTGTCAAAATATCTTCTATTATTAATTTAGAAAGCATATCTAATATTCTCTGCGCAATTATTTGCGCTATATCAATTGTTGTTCTAGGTAAAATAACTATAAATTCATCTCCGCCAAATCTTCCTGCAATATCAGAATTACGAATGTTTTCAGAAATTGTTTGAGCCACTCTCTTTAAAACTTTATCGCCAAAGCTATGCCCAAAATGATCATTATAGAATTTGAATTTATCAATATCCATCATCATGACAACATAATCTGTATGTTCTTGTCTCGCCTTATGAAATTCTGAATCCAATAAATATTCTAGATAATTGCGATTATATAATCCTGTAAGTTTATCAAAATGTGCCATTTCCTTTAATTTACTACCTTCAACTTTTTCTGTAACATCCATACAACTCCCAATATAGCCAACAAATGTTCCATCCTCATCATAAAAAGGTATACCTCTGTCATTAATCCAACGCCACTGTCCATCATATCGTTTCAATCGGTATTCCATTTCAAAGGCCTCTTGCTTTTGAAATGACTCTAAATATTTTTTAATGCAAAAATCCTTATCATCTGCATGAACACCGTCTAACCATCCATTACCAACTTCACGACTTAACGTTTTACCAGTAAATTTTAGCCAAGTTTCATTAAAGTAATTACAGTGAGTATCCGTCCCTGATCTCCATATCATATTAGGAGAGAATTCAACAATTGCTTTATATTCTGAATACTCTAAATTCAAATTTTTTCCTCCCTCCTAGCTTAAATTAACATATTTATATTAAATTGCAAATCTTTCAAAGTGAATATTTTTCTTGGAAACACCAAGCATTTTAAGGTTTTTCAATTGACTCTCTAACATAATTGGCGGTCCACAAATATAAAAATCGTATTCATGGATAGATTCTACATATTTTTGGATAACATCTGAACTGATGAAGCCCTTTTCGCCCGTAAAATTACTATCATTCGAAAGAACCGGAACAAATTTAAAATTCTCAAGCGTTGTAACATAATCATCCAACTCATTTTTACAAATAACTTCTGATAAATCCCTTGCTCCCCACAATAAAACTACATCCTTATTATCATTAATAGATTTCATATATCTCAACATTCCCAAAAACGGAGTTATTCCAATTCCACCAGCGATAAAGCAAATTTTTTTGTTCTCTTGTGCCTCCAAATAAGAAAATGTCCCAAATGCTCCATCAATATATACATGATCTCCGACATTAACGTGATTTAACTTATTCGTAAAGTCACCTAATTTTTTTGCTGTAACTGAAACATAATCTGTTTGTGATGGACTAGAAGAAATTGTAAAAGGATGTTCATCGCGAGGAATTTGTGGATTGTCAATTCTAATATAAACAAATTGACCTGGTAAATAAGAAAATAACTCACCATTTTGAGGTTTAAATTTCAACGTAACTATATGATTTGATTCATTTATTACTTCAGCAACTGTATATTTTTTATTTTTCATTAAATAGACCTTTATAATTTTATGATTCACATATAATGCAAAAGGAACAATAAAATAAATAATTAAAGTTATTTTTAATAAAAGATTTGAATTAACTGAATATGCCAATAAAATATGGACCAACAAAATAATAAGACCCACAAGTATTATATTATGAAGCAATACTTTATTTTGATATTTGATATTTAGTGTTCTTTTAAGATAATTTCTAATATAATCTATTAAACTGATTTTAAAAAACAATTTATTTATCATCATTAGCACACTAAAAATACTAACTGCTAAGAAAATAACAAATGCAATATCTCCTAATTGCGTTTTTAAAGATTCCGAATAATACAATTCTTTTAATAATTTATGAATATATGCAAATACTAATGCTAAAATAGCAATAACCATGTGGAATCGATATATCTTATCTAAGCCAAATGTCTTATCTATTATTTTAACTCTTGATGTTAATAAAAGTTGAAACGAGAAAAGAACATATGAACTTATACCAAATACTCCTGATAAAATTATTAAAATACTTAAATTAAGAGAGCCCGTAATGTAAATAATTGAAGGCAATAATGCCGCTAAAATGTAAAGTAAAAACCATAAATATCTTTTTATTTTCATTTGAAAATTCCTCCATCCCTAGATATAATAACATTAAAATACTGTTACTACTCAGTATGTATATATTTATATATTGTACCTATTCAGTACCTTCATATCAGTATAAATAGTATTGTCTTATATTAAAACAAGTATAACTCATTTCTTATTAAAAGGATATTAAATTATGCTAAATATAATTTAATGTAATTATAATAATCCTTACTATTGACATTTATATATAAATTAACTACACTCAAAAAATAAACTTATAAAAGGAGTTGCAAAAATGAAAAAAACAAAATTAATCATAGCATGCACAATACTATCCATATCCACATTATTTGTTGCTTGTTCTACTAAAACGAATGATACAACAAGCGACACATCTACAACTAGCGATAGCACTGCTACTAATAGTGCTGATAGCAGTACCACCACCGATACTAGTACCACCAGTCAAATATTTACTCTTGATGAATTGGCACAATATAATGATCAAGATGGTAATGCCGCATATGTAGCTGTGGATGGAATCGTTTATGATGTTACAAATGCTAAAAATTGGAAAAATGGAACTCATGAAAGTGTCGTTGCTGGTGAAGATTTAACTAGCTCATTAGCAAGTTCACCTCATGGAGATAGTGTTTTAGCTGATTTACCAGTGGTCGGAACTCTTGAATAAAACAATCAAAAAATCATCCTGTCGAATGACAGGATGATTTTTTATTCATACACATTTAATATTTCTTCCATTTCTACTCTAGCTATTTAAATCCTAACAAATAGTAGCAATGAAAGTTATTTTGTATTTAATTATGCTCACGCTATACGTATAAATTTAATTAGTAGTACCACAACTTTGACCACAACTTGCACAGTCCGAACACATACTATGTGCTTTTTTAATATATGGTTCAATTTTAAATTGAGCGTGATTTATATCACAGGTTTCAGTATCATTAAAGATTACGGCATTATCTTCAAAGGTGATTTTAAGTGGTACAAATGCAACTTCTAATCCATCAATATCAATTGATTGTTCTGGTGAATATATGCTAGTCTCGCCATTATCATTGGAAATAATCACTTTATTTATTGATGTGATTAACGATTTAATCTTTCCTTCTTGCGTAAAATTCAAAGAATTTGTATCACCTGATATTCCACTTGCCTCCATATCAAATGCTTTTATCTCTCCAATTGGAGTTTGAATCGCACTTTGATATGCAGGCTCAATTGACTTAATATTTCCATCTGGATATAATGAAAATCCAATACGAACCGCAGTTTCTCCAATTGGAGTAGCTATTTTGATTACTTCTTTTGGCCAAAATGTTAAATCTCTTATTGCACCATCTTCATAAAAAGTAATCGCAATAATTTTAGCTTTGACTTCACCAAAAGGAAGTACAAAAATTGATTCCTTAGCAAGTTGATATTCATCATCTTCTTCCCAGTACGCAGATAGTTTACCATTTAACGGAAAAACTTTCTTGATTTTTCCACTTTTGTAGAACATAATAAGTTCTGCTGGCATTAAACCGCTTGGAGTCATTACTTGGGTGACATCACTTAATGATATTTTGCGCAAGATACCTGTTTCATAAAAAGAAGCTGAATAACCCGTTTTATTTCTATGGCTAGTGAATTCATGTTGTGGAATAAGTACTCCACATGGAGTTTCAAATTCTACTTCTTCATTGATTACACAATCTTTAACCATCCCATTTGTATGAAACGTTACATTATCTACATCATTTAGTATTCCATAATTTGTATTAATTGTTGTCATTAAAGTTCACATTCCTTTCTTCGACTATGATTATAGCCTGGTGACGAGAAAAGCTCTCGCATTCTACTTACAAAACGAATACCTAATATTATATAGAAAGTATATGTTAAATATAATTATTTATCAATACAACAATATAGACCAAATTGACTCGATATTTGCGCCCATATTTTAAATAGTCACTAATATAGTACATATCGCTACTGCTTTTGCTGCTTTTGCTGTTTTTGTTCACTCTTTTCCACAACAAATTGTGCGCAATTCATACCTACACTGCATCGACATTGCTCGAATTGTCGCTATTCAATACAACATCAGAATCTAATAATAGTTTAACCTCATAATCAGGAATTATATTATCTTCTGCTAAAGCAGTATTGTAATTAGTAAAAATCAAACCAAATAATGTTGTTAATAACATTAGGAATGCACCAATTTTTTTCTTCATAGTATTAGATTCCCTTTCTTTTTTCATTAAATTGATTTAAGATTATTAATGCCGTTGTTGTCAATAACACACATATAACTGCCATTGCCATACCAACTGAAACACTTCCTTGTTCAAATTCTCTTACAATAAAAGTTGATACGGTTAACGTATTAGGTGGTGATATGAGACTTGCAGCAACCAGTTCACGAAATACTATGATAAATGTCATCATCCAACCCGATATAACGCCTTTCATTACAAGTGATAATGTTATTCTCCTAAAAATAAATATTTTATTTCCCCCACTTACTTTTCCTGCCATAATAAGGTTCTCGTTTATCTGAATTGCTGCTGATGAAATGTACTGAACGGAATATGGCAAAAACATGATTGTATAAACTAAAATCATAAAACCCAATGTATTGTAAAGTGGAAGTAATTTATATATTTTATTCCATAACAACATCATTCCAATTACCAATACAATATTGGGAATCATTTCTGGAAAGAGTGCTTCAGCCTCAATTAATTTCTTCCATTTCTTGGCTTTATGAATTGTAACCACAATTATGGTACCAACCACACTCACTATGGTTGCTGAAGTAATTGCAAGAAATACACTTGTTCCAATTGCTTTCATCGCTTTCTTATTATCTGTAAATAATTCCACATAATGGTGTAATGTAAAATTACCTGCTGCAAGACCATATCCTCTAAGATTAATTAGCGATGTAACAATAACACTAAAGTATGGAATTCCAATGGTAAGTAAAATAAGAATGGTAATATAAATTCCCCCACTTATTTCTGCTTTTTTATTTGATGTATTATTTCTTTCCCTCTTTCCCTTACCTCCGACTAAATCATAGGTATTTTTTTCGGTAACATAACTTTGTAATACCCACATAATCATACAAATACTTATCAACACACTCGATAAACTTGCTGCCTTTCCAAAGTCAATCGGAGATGTTGTAGCATATCGATGTATATCCGTTGTAAAAACATAAAACCCTATTTTTTTTCCAAACGTAGCAGGTGTCCCATATTCGGATAGTGTCTTAACAAAAACCAATAACATTCCTATTGCATAATTGCCCTTTAGTAAAGGTAGCGTTATTTTACGTAATCTATAAAAAAATCCCCCTCCAAATACAGCGCCACTTTCATCTAAATTATCTCCTATATTTAAAATTGCATTTTTTAATATTGTAGTCATAAATGGAAACACATGAAAGCTCATAACAAGTGTAAGACCAAAAAGTGAAAAAAAATGTTCCGATAGTCCTCCTGTCCACGGAAAGAGTTGTTGAAACAATCCTCTTTTTTGCATAAATAAAATCCATCCCATTGAAGAAATATAGGGTGGTGTCATAAATGGAATCATAAAAATAATATCAAGCCATCTCATCTTGGCATATTTTGTTTTAGTTAATAAAAATGCCAGTGGCGTTGCTATGATTGATGAAACAATTACGACTAATATACCTAATAATAAAGAATTCCAAATCGTTCTATTATTATCACTACTTCCGATTACATTGATAGCTTTTGTAAAATTAAGGCGGTCATCAACAGTGACCGCCTCCATAAATACTGTAATTACCGGAAATATAATGAGAACCATCAAAAGAATTGCAATAATAACATAAATTCCATTTTCTCTGTTTAATTTCCTATTCATCTATCTACCTACTGACATAAAGAATTTAATTTTGCTGCAATATCATCTGAGTTATTCATCATCCATTCCCAATCTAAATCAAAGGTTGGGATATCTGCTACGTTTGATCTATTATCACATTGAATATCACTTCTTCCAGGTAATAAGTAGGCATCTGCTACCAGTTGTTGTGCATCATCACTTAAAAGATAATCAATAAACGCTTGCGCATTTTCAACGTTGCTACTTGAATTTAAAATCATTGCAGGTCTTGGGTTAATTACAGTTCCTGATTTTGGATAATAGACTGCAAGTGGTTCTCCCTTATCAATCGAGGCATATGCATTATAATCCACACCTGCAACAAGAATTGCTTTTTCTCCTGTTGTAACTGCTTCTAGTGCTGCTTTGTTGGCACCTGGTACTACCATTCCTATGTTAGATAAATCTTCCCATGTTTTCCATCCTTCTTCACCATTCGAATAAATATATCCCGAGAGAAAATCTTTACAGGAACCTGATTTTTCTGGATCTGGTATGGCTATCATATCCTGATATTTTGTATCTGCTAACTCTAACCAATCTGCATCAAGTGATTCTACGAGTGTTGTATTATATATTACTCCAAGAGCAGATGCACTTGTTCCAAATAACATACTCTCACTATCAATCCAATTCTCGTATACTTTATCCGAATTTTCTGGAACGTAGCTTTGTAATTGTCCACTTTCTTTCATTGACAACCCATCTGCCCATGAAGCTAATACTACAACATCTGCTACTGGGTTGTCCTTTTCTGCTTCTAATCTTGCAAGTATTTCTCCTGTTGTCCCTTCAAATAGCTCAACCTCAACTCCAGTTTTTTCCTGGAAATCTGCAACATACTTTTCGTTTAACCCTGATGGACTTGGCATATATACAACCACTTTTCCACTTAAAGACTTTTCAGCTGTTTCAGCTGAAGTACCCTCAGACACAACATCATCTGAGGTACTTGCTTTTGATGCATTAACACTAGCAGTATCATCTTTCGTCATTGCATCATTAGTCGTTTCTGTTGTTGTGTTTTTTGTTGAAGCAGATTCCGATGTAACTGTTTTACTTGTTCCACATGCTACCAAACTCAAACACATAGTAGCCGTAAGAAGTGTTGCTAATAATTTTCTTTTCATATCATTTTTTCTCCTCTTATTCATTATTTAAAACGTGATAGTATTACGAATTTTATCCGAATTTCAATATTTTATCTCTATTGATATAGATGGATATTTCTTCATTTAACACCTTTTTATATTGTGATATGACAATCCATTTAATTCCTTTTACATCCAGACATAGTTCGTAAGAATTCCCCAAAAATTGTACTGACGTAACTTTTGATTTATATTCAAGTGTATTATTGTTAGGTTCAAAAACAATTGTCTCTGGTCGAAACATTGACGTGTCATCAATCCAATTTGATTTTCCTATAAATTTTGCAACAAACTTACTTCTTGGTTTGGAATAAATTTCTTCTGGACTACCAAGTTGTTCAATCACCCCTTTGTTCATTACAACAATTTTATCGCTCATGCTCATCGCTTCTAACTGATCATGTGTCACAAATACCGCTGTTGTTCCGAGTGCTTTGGTAATTCGTTTTATTTCAATTCTCATTTCATCTCGTAAAATTGCATCAAGTGCTGAGAGGGGTTCATCAAATAAGATACAATCAGGTTTTCCTACAATTGCTCGTGCAAAAGCGACTCTTTGTTGCTGCCCTCCACTTAACTGGTTAGGATATCTCTCTCGAAAATCATCCAGTTGAACTGACCGCAATGCATCCATAACCTGGTTTTCTAATTCTTTTGTTTGCTTTTTTGCTCTTAAACTAAACGCTACATTTTCAAATACTGTCATATGAGGCCACAAAGCAAAATCTTGAAACACAAATCCAAGATTTCTTTTTTCTGGAACAATATCGATATTCTTTACGCTTGAGAAAATGCACGTATCATTGAAATAGATTTCTCCTGAATCTGGAGTTTCCAATCCTGCTATCATTCGTAGTACTGTTGTTTTCCCACAACCAGACGGTCCCAGTAATGTTGCAAAGCATTTGCTCTCTATTTTTATATTTAAGTCTCGAATTGCAAAACTTTTTCCAAATTTTTTACATACATTTTTCAATATAATTTTCATATTTACGTCCTTTTTATAATTTATAATAAGTTTGTTAAATACTAAAATGAAAGTCTCTACTTTGATTCTTTTCTGAATAGTTAAGTAATATAAAAACACCACCCAACAATCCAACAATCAGGGCTAACAATCCTGCAAAACCCAAACCAATATTTAAAGATTCGGGTCTATTAAATATTGGAATTTGCATAACCAAATAACTGATTACCATTCCAATCACAAACCAAACTCCCATATGACTAATCAAAAATATTCTTGGATACTTTCCTAATAACTTTGAAAATCTCATTTTTCTCACCTCTTTTTATCGGTACTTCAACAATCAAATGTAAACTCCTGTATCCAGATGCTTTTGGATTTTTATGTAATCCTTTCTCTTAATCAGTTTCACATCTTTTTGATTACATAATATTTCTGCTATCTGATATAAATCATCCGTATAGGAACAGATAGCTCTTACTTCAACTAAATCATTGATTCTTCCTTGGGCCTCTTCCAAAGCACGCTCTAATCCTTTTCTTTCCAGCTTTGCTATTATACTTTCATACGATGTGATACGATTGCTTTTATGATGAATTACTTTTCTACCATAACGAATATTAAGCTCAGCATTAACAATTTGTAATATCGCGTTTACTAAACTGAGTCCACATTCACTTTGTACAATAAATGCTTCATCGCTTAGATACTTTTGTAATTTTATCCCCAATTTTAACTTCTTCTTTCTCCCAAATATTTATTATAATATAATTATACAGTCTGATAAGTAGGCTATCTATCAACGTGCAGTTAAATAATGGTAAAATCCAAGTTAATAGTTTTCTAATGTTTCTGATGTTTGTAGTCATTCAATCAATTATGCGAATAGTTTTGTACTATTTAGATGTATATAATTAATAAAAACAAGGTAAAAATCAAGTATTAAAGCCCTGATTTCTACCTTATTTTTATACTGTTTTGCTTACATTTTTCTATTTTATATGATAGATATTTATACTAGTCTCTTATTTCTCTGCTATGAAAAATATTCTTTTAAATTCAAAAAGCACCTTATTATTTTCTTGTACTTTATAGAAGTTCTTTATTTTACTTAAGATTGCATTTATAAAGTCAGAAACACTTTCTTCATTTAATTTTGCTATGTAAGGTCTTAACGCTGTGCTACTAATAAATTCAATAATTGCTTCGTGATTCTCCATAACATGGAAATCCCCTGTCTCCCAAATCTCAACCTTACTATAATAACGATTTAAAATATTATAATACGTTTCTATTCTCTCATTTCGGCACTGATTGATACTAACATCAGAAAAAATCTCTTTATATTCAAATGCAACAGTATCAATACACTTTTTTTAGGCATAGCATCAAAATCTGGTACTTGCATTGCGATAATTCCTCCCTCCTTTCGCAATTCATGCGTGTTTTCGATAACAAAGGAGGTTTTATGGATACTCAAACATTACGTACATTTCTACTTCTTTCTATATTGAAGAACTTTACCCAAACTGCTGAGCAACTATTTATCGCTCAATCAACAGTGACAAATCGATATTGTTGGTGCAATTAACAAATTAGAAGTTTGACTTTCACTGTTTTTGAACCAATTTTTCTTCTTCAATTCTTATTCCTATCCATAAAAAAGGAGACCCTGCTTAAATGCATCATTTTCCTAATCGGTCAGATTAAACAGAATCTCCATTTATTGTTATTACTTTTATTAAGTTGCTATTTTAGTTATGAAGTTGAGATAATTGTCATAGTATCTCTGTCGCCAATAAGTCCTGATTCTGGGAATCAACCTGCCTCACGAGCTATCTGAGCTATTTGTTTATTCGTATGTACCAAACATTTTTTCGTATACTCTACTCTTTTTCTTGTGATAATATCAGTAAAACTCTCAGAAAAATTCTGTCCTATGAATTTACTTACGTAACTTGATGAAAAATGAAATTCATCAGCCAATGCCACTAGACTTAAATTGGGATCCTTAAAATTTTTATTGATATAACTAGAAACATCTGTATCAAATCATCTTGTTTATCTTGCTTAATCTCAATTACATTCTTACAGCTTAGTTTTAGTATCATTTCAAGATTAGTTCCTCCATGTTCAGAACAACTTTACGAACAATTTCGCTTACTTCATCTATATTTCCGCCATCAATACAGCCTTTAATTAAGAGTAATTTTTCTATTTGGAATGTAATTACCTGCTTTTTATATTCATCCGCTTCTTCTGAGGCATATTCAAAATGCTCTTTCTCACTATTTTGTCTCTCATATTGCAAATTAGCCATAGACTCTAAGAAAGAGATGTGAATTCCAGAAATTCCTTCATATACATTACCATTGCTCAAAGTTACTTCTATTTTCTTCCATAATTTTAAAAAGTAAACATTTTAGTAAAAATACAGGATTGTTCGGTTTGATTTCTGGATTACTAATGATTATTCCCTCAACTGCTGGACTAATTGGTATCATCTTTTCCTTACTATCGCTTTTACCATGGATTGTATTTTTAATTCTGATTGCAAGGCACTTTTATCGCTTTTCAAATTCCTAACTCAGAACTATCTATCGATTTCTATACTTACAAATATCTTATAAAATAATCAAGGCGCCATATGTCTTATTGACTTATGGCGCCTTATTATTATTTATAAAAATAATTTTTATTTAGTTCAATTAAATTTTCTAATCTAATATCCTTTGATGAACTTCCTATATGAATTTCATATTCACCGACTTCTGATTTGAATTGTTTACTTTGTATGTCATAATAACCGAATGCTGTTCTATTCAATATAAAGGTTATTTTCTTTGTTTCTTCTGGTTCTAATGTCACTTTTTGATATTGCTTTAATTCTTGAAATGGGCGTTCCACTGATGAATTTTTACCCGCAATATACAACTGAATGATTTCAGCCCCTGCTACCTTACTGATGTTTTTTACTTCTAACGTAGCAGTTATAATGACATCCTCCGTTTCACTTACACTTACACATAAATTTTGATAATCAAAACTTGCATAAGACAATCCATGGCCAAAACAAAACTCTGGATCAATATGGTAGGTATCATAATAACGATACCCAACAAATATACCTTCTTTATAAGCGACAGTTTTGCCACCAGGGAATTCACCAATTAAGTATGCTGGACAATCACTTAACTCTTTAGGGAAGGTTGTTGGAAGTTTACCACTTGGGTTAACTTCTCCAAGCAAAACTTCTGCTAATGCAGTTCCACCTTCCATACCAGCATACCAACTCCATACAACTGCTTTAGCATCGTTAATCCATTTTCCCATTTCGACTGGAGATCCTGCCATCATAACCACAACTGTATTTTTTTTTACTTTTAACACTTCTTCAATGAGAGTATCTTGATCATATGGAAGTTTCATATCTATGCGGTCAAGACCTTCTGAATCATAATCATGATTCAAACCGCCAATAATAATAACTTCATCTGCTTCTTTTGCAAGGGTTACGGCTTCTTCTAAATATTGTTGTCTCTTAACGTTAGTATCTTCTTCCATATTTTCAGCTAGTTTTGTATAAACGATATCTTCTAAGCTGTTTTCCTGCCAATTTGCATCACTATCTTCTTTTTTAGGTTCTACATAATAGCCTCTGACATAAGTGATTTCAGTATTACCACCCAGTATCTTTTTCAATCCCATTAGTGGAGATATTTCATAGAGCGCTTTTATTTCTGCACTGCCTCCACCACAAGAATGAATTTTCTCCGCGTTATCCCCAATTACTAGTAGTTTTTTTATCTTTTCTCCACAAAGTGGAAGGCGATTCTCTTCATTTTTAAGTAATATCACTGATTCTCTTGCAATATTTAGTGCTGCATCTCTATGTTCGCTTGTGTTATAACTACCTTTGCAACGCTTTTCACCTAACATGTTAAGTCTTTTCATCAATCGAAGGATATTTCGTACCTTTTCATCCAGAAGTGATTCTTCTATTTCTCCATTTTGAATTGCCTTTTTTAATGGCTCTGCCATAAAGTAATCATCAAAATTAGAGGTTACTGACATTTCAATATCTAAACCGCTTTCTGCTGCAGCTTTTGTATCATGAACAGCGCCCCAGTCTGAGATTACACAACCATCATATCCCCATTCATTTTTTAAAATTCCGTTTAATAAAAATTTACTTTGACAACAATGTTCTCCATAAAGTAAATTATATGCCCCCATTAAAGAGTAGCTATTTCCTACTTCTACTGCTTCTTTAAACGCTGGAAGATAGATTTCACGAAGTGTACGTTCCTCTATTTCAACATCAACCCATAATCGCTCTGTTTCCTGATTATTCACCGCAAAATGCTTTACGCAGGAAGCTACATCTGCCTCTTGAATTCCTTTAATAATTGGCACTGCTGTTTTAGCTGTCAAATAAGGATCTTCACTCATATATTCAAAGTTTCTTCCACAGGCAGGACTTCGCATAATATTAACTCCTGGTGCTAAAATTACATCCTTGCCACGTCCTCTTGCTTCTTCTCCTAAGACTTTTCCTAATTGATATGCAAGTTCGGGATTCCAAGTAGACGCAAGGGCACTATTACAAGGTAAATAGGTTACAAAATCATCTGAGTTTCCAATATTATTCCATGATGCATTTTCAAATTCACTTCGCACACCCATAGGTCCATCTGACATTTTAAGTGGTGGGATTCCAAGTCGCTTAATACCTTCTGTTCGAAATAATCCATTCCCATGAATCATTCCGATTTTTTCATCCAAGGTTAACTGCGCCAATATATTTTCTATTTCTATTTCTGTTTCTATAGTATTATTTATCATCTTGTTTCCTCCAATTATTTATTTCATGAAATACTGCAAGAAATATCCTATGTCTATTCCTTGCAGTTATTTTCAATTCATATTATTTTATTGTAACTATTCAATTCCCTCTTAGATAGCGATCCGCGAAATAGTGGGGAATCAATCATTACGTTTTAGTTACATATTATTTCAGTTATATTCGTTTCTGCTGTAATAATAGAATCTTTACCTTCCATTGTTACATTAGCATTCGTCACACTTGTAATAACTACATTAATCAATCGAATGCTGTATTCTTTCTTTGCATCCACTTTAATGATTATCTGTTCTCTATTTTTCATTAGTTTAATGTCTAAATCTTTCGTTCCATCCATTCCATATACAATTGTTCCTGTCTCTTTTCCTTCCATTAATTCATATACTTTTAGCTCAACACCATCTGCATAATCATAATCTGCCTTGTCATTACAAGAACCAATGGCAACTACTGAATTCTCTTTTATCATGAATGGAATACTTAAGTATCCATGTTTCTCGGCAATCCATCTTGAACCTTGCACTTTTTCACCTGTGAAATAATTTGTCCAAACGCCTGCTGGTAAATAATACTCTGCCATACTGTTTTCATTAAAGATTGGAGCAACTAGAATGGAATCACCAAGCATATATTGCTTATCTAAGTAGTGACAAGTTCTATCCTCATTAAATTCCAATACCATACTTCTCATCGTAGGAATACCTGACACGGAAGTTTCCACAGCTGTTTTAAATAGATAAGGCATTATACTTGCTTTTAGTTTTGTAAAAAATCTTACAACATCAACCGCTTCCTCATCATACACCCAAGGCACACGATATGAGGTACTACCATGCAGACGACTGTGAGAAGATAATAATCCAAATGCTGCCCAACGCTTATATACATCTGGTGTAGATGTGCTTTCAAATCCTCCAATATCATGACTCCAGAAACCAAATCCTGACATCATTAAGGAAAGTCCTCCGCGTAAGCTTTCCTCCATGGATTCATAATCTGACCAGCAGTCTCCTCCCCAATGTACTGGGAACTTCTGACCGCCAACAGTAGCAGATCTTGCAAATAAAACAGCCTCACCTTTACCACGTTTTCGTTCCAATAAATCATAAACGGTTTTATTATATAGATACGTGTAATAGTTATGCATCTTAATTGGATCTGATCCATCTGCATAAACTACATCTGTTGGAATTCTTTCGCCAAAATCTGTTTTAAAACAGTCCACTCCCATGTCAAGTAATGCTTCCAATTTTGAGCTAAACCATTCACACGCTTTGGGATTTGTAAAGTCAACAATCGCCATACCAGGCTGCCACATATCCCATTGCCATACGTTTCCATTTTGACGTTTTAGAAAATATCCGCCCTCAACACCTTCTTGGAACATAGTAGATTCTTGCCCAATATAGGAGTTAATCCATACACATATTTTTAATCCCTTTTCTTTTAAGCGCTTAATCATGCCCACTGGATCAGGAAATACTCTACTATCCCATGTAAAATCTGACCAGCAGAAATCTTTCATCCAGAAACAATCAAAATGAAATACGCGAAGCGGAATTCCCCTATCTAGCATGCCATCTACAAAGCTGGTAACCGTTGCTTCATCATAATTTGTTGTAAAAGAAGTGGATAGCCACAAACCAAATGTCCAAGGTGCTGGAAGTGATGGTTTTCCAGTCAAATCTGTATATCTTGTTAATACTTCTTTCATAGTTGGTCCATTAATGACAAAGTAATCCAAACTTTCTCCTCGAACACTGAATTCTACTTTGGTTACCTGTTCTGTTCCAACTTCAAAAGAAACATCTTCTGGATGATTCACAAACACACCATAACCTTTGTTTGAGAGATAGAACGGAATGTTTTTATAAGATTGTTCTGTTGAGGTGCCTCCGTCTGAATTCCAAATATCTACTGTCTGACCATTTCTCACGAAAGGAGTGAAACGTTCTCCAAGTCCGTATATTAATTCGCCTACGGATAAACTTAACTGCTGACGCATATAGGTATCTTCATCTCGCCCATTATCATATGCCAGACCTTTCCAGTCTGTTTTCATATAAGCTAAATCTCTTGAAGCACTCTTTGTAAGCTTATTATCATCTCTTTCATATGACATAGACCAGTTTTGCTTTGTTATGATTAATTTTAAGCTTCCACTCTTTACTGTAATTATTTCATCATTTTCTTCTACTTCTAATGAAGAATCAGGACAAATTGAAAGTTCAAATTCTGGTGATTTTTTTACCACACCAAGATAATGATGTGTTTGTACTCTAATTACTTCAGGCATTGGCGACGTAATCTGAATCGTCAGATTGATCCCTCCTAATGTATCACCTCTATGATTAATTCGATTGGTTGGTGCACAGATTGTAACCATATCTTTTTCTATTTTTGAATAAAATACTTGTTGTGGCGTAAAACATTCATATCCTTCTTTTTGTAGCCAACATCCATTGCTAAATTTCATAATGAATTTTACTCCTCCCTAATTTACCTTTTTTTATAGTATCATTATATTATACATTTTTAAGCTCTAATACCATACTAATTCAACTTAAAACACTTTCATTATTAGAGAATCTCATCTTTACAATCATGATGTTTGACATTTGTTTTCGCTTCTACTATACTAATCTTATACCTAGTACTTAAACGATTACTATTCAGAATGCACTGGTAATATTTTACATGAAAGGCAATTTAAATATGCTCATTTCAACGGTTCTAAAACAAAAATTTCGCATCACTAAAATAAAAAAGAAACTGTTTTATATTTATTTTTCTGCACTTTTAATTCCAATCTTAATCATTGGAATTTTCTTGATTTTAAATACAAGAAATTTGTTATTAAAACATTATCAAAATCAAGTAGAAGCTGATAATGTACGTGTTAAATCAATTATGTTTGATGTTACTACAAATGTTTATACGATTTCAGATGAGCTCTTTTTCGATAAGGACTTGCAAACTCTTCTGAAAACGAAATATTCTAGTGTACAAGAAGCCGCTACATCCTGCAAAAACTATAGTAAAATTACCAATTACCTTACTAAAAATACTTATATTTCAGATATTGAACTTTATACCACAAATCCAACCATCTCTGAATATGGTAACTTCATTCCTGTTACGAAAGAAATTCAAACTACCGATTGGTATCAGGAAGCTATACATCATGCAGATATACATTGGAAAAGTATTGAAACTGTGGATTATTGGAAACATACTTCACAAGAACTTTGTTTGATTCGAAGACTCCCAATTATCTCCACCGGAGAATATGCTGTACTTGTAATAAAAATCAGTAATAACTACCTTAAAAACAGAATCCAAAACAGTTCGTTTTTTACAAGTGTTTCTGTTAATGAAGACCCTGTCTTCTATAGTTCCGATAGAAATCTCGTGGGACATAATAGTGATCTTCCTATTGACTATATTCGGAATCAGTTTCAATATTCTGGAGCATTAACCTGTGAAAACAAGAAAAGTATCGCAAATATATCCACATTACTACCCTATATATCAAAAGATAAAATTTATATTTCCACCTTAGACTTCAATGCCTTACCTGATGCCATGCACATCGTAATGATTTGTAGTGTAATTATAATTCTATCCTCAGTGATACCATTTTTACTAATCACTATTTTTACTAATCACTTTAGTAATCGAATTAATACACTGCTAAGAGAAATGCATAAAGCGAGCAAAGGAAATTATGATATCATTGATACCTTTAAAGGGGATGATGAATTATCAGAAGTATTTTCTGATTTAAAAGTGATGATTCTAAGTATCATGCAAATGGATGCGCAGATGTATGAGGTAAAACTTCAAGAAGAAGTTCTCAAAAATCAGCAACAGAAAATGGAATTCAAAATGCTAGCTAGTCAAATCAATCCTCATTTCCTCTATAATACATTAGAAACTATCCGCATGAAGGCATTTACAGAGGGAAATCGTGATGTAGCAAATGCCATAAAGTTGCTTGGTAAGTCATTACATTATGTATTAGAAAATACAGGAACCTCTTCCACTACACTAAAAAAGGAATTGGATTACATTGAAACATATCTATCCATTCAGAAACTACGATTTAATGAAAGGGTAAATTATACTCTTAATATCCATGATGAGTTGGATCTTGAAGAGTATCAGATTCTGCCTCTTTTACTTCAACCTATAGTGGAAAATGCCATTCTTCATGGGTTGGAATTAACTGAGGCCAATGGACAAATTTATATTGACGTCCAAATTAAAAATGAGGAATTTCTTCAGATTAATATATTTGATAATGGACTCGGAATGACCGAAGATGAATTATTATCTTTGACTGATAGCATTAAAACGCAAAATAAAAGCAAAACGAGTAGTATCGGACTCTATAATATTAATCAACGTATCAAACTTTTTTATGGTGACACTTATGGTATGAAAATCACAAGTAGGCCAAACGAAGGAACACTTGTATCCCTTACACTTCCTTTATACAATACAATGGAGGAATCGGTGTGAAAATAAATTTTACACAACTACCTAATTATTCGTGAAAAATCGCACAAAAGGAGAAAATTTAGATGAATGTATTTATAGCTGATGACGAAGTCATTATACGTGAAGGATTGAAATGTATCGTTGATTGGGAGTTACTCGGTTTTCATATTTGCGGCGAAGCGAGTAATGGTGAAGATACTTTGACCGCTATTCTTACATTAAACCCAGATTTGGTTTTATTAGACATTCGCATGCCTAAATTACAAGGTACCGATATTGTCAGATTAGCCAGAGAATCGAATTTCAAAGGACATTTTATTATTTTAAGTGGTTTCTCAGATTTTAAATATGCACAGACTGCCATACGTTATAGTGTGGATTTTTACCTTACTAAGCCAATTGATGAAGATGAATTATCTAATGCTGTAACATCTGTGAAAGAGACAATTGAAAAAGAACAACTGCATACTCACTCCATTAAACATTTTAAAGAAAAGGCAAAACATACTATATTACGTGATATTATCCTTAATACTGGTGATATAGATACCATCAATTTAAAGGAAATAAATATTTTATCAACAATTTATCAAATTGTTATTTACGAAAACTATAACGTTGATACCTTTGGTCAAATTTATAGTTTTACTGATTTATTAAAAGTTACAAATCAAAATAATAAGTCTTTTGAATATATAAAAATGCACCAAAAAGATGTGATCCTCTTAAAAGGTTCTTTTGCATTAGAACGTTTTGGAAACATATTACACCATTATGAAAAGACTCCACAAAAAGGCTCACCTTTGGATTCTATATTTTTAACTTATGGGCGCATTGTAACTAAAGCTGAAGATATTCATAGTTCCTATGAAGATGCATTGAGTCTTTTAAATCGTCGTTTTTATTGTGAGCAAAATCAACATGTAATTGGTTATGATCAATTACCTGCTTTTAAAAAAGATAGTTATGAAATAAAGCCACTAGAAGCAAATTTATACTGCGAGCAATTATGTGATAATATACAAAGTTATAATCGAAATATGATAGCTAATATTTTGACTTCTTTGGAAAAAAATCTTTATTATACAAACTCAGATTTGTCAAGCATTAAACTATTTTTAGCTGATATTTATCTACAGATAAAGCAGTCAATTAATCATATCTATAGTACAACTGATATCCCTTTTCCAACCAATTCCGCTGTAATAGACTTTATTGACAGTAAATACTATTTATATGAAATCATATTATTCTTCTCTGAACAGTTTGAAATGATAATGAATGCAATTGGAAATTCATCAAGTGATAGTGTTTTGGATGATATCGTTCATTATATCAATCATAATTTTCACGATAACATAAAACTGGAAACCATCGCTCCACTATTTGGTTATAATAGCTCTTATTTAGGAAAAATATTTAGTAAGAAAGTGGGAGAAAGTTTTAATTCCTACATCGACCATGTACGAATTAATAATTCGAAAGAACTTCTTCTAGAAAATACTTTAAAGGTATATGAAATATCGGAACATGTAGGATACAAAAATGTTGATTATTTTCATAAAAAGTTTAAAAAGTATGTAGGTGAAAGCCCTGCAGAGTTTCGTAAAAAGAATTTAGAACAAAGCATCTGACTTTTTAGACGATTTGTTCTAAAGCGGGTTGCGTAGCAACAACCTCTCCCTGCCATTTCACGAGGGCACTGAAAAAGTAGATAATACCGTCTATATTTGATAAAATATAAATATCAAGTATAGGCGGTGTTTTTATGATTGAACAACAACAGAAATTAGTATTAAGTTCTTATATAGAAATATATGAATTAGTAATTCCAAAGGATAATCTGCTTCGTCAAATAAAAGAATTAGTTGAGTTTGGTTTTGTTTATGATGAATTAATAGATAAGTATTGTCTTGATAATGGGCGTAATGCCATTCCACCTATCCGTATGTTTAAGTATCTGCTTTTAAAGTCCATTTATGATTTATCAGATGTTGATGTCGTTGAACGCTCTAAATACGACATGTCTTTCAAATACTTTCTTGATATGGCACCAGAAGAAGAGGTCATCAATCCCAGTTCGTTAACAAAGTTCCGTAAACTCCGATTAAAAGACATGAATCTTTTGGATATGCTGATTGCTAAAACAGTTCGAATTGCATTAGATAAAGGAATTATAAAGTCAAAATCTGTAATTGTAGATGCTACCCATACAAAATCAAGATATAACCAAAAAACTCCCCGT
>JBGUEQ010000026.1:0-66104 GCA_041821265.1 Lachnotalea sp. | reverse complement strand
GAAGCAGAAATCATTTGTTGAATCATTTTCTTACGTAGCTTAACAGCTAGTGTTAAGCTACTGTGTGAACAGTAACTAGTTACAATTTAATCATGAATTAACATCAACCGTATTCTTCACATAATCTATTTGTTGTGGTAAAATATAAAAAGGTAATGTTTGGAGATAACTGACGGCAATGAATAGTTTGTGTTCAGTAATGTATACAAAAAGCAATTGATTGAAATAAAATAATGTTTAATAAAGGGCACTATTATTATCCGAATAGTAGGCGCGAAGATGAAATTATAAGTGAAATTTGAGCGGCAGTAGGGGAGGACTTGGTGTGAAAAAAATTAGCTTTAGAACAATACTAGAGTTTACAATTACAATGATTATAATGCGAGAGATGTCACGGATTTATGAATTTTTTCATTTAGAAAAGTATATTAGCACAGATATACTTCTAATCATTTTATTACTTGCATTCTTAGCTGGATGCATATATACATTTAGGCAGTTAAGAAAGTAAAAATAAATGAGACATAATATCAGAAAGGAAATTTATGAAAATTCAAAAACCTAAATTACAAAATAAATTACCGGAAATCATCGATATAATCGAACTACTTCAAGAGGCAAAAGAGAACGAAACAGAAATAGAAGAATTGCATATCAAGGGTGCTTGTCTGGTAGGGGAAGACATAAAGGGGATTCGATTTAATCAGGTTTTTTTTGAAAATTCTCGATTTCATGAGTGTGATTTTGAAAAATGTACATTTATTGATGTGATTTTTAAAAATTGTGATTTATCTAATTGTGATATGAGTCAGGCATACTTTAATAGATGTGAGTTTGAAATGGACAAAGTCCTTGGGGCAAAATTTAAGGAATCAATTTTAAAGGATGTCTCTATGATAGAAAGTAACTTTCAATATGTTAATTTTAGCGAAACTAAAATGAATGTGGTTGAGGTGTACGGGAGTAATTTTGAAAGTGCAAGCATGGCAGATTGCCAGATAAAAAATTTAAAATGTGAAAAAGCGGAATTTATAAAAACAAATTTCTTTCGTACGCCACTGAAAGGAATTGATTTTACAAAGAGCACTATAACTGGAATGATAGTGTCTGCTGAAGGCACAGAACTTAGAGGCGCTATTGTTGACTTGTATCAGGCTTCTGAATTGGCTAAGCTATTTGGTGTTGTGGTTGTGTGATTTTAGTATCGAAGAGTTAACTTTAATAAATATTGAATATTATTAATTGAATATTATTAGGTGGCAATTTATTTCACTACCGTATGGGAATATTTTGCTATACTTGTTTGGATTTATAACATCATACAAAATGAGTATATAACGCTTAAAATGAGCCACTTTATAATTGATTATGTATAAAGATATACATAAAAAATGTTTTATATTAAGATAAATGTAATGAAATTGTAAGATGAAATAAATAACACTTTTAAAAAATATGATAAAATTTAAGGGAGGTTATAAAAAAATTAATTAAAAGAAAAGGGGATTATAATGAAAAAATTTTTGAGCTTTTTAACACTAATGGTTTTAGTTTTTACAGTATCATCAAATACTGCTTTTGCTTAAAGTTTAACAGAAGTATATAATGGGGTATCACCGAAAAATCCAAGTCAGACAATTTCACTTGATTCTACTAAGGCACCTACCAATGTGATGGATTTAAGTGATGGTGGAAGCGATGATTTTGGTGGAACATCGAATTACCAGACATTGTATACAAATTATAAATATAAAGGGGCTACAAATTATAGTGTGACTGTAGAAAATAGAAGCGATTATTCACTTAAAGTAAAAGTCAGAACATCTTTGACCACTTTAGCTTCTAAAACAATTAGTCCAAATAGTACAGCAACTTTTTCAGTTAAAGGTATTTCGAGCACAAAGAAATTTTATATAAGTTTCACGGGGAGTTATCAGAACTTCTCTGGATCTATAACTGGATTTGAATGGTGATAAACAAAATTGAGTAGCAATAAACTTAAGTGGATGGCATTAATTTTTATGTTGCTTGACCATGTTGCAGAATTTATTTCTGGATTTTCGATATGGTTTCATTGGATAGGTCGGTTATCAGCACCGATATTTTTGTTTTGCTGTGTATGGAGCTTTGATTATACGAGAAATAAAAAAATGTACTTAATGCGATTATATATAGCGAGCGTAATTATGTCGGTAATTCAAAGTATTTATGATATACCTAATAATTTTTTTCGCACTTTATTTTCATTGTGTTTAGTATTGTACTTATTTGAAATATACAAAAATAAAAAGGAATGGATAAGATATTTTATTATATATATTTCTTGGCAATTTATAAGTACTATTTTAACAGTATTCTTAATAAATATTAGTTCTAATTTAACTGAAAGTATATTTATTTATGTGTTTCCAACATTATGTGGAAATATTTTTAATCTGGAAGGTGGATTTATTTTTGTTGTATTAGGAATAATATTTTATTTATTTAAAAATAATACCGTTAAATTAGCAATTAGCTTTACTGTATTTGACTTATTCTATTTTTTTGTTTCAACAACATCCATAATTGGTGTAGTTTTAGGAAAAATGGGACAAGTTTTTGGATTCAATATAAGTGATTTAATAGATTACATTATGCAAAACATAGTTGGATTGGGGCAAATGGATCTTGGTGGTTCGCCTATATTTGAAAATTATCAATGGATGATGATTTTTTCCTTGTTTTTTATATTGATATACAATGGAAAAGAAGGGAAAAAACACAAATGGGTTTTTTATATTTTTTATCCAGCACATATTTTGATTCTTTGTCTAATGTTTGGTGTGAATTAAATAAAAAATTTTTAAAGGATACTATTGTAAAATAATATATATTGAATAATAAAAAAGCATTGTTACTATCTAAAAAATAGTTTCAATGCTTTTTTCGATTTATTATCTTACTCTTACGGTTAGCTCATTCATAGGTAAATTCTTATAACGTACCCAAAACGGAATTGATAGAATTTTAATGTTACGATAGAAATTTAATGCTATATCCGGTCAAATGTGTGAACAGTACGGTTGGAAATTCAAAATATGTAAAGTTAGCTTGACGTTTATGGGATAATCGTATATAATAAATGTAAAGTTAACTTTCCAAAAGAAAAATAAAGAATAAAGAAAGAGCGAATCGGATTGTAAGTATTCGATTTGACACAAAAGGAAGTGAAAGGTAAGTGAAGAACAAGCTAGAAGAAATAAGAAAAGAACGTGGAATTCGGCAAGAAGAGCTTGCCAAAGAATTAGAAGTTTCAAGACAGACCATTAGTTCATTGGAGAAAGGAAGATATAATCCATCGATCCAGTTAGCATTCAAAGTTGCAAGATATTTTAACATGTCAATTGAAGAAATATTTATATATGAGGAGGAATCGCTATGATGTGTAAAAGTTTTAAAAGTACAAGATTTTATGTAGCAGTATTATTTTTAGGAGTTGTTTTATTTGCATTTGGTCTTATCAATGCAACGGTAATAAATGAATCGGCTCATAATACAATGAGATTAATGGGGATTATTACAGGCGTGGGTGCTGGATTCGCAGGTGTAAGTATTGCTAAATTAATACATCGAAAGATTACATCACCTGAGAAATTGAAACAAGAACAAATTGAACTGAAAGATGAGAGAAATATTCAAATATTGAGAATAGCATATACCATATCGAATGTAGTAGCAGCGTTGTTGTTTGCTGGTCTAGTTATACTCTTTTCAGCAATAGGTAGCACCAAAGAATCCTATCTATGTCTTGGAGCTTTAAGTATACAACAAATAGCCTTTTGGATTGCATATCAATATTATAAGAAGAAGATTTAAATTGCTTTGCTAACAAAATATAAAGTACTCACTTATTGTAAAAAGCGCTGTGCACTAATTTATTTAGTGCGACAGCAGCCTTTTATAGTTACACTTAGAAACAGATAAATGAATAATCAAAAATGGTATCTATTTAATACCCGTATTATGCAAGTTAATCAGATTCTAAATCACTTAAAAATAGTTTTTAATATTCTCAATCCAGAATTCGTGTATGGTGGAGCCATGAATTTCATATCAAAGGTTCCTACGCGTGTAAAAACACTTTTCTGGTGCGAAAAGGTTATAAAGCTTTTCTTCCCATGGTAAGAACCCATGCCAGAAGTTCCGACACCACCAAAAGGAAGATGTGGATTTACAATATGTTCAATCGTATCATTGATGCATACACCACCAGAAGAAGTATGTTTTACAATATTATCTTTGACTAGTTTGTTTGTTGTGAATAGGTACAATGCCAAAGGGGTTGGTATTGTTTCGATGATAGATTTGGCTTCTTCCAGTGATTCGTAAGTTAGGATAGGTAAAATAGGACCAAAGAGTTCTTCTTTCATCGTAGCTACATTTAGGTTAGGAATATCAAGTAAGGTTGGCTGAATATATTTTTTCCTCACGTCACGCGAACCACCATAAATGATATAGTCTGCATCTGCATCTAATAAGTTGGATAAGCGGTTAAAGTGACTAGTATTAATAATTCTTCCGTAGGAATCACTTGATTCTTCGTCTGCGCCAAAGAAATTCACAATACTTTTTTCGAGCTCCTCCATTAGTTCTTGTTTAACTGAGGAATGAGCTAGTACATAATCAGGTGCGATACAAGTTTGCCCTGCATTCATAAATTTGCCCCAAACAATACGATTCGCCGCCCACTTTATATTTGCAGTCTCATCAACAAGGGCGGGACTTTTTCCGCCAAGCTCTAAGGTTACGGGAGTTAGGTTCTTAGCAGCGGCTTCCATAACTATTTTGCCGACATTGATACTTCCGGTAAAGAAAATGTACTTAAATGGTACGTTAAGAAGTGCTTGGTTTGTCCCAATACCACCTTCAATGCAGCGAATATATTTGGGATTAAACACTTCTGAGATCATCTTTGTGATAATCATAGATGTCCAAGGTGCAAGCTCAGAAGGTTTCAAAACAACGCAATTACCTGCACAAATAGCACCGATTAAAGGCTCAATTAATAATTGAAAAGGATAATTAAAAGGTGCCATAATTAGAACCGTTCCATAAGGTTCATATACTTTCTTGCTTTCGGCAGGAAGTAAATAAAAAGGTGTTTTAACTGAAACATCCTTCGACCAAGCGGGGAGATACTTTATTGCATCACTTAAATTTTTCTTAACAAATCCAACTTCAGTCGAATAAGATTCAAAATTTGATTTACCTAAATCTTTTTGCAGTGCCTTAATAATAGAACGTTCATATCGTCGAATTGCATTTTTCAATATCACGAGCTGCGACATTCGAAACGAAATAGAATAGGTTTTGTGTGTATGAAAGAATCGTTGACATGTGTTGAAAACATCAAAAGCTTCTTCTTGACTCAATTCAGTATTATTCATATTCATATCCTCATTATGTTATAGAAATTTGTAGTTTAATTGTAACTGTTCAAAACCCACTAACGCGAGGTGTTTTGCAAAGCAAAAACCCGAGTTTTATAGTGTCAAAATGCGCACCTCGTGGATAGAAAGTTTATTGCTACGCAATCCACTCGGGCGCGAAAGTGTTTGCAAGCAGACATTTTTTTATTTCTATTAGGTTATAGTATAGTCGTATTTTATTGAAAATACAAATTAATATTTATTGGGCCTTCTAACGTATCTTTTGCGATATACAACATATTTTTATCATCTGGTTTTACAGACCATTTTACTAGGCTTATGGTATTGTTTGCAATTTCGATTCCTGTTATGCAACGCGGATGAACACAGCTTCCGTCATTGAAATAGGGAGGCGCTCCAGGCTTTGCAAAGGCAGGTCGGTGAGTATGACCCGCTATTAATATAGTATTAGTAGAGGTTGCAAATTTGGAAAGTGATTTTTCGATTTTCAGCATATGTTTATGTGTCTTGGCAGCGTAAGTTGGAGCATTAAAACCTATTAATTCCAAAGGTCTCCATACATAGCGAACAAGCCATCTTCCAAGGAGCCATAACGTATCATTTATCAAATCGCCTTGATGACCATGTACTAAAAAGATTTTGTTGGTGTTTGAACTGTTTTTTAGTATGATGCTTTCATGAATTTTGATTTCAGGAAATAAGGGTACATTACATTGATTACATTCACTATAAAAATTACAAAAGCTATTATTACAAAAATCTTTATTTTTTTTAACCATATCATGATTGCCAAAAAGAAAATAAAGTCGATTGTTATAATAGAAATTAGACATCATCCAAAAAGCATCACTGTGTACTTGGATGATATCATCTATATTTCGATTTTCCCATAATTCATCGCCGTCTCCAATTTCAATATAAGTATACTCGTTTTTATAATAATGATTAAGAGCAGCAAAAAATAAATTTTGATTCGCTAGAAAATTATCGGAGGAGTTTCCTAAACCGCGGTGGCAGTCGCTAAATATAATAAATTTAGAAGTATTATCATATGGAAGTATTTGACTGTGGTTATATACTTGATGAAGCTTCTTACTCGTTAACATATTAACTCACCTAATTTCACGATATTCATGATAGATTGCAATTATTTAGTACCTTAATAGTTATGATTCATCAGCAGTTATGGATGATTGATTAAAACTATTATATTTTTTGAGAATTGGGGCTATTAATTCAAAGCTAGTATATTGTTCCTTTGAATAAAATGTTTTTATAATCTTATCGTATAGATCAGGAAAAGCAGTCATTAAAAATTCTAGTTTATCTAAAGTATCCATGTAGTCAGAAGTTAAATCGTGATATGTTTTACAATTAGTTTCGTTTCCTTGCTGTATTAGTGCTTCTTGCGTACGAGTTCTACAAACTGGTTGAGTAGTATGAGGTTTTGTAAAGCGAATTTTAACAGTCCTAAAATGTGCTGAAAATTCTTTGCTAGAGTACCCAGCATTTTTAAGTCCATTTAAAAAAGCATAATACATTTTTTTATTTGGGAAAATTATTTTAATATCGAGGGTTAAAGCGGTCGTATTGGAGAATTCGGCAAGTTTAAATCCTGTGAGTAACCCTTGCATTGCCTTACTATAAATGAAATCTTTTTTATTTTTTCGAAGAGTAAATTCAATCGGGAAACATTCTTCATCAGAAATGCTTTCATAAAACACACCATTGAATCTAGGTGTGTTGATAGGTTCGTTGGCGGTGTTAAATACCCCGATTTGTGCACCGGTTGCCATGCTATATTGACCTTTCCAGAATTCAATTAACCAATGTTTATTGTTATAATCAAAATAGATAGGTTCGCAGTCAACAATCATTCCAAGAAGTGGCATTGCTTCATCGTATAAGTGACAATAGCCAAAATCACGTTGTGGCCCATCACATCTTGTGTGAAACATATCGTCTGGAAGAGAATAGGTAAATCCAGTTGGAGTCAGAGCAGCGTTTAGTTTATTAATTTTAGTAGCAGTATCACTAGAGAATACAAATTTTTTTTGCTTTCTATTATGCAATAAACTTATAGTAGTAATAATCATCAAAAATACCAAAAGAACTATAAATGACACTGTATACCAATTAATCATACACTTATCCTTCCTATAGAATTTATGTAATCATTCATTACCATCTTAGTTTTGAATTCATTACATATCCATATTTAAAATTTTATAGCAAAAGTTTTGTTTTAATTAAACGTGTTACAACTTAGCGCAACACAACACGTTGGTATCCGATGTGCTATACTGTAAGTATATTCAAGAAAATTCAAAAAGTGTCTGTACTAAATACTTTGTTTCAAAAAAAGTGTCATTTTAAAGTATTAACTTCAAAATGGCACTTCATTTTATAAATTCAAGTGAATATGGTTATATTGTTAAATAGGGCTGTAATTGATACGAACATTGATATCTTGATTATAGTTACCAAAAGATTTTCCAAATATAGTAAGTCCTCCGACGTGCTTGGTAGTGTCAGGAACTTCAAGTTTTAGTTTTATGGTACTTCTATAATCAAATTGAAACTCATCAATTGTAACATCAGAAATTTTAAGACCATCGATAAAGGTTCCGCTTTTATTAATTACTAACAGCTTTAATATGCCATATTGATTCCAGTTCGAATACCACCATTCAGGAGAAAAGATTCCTTTTGTATCTCCAAAATCACCAGGGCTTGTCCAACTACCAATACATTTATTATTAATATGAAAATAGATTTCGCTAGGCCATACGTTATTTGTGCCTGGGGCCTCAGAACTTAATTCTACAGAAATGGTAATCTCATCAATCTTTTGTGAGGCAGGAATGAAGTTAGGAATTACATATTCTACGTAACCGTGCGTGAGCCATAATATATTAGCATCATATCGGTCTGGGTGTGAAAAATATCGGGGATCATCCACCTGTCCAATAAGTGAGGTTGGGGAAGCAAGCCCACAGGTGGGATACACTAAACAATCAGAATAATGACCAACGCTTATACTGGATTCATAAATATTTTTAAACGCTTCACTGGTTTCTAGATCAATTAAAATTTTATCTAAGTAAACCTTACAAATCTTTTGATTTCCATGACCAGTAGACTCATTGGCGATTGCAACAATTTTACAATCTTCTAATTTCTTGATATGGCTAGTGAGAGCACCATTTGTAATATTAAGTTTGGTAGCTAATTCGTTCATATTCATATTTTTATTTTCAAGGAGAAGTTTAATTATTTCAATTCGTATATCGGAACCCAATGCCTTGAATACATCGAGACCCTCATCTAATGATTTGATGTGTAACATAATTTCCTCCATTCGTGTGATTTATTCACATACGTATAAAAGCTTGTGAAAGAGTCTTGATACAAATGATTGTTTTAATCTGTATCGGTTTTAATTTTAGAAAAACCAAGTGTAATAAGAATTTGATACAAATTCTTATAAATTTTCAAAAATTATAACTAATTTCAGCTAATTATATAGTTGAAATTTAATTAAGTCAAGCATGAACCGCGGTAATAGAATCAGCGAATTTATGTAACGATTCAGCATCTTCATAGTTATGAAGTTATTTATATTTATTATAACATTATTATACATATTGTTCCATCAAAGTAGTAAAAGTAAAGTGTAGTATAGAGTGAGTAAACGAAATATGCGTTGTATTTTATAGCATTTTCACATATAATCAAAGTCTATAAAGAGATAAGCGTTAAATGAAACCCATATGTGCGTGTAAAAATCGCACAGATGGAGGAAAGTGTGAAGTGAACCTTTCACAACTACCAATATGTGCGTGTAAAAATCGCACAGATGGAGGAAAGCATGAAAATATTATTAGTTGCTATCAATGCAAAATATATACACTCGAACCTTGCAGTCTATAATCTGGCCGCCTATGCTGGCAGGTATTCAGCTGAAGTCGAAATTGCAGAGTTTACAATCAATCATTATGTGGAATATATTTTAGAAGAAATATATAAAAAGAAACCAGATGTTATTGCTTTTTCTTGCTATATTTGGAACTTTAACTATATCAAAGAATTAGTAGGAGATTTAAATAAGTTACTACCTGATGTACCTATCTGGATAGGTGGACCAGAGGTATCTTATGATAGCTTAGAGCTTCTAGAGAAATTTCCACAGATAAAAGGTGTTATGGTGGGGGAAGGGGAGAAGACTTTTTGCGAGTTAGCTACTCATTATGTTGATCAAAGTATTGCGCTTGATTGTATAAAAGGAATTTTATTCAGAAATGATAATGATGAAATAGAAACAAATGAACCAAGAGAATTGATGAATATGGATGATATCCCGTTTTGCTATTCGGATATGGACAAGTTTAAGAATAAGATTATTTACTATGAAACGAGTAGAGGTTGTCCGTTTTCTTGTAGTTATTGTCTTTCGTCAATTGACAAACGGGTAAGGTTTCGTAGTCTTGAATTGGTAGAGAAGGAACTTAAGTATTTTATGAACCACAAAATACCGCAGGTGAAATTTGTTGACAGAACATTCAATTGTAATGCTAATCATTCAAGAGCGATATGGCGATATATATTAGAGAATGATAATGGTATTACTAATTTTCACTTTGAGATAGGAGCCGATCTTCTTAAGGCGGAAGATTTAGAAATCATGTCACGGATGCGTCCAGGGCTAATTCAGTTAGAAATTGGGGTTCAATCAACGAATATTTCTACAATTCATGAAATTAATAGGGCTATGGATTTTAATGCATTAAAGGATGTTGTAGAAAAGATAAATAGTATGGGAAATATACATCAACATCTTGATCTAATAGCAGGTCTTCCATATGAAGGCTATGACAGTTTTAGAAAATCTTTTAATGATGTATATTGTTTGAATCCAGAACAGCTTCAACTAGGTTTCTTAAAAGTTCTTAAAGGCTCTAATATGCATGAATGGGCGGATAAATATGGAATAATTTATCGTACAAATCCAGTCTATGAAGTATTGTATACCAAGTGGCTAAATCACGATGAACTGCTTGCGATTAAGAAGGTTGAGGAAATGGTTGAACTGTACTATAACAGCAGGCAGTTTACAAATACAGTTAAGTGGCTTAGCAAAGTATTTGAATCACCATTTGATTGTTTTCAATTATTAGGAAACTTCTATGAAGAAAGAGGGTATTCTGGTGTAAGTCAGTCTAGAATGACAAGGTATGATATCTTGCTAGAATTTTCGGAGAAGTACGATAAGCAAAATATTGAATTATATAAGGAATTATTGCTATATGATTTATATTTAAGAGAAAATCTTAAGGCAAGACCTTCTTGGGCAGCCGATTTAACAGAGTACAAAGAAGTTATTAAGGAGTTTTACATCCAGGAAGATGAAGAAAGAAATTACTTAACGGACTATGAAGGGTTTCATTATAAACAATTAAGTAAAATGACGCACGTTGAAGTGTTTTCAAGTGAAGGTTTCATCAATGCAAAAACAGACGGTAAAGTAATGATATTATTTGATTATAATAAGAGAAACCCATTGACATACGAAGCCTTTACACAGATGGTGGGTGAGCTGGAATGACAAAACGAACGGGTGAAATACTAGCGCTTCTAGATGAACAGTATACAAGAGAATATAAGTGTTATTTAAATCATGAGACTGCTTGGCAACTTTTGATTGCAACTATGTTGAGCGCACAATGCACAGATGCCAGAGTAAATATTGTGACGAAAGATTTGTTCGTTAAGTATGATAGTATAGAAAAATTTGCAAATGCAAATCTGAGTGAACTTGAACAAGATATTAAATCAACAGGATTCTATCACAACAAGGCGAAAAATATAATCTTATGTAGTCGTAAATTAATAGAGAAGTATAATTCCGAAGTGCCAAGAGAAATTGACGAGCTGACAGATCTTGCAGGGGTTGGAAGAAAGACAGCAAATGTAATAAGAGGAAATATATTTGAGGAACCTAGCATTGTAGTGGATACTCATGTGAAGAGAATTTCTAAGAGATTAGGATTAACGAAAGAAGACGATCCAGAAAAAATTGAATTTGCGTTAATGAAAGTATTACCAAAGGATCACTGGATTTTATATAATATTCAAATTATAACATTTGGGAGAAGCATTTGTTTTGCACGTAATCCAAAATGTGAAGAGTGTTTCTTACAAGCATATTGTAAAGAATACAAGAAAATAAAGAAAATCAAGTAAAAGAATTGTAGCTATGAAGGTACTGAATAGTTACCAAAATAGTTAATAATAAAGAGTTATTATAAAGAGGAAGAAATCAATGATAAATTCATATATTGCATTAGATTTGGAAACAACAGGCCTAAACCCTAAATATGCAAAAATATTAGAAATTGGCGCTGTAAAGATTATAAATGGTAAAGTTGTAGATACTTATGATAAGATGGTAAATGCAAGAACACATTTATCAAAAGAAATTGTTCATCTCACCGGAATAACAGAAGAGATGATGTCACAGGGTGAAGAAACTGAAATAGCAATAAAAGAATTGCTTGAATTTTGTGAAGATTATATTTTGTTAGGACATAATATATTATTTGATTATAGTTTTGTTAAAAAATGTGCTATCAATAATCAATTACATTTTGAAAAAAGTGCAATTGATACACTAAAACTTGCACGAAAATTTCTTCCATATATAGAAAAACGTTCGTTAGAATATTTGTGCGAATATTATCAGATAGATCATGTCGATAAACATCGTGCTTACTGCGATGCACTTGCAACAAGTGATTTATATCAGATACTTGCAGAAGAATATTATGATGGAAACGAAGGCGATTTTCATCCATATAGGTTAAGTTATCAAGTGAAAAAAGAAGGCTCAATTACACCAAGACAAAAAAATTACTTGAATGATTTGACAAAATATCATAAAATAAGCGTAGCTGTGCAAATAGACAGCCTTACAAAAAATGAAGCATCAAGAATTATAGATGGTATTATATTAGAGCATGGAAGAATTATTTAAGAGCTTCTAATTTTTTTATTATTGAATTTTTCATTAATGAATTTAGAGTACTAGCCGATTTAATAAGTGAATCAATCTTATCAGACTGATCAGTTACTAGATACAAGTTAGAAAGCAAATTGTAAGTAGAACTGATATCACTACCACAATCTACAGCATACTCCAATACCATAATTGCAGAGTGTGTATTGCCTAGCTCATTTAATCTACTGCCCAATTTGTTTAGCGTCTGGGCTAACTTGGTGAAATTCTGGTCATATTCAGTAAGAAGAGTAAGGTTTGCACTACCATATTTGAGTTTTAAATCAGTATTATTGATGCCCGTAAGATTTACTATTTTTTTAGTAGTTAATAATTCTAGAGATGCACCATACTCTAGTAAAGAAGAATCATTTGAATAAGTTGATAATTCTATTAAATTTAATGGAATTGTAATATAATCTAAACACTCTAGTGAAGTTTTTCTGGTATTATTGGCATTGGATTCCATTTCCCAGAAATTATCAGCACTTTTTGATTGATGAGAGGTTGTTCTGCTTCTAGCAAAAGCGAACCAAGCAGTAAATAAAACAACAATAAAGAAAATTGGCATACTTATATTCCACCTTTCAGGTTTGTTAAAATTAGATATGCATTTAATAAATGCAGAAGGAGGCAACTATGATTAATTTCAATAGTTCAAAAACAAAGAAGACTATTTCTAGCATTATAATTATAATACTAGTTTTATCAATGGTATTAGCAGTTGTTTTGCCTGCATTGACTTAAGTAAACAAATTAATATTCTATAATTTTATTACTTAAATTAATAATTGATTATTGTGATTCATGTAAGTTTAGGGACTATGTTCTATAATATACATAAACCATAGTAATATGTCAACGAAGATTATAAAATGGTACAAGTAATTTGTTGCTATTTGGATAACGATCTAGTATCATTCAAGCAACCAAATAGTAACATAAGAACAATGATTTTTACTACAATATGTTTGAAAAAGTTATTAATTGTGGTAAAATAAGTGATTAGTGAATATTAAAGGGGATTTGAAATGAAAATCAAAAAATTTTTAGTAACTTTTGTCTGTTTTTTAGCAGTGTTAACCGTAGCTGCTGGATTTGGTATAAGCTCATTAGCTGCCACTGAGACAGAAGATAACACCATAAATGAAGGTGTTTATATTGCGGGTATTGATGTCTCAGGAATGACAGCAGAAGAAGCTTCCGCAGAAATTGATTCCTATTTGTCTGAACTTGGAAGTAAAGAAATTACATTAATGATAGATACAAATCCAGTACAGGTTACCGCTTCAGAACTTGGTATGGAATGTACAAATAAGGATATTGTAGATGATGCAATTAACTTAGGAAAAACAGGAAATATTATTCAAAGATACAAAGCACTGAAAGACTTAGCGCATGAATCAAAGGAATATGATTTAGATATTACTTTTGATGATGATGCGATTACAAATATAATTAATGATAAATGTCTAGCTTTTAATGTAGACCCAATGGATGCTTCATTAAAAAGAGAAAATGGGAATTTTATCATAACAGATGGTCAAAATGGAATTGGCATTGATGTAAATGAATCAATTAAAGCAGTGGAAAATGCTTTGGCAGATTGGAACAGAGAAGATACTAGCATTGATTTAGCAGTAAAAGTTGTAGAGCCAGAAGTCACAAAAGATGATTATTCAAAAGTAAAAGATGTATTGTCTACGTTTACAACTAGCTTTACATCTTCGGGGACTTCTAGATCGGCTAATATAGTAAATGGTGCAAAATTAATTAATGGATCTATTTTGTTACCAGGCGAGACTTTCTCAACCTATAAAGCAATTACGCCATTTACAGCAGAAAATGGTTATTATTTAGCAGGATCTTATCTTCAAGGCCAGGTGGTAGATAGCTTTGGTGGTGGAATTTGCCAAGTATCAACGACATTATATAATACCGTGTTAAGAGCAGAACTTCAAGTTGAAGAAAGGCATAATCATTCTATGATAGTTGGTTATGTGGATCCATCAGCAGATGCAGCAATATCAGAATCAGCTGGTAAAGATTTTACATTTGTTAATACAACAGAATATCCAATCTATATTGAAAGTGCAACAGGAGGTAAGAAAATTACCTTTACCATATATGGTTGTGAGACAAGAGCAGCAAATCGAACGATTGAATATAAAAGTGAAACACTTACAACGACTGAACCAGTTGGGTATAATTATGTGATTGATAATACACTTTTATTTGGTGAACAAAAGCAAACACAAGCTCCACATACGGGCTACACAGCGAAATTATTTAAATATGTTTATATAGATGGAAAACAAACCGAGGTACAAGAAGTAAACTATAGTTCTTATAAAGCAGAACCAGCTTATATATCAGTTGGTACATCGTGGGGCGATGAAGCCTCAGTTGCCGCTCTTACAGCAGCCGTAGCAACGAATGATTCTGCAACCGTTACAGCAACGATTGATAGTTTGGCAGGTGTTGTAGGTATGGCAGCCGCGCAGCAGGCGCAAGCAGCAGCCGTTGCCGCACAGCAAGCAGCACAAGCCGCCGCAGCAGCTGCAGCAGGTCAATAAATAAAAGAAGTCTTAATGGGTTGGAGAACAGGACATGAAAATTGGAAAAGTATCGGAAACAGTATTAAAGCGTTCCATATTTAAGCAGATAAGAACAAAAAGAGATGAAGTTGTATTAGGAGCAGGTGTAGGCGAAGACTGTGCAGCTATTCAGCTTGCTGAAGATGAAACCTTCGTTATATCAACAGATCCAATTACTGGAACGGTACAAGACATAGGTTCTTTGGCTATACACATTACAGCAAATGATTTGGCTTCAGCTGGAGCAGAGCCAATTGCAGTCATGCTGACGGTTCTCTTACCAGAAGATATATATGAATCGGATTTAAAAGAAATGATGCAACAAGTAGAAGAAGTTTGTGCAGAACTTAAGATGCAGGTAATTGGCGGACATACAGAGATTACAAGAGCAGTAAATCAACCAATTATCAGCGTTACAGGAATTGGAAAAGTAAAGAAGGGTCAAGTTGTTTCTACTGGAGGAGCCAAACCAGGGCAAGACGTTTTAGTGACTAAGTGGGTTGGAATTGAAGGTACATCAATTATTGCAAAGGAAAATGAAACAGAACTTTTAGAAAAGTATCCAAAGAGTCTTGTTGAAACAGCAAAGAATTTCGATAAATACATTTCAGTGGTGAAAGAGGCCGCCGAGGCCGTTAAGTCTGGCGTTAGTGCTATGCATGACGTTACAGAGGGCGGTATATTTGGTGCTCTTTGGGAAATGGCAGAAGCATCCGACGTCGGACTTGAAATAGACCTTAAAAAGATACCAATTAAGCAAGAGACGATAGAAATTTGCGAATATTATGACTTGAATCCTTATTGCCTCATATCAAGTGGTTGTATGTTGATGGCGATGGATAACGGACATGATTTGGTAAGAAATCTAGAGAAAATAGGGATTAGTGCGATTGTTATTGGTAAGGTAATTAAGGGAAATGACAGAGTTATACTGAATGATGATGAGAGAAGATTTTTGGAACCTCCAAAAAGTGATGAATTATATAATGTAAAAGTAGTGAAAAGATAACTATGAAGGTTCTAAATCACTACATTAAAAGATTGGAGAATCAATTATGAGAGAGACAATTTTAACTTTTATTGAAAAGAATAGTAAAATAAATTTACAAGAACTTTCCATTATACTTGGTGTTGATGAAGCTGTTATAGCAAATGAAGTTGCTGATATGGAAAAAGAAGGCGTTATATGTGGGTACCATACACTGATTAACTGGGACAAAACGTCAACAGAAAAAGTAACGGCATTGATTGAAGTAAAAGTAACACCACAAAGAGGTCAGGGATTTGATAAAATCGCAGAAAGAATTTATAATTATCCAGAAGTTCGCGCTGTTTATTTGATTTCAGGTGGGTATGATTTACTTGTTACGTTAGAAGAGAAGAATTTAAGAGATGTTTCTATGTTTGTTACAGAAAAGTTGTCTACACTGGATTCTGTAATCAGTACAGCAACACATTTTGTTCTTAAGAAGTACAAAGATCATGGAACCATAATGATGCAGAAGAATAAGACCGATGAAAGGATGTTGGTGACGCCTTGAGAAACCCATTATCAAACAAAGTAATTCAAATTCAGCCTTCTGGAATTCGAAAATTTTTTGATATAGTAAGCGAAATGACGGATGCTATTTCTCTTGGTGTTGGAGAACCAGATTTTGCTACTCCTTGGCATATAAGAGAAGAGGGTATTTATTCCTTAGAAAAAGGTCGTACATTTTATACATCGAATGCAGGGTTGAAAGATTTAAAAATAGAAATCACCAAGTATTTAAAACGTAAATCTAATATTTCGTATGATTATGACACAGAGGTTATGGTTACCGTTGGTGGAAGTGAAGCAATTGACATTGGACTTCGTGCTATGATTAATCCAGGAGAGGAAGTACTAATTCCGCAGCCAAGCTATGTGTCATACTTACCTTGCGCGGTTTTAGCAGATGCCACTCCTGTAATTATAGAATTAAAGCCAGAGAATGATTTTAAGCTTACGAAGGAAGAATTACTTGCAAGTATTACACCGAAGACAAAAGTATTGATTTTACCATTTCCAAACAATCCAACGGGTGCAATTATGACGAAGGAAGAACTGGAAGAAATTTCAAAAGTAATAATAGAAAAAGATATTTTTGTTATGTCAGATGAAATTTATTCAGAGCTTACTTATAATCAAGAGCATGTGTCGATTGCTTCTTTACCAGGCATGCAAGAGAGAACCATTGTTATAAATGGATTTTCAAAATCATATGCTATGACTGGATGGCGCTTGGGATATGCATGTGGACCGAAGGTAATTATTGAGCAGATGATTAAAATACATCAATTTGCAATTATGTGTGCTCCTACTAATAGCCAATATGCAGCAATTGAAGCCCTTAGACATGGAGACAAAGATGTAGATGAGATGCGAGAAGCTTATAATCAAAGAAGAAGATATTTAGTACATCGTTTTAAAGAGATGAAGTTAGAATGTTTCGAACCATATGGCGCATTTTATGTATTTCCATCTATTAAAGAGTTCAATATGACATCCGATGAGTTTGCTACGAGATTCTTGGAAGAAGAGAAGGTTGCAGTGGTTCCCGGAACGGCTTTTGGCGAATGCGGTGAAGGATTCTTAAGAATTTCTTATGCATATTCGCTTGATGATTTGAAACTTGCATTAGATCGTTTAGAGAGTTTTATCAATAAGTTGAGAACTAATTAAAGTGAAAGGGATATATCGGAAACTAAATTTCTGAAATGTCCCTTTTACTACTTAATAAGGAGGACAAAAATGGCTAAGTTAAATATAGTATTATTTGAGCCAGAAATACCTGCTAATACAGGAAATATTGGGAGAACCTGTGTGGCGACAGGAACAAGGCTACATTTGATTGAACCACTTGGGTTTAGTTTGAGTGAGAAATCAATTAAAAGAGCAGGAATGGATTATTGGAAGGATTTGGATGTTACAACTTATGTAAATTACGAAGACTTCTTGAATCGGAATCCAGGGGCTAAAATATATATGGCAACCACAAAATCAAAACACACGTATACACAAGTATCGTATGAACCAGATTGTTACATTATGTTTGGGAAAGAAAGTGCTGGAATACCAGAAGAAATTTTGGTGAATAATGAAGAGACGGCAGTACGAATTCCTATGATTGGAGAGATTCGCTCTCTTAATTTATCGAATTCTGTAGCAATTGTTTTATATGAAGCATTAAGACAAAATCAGTTTGACCATATGGCGCTTGAGGGCACTTTGCATAAATTACATTGGAAGGGAGAAGTATAATGGAATTAGTAACAGTAAAAGAATTATTTAAAAATACAGAGAAATATATTAACACAGAGGTTAAGATAGGAGGATGGATTAGAAGTCTACGTGATTCAAAAACATTTGGTTTCATTGTAGTAAATGATGGAAGCTTTTTTGATACGATACAAGTTGTTTATAATGATGATTTAGTTAATTTTCAAGAGATTAGTAAGTTAAATGTAGGAGCTGCCATTCTAGTGACGGGTAAGCTAGTAGCAACGCCCGAAGCAAAGCAACCCTTTGAAATACAGGCAGCTGCGGTTGCGGTAGAAGGAAATTCTTCCTCCGATTATCCACTTCAAAAGAAGAGACATAGTTTTGAGTATTTAAGAACGATTACGCATTTAAGACCGAGAACGAATACCTTTCAAGCAGTATTTCGTGTTCGTTCTTTCATTGCTTATGCAATTCATCAATTCTTTCAAGAACAAGGGTTTGTATATGTTCATACTCCACTGATAACAGGAAGTGACTGCGAAGGCGCGGGTGAGATGTTTAGAGTAACTACGCTAGATATGGAAAATCCCCCTAAGACAGAAGAGGGTAAAGTGGATTACAACCAGGATTTCTTTAATAAAGAAACAAGTCTTACAGTAAGTGGACAGTTAAATGGTGAAACTTACGCGATGGCATTTAGAAATATTTATACATTTGGACCAACATTTAGAGCGGAGAATTCAAATACAACCAGACATGCAGCAGAGTTCTGGATGATTGAGCCAGAGATGGCATTTGCAGATTTAAATGATAACATGCAAATGGCAGAAAGCATGTTAAAATATGTTATTAACTACGTGATTGAAAATGCGCCGGAAGAAATGGCATTTTTTAATCAATTTGTAGATAAAGGATTATTAGAAAGACTTGAGAACGTAGCAACTTCAGAATTTGGGCATGTAACCTATACGGAAGCGATTGATATTTTAACAAAAAACAACGATAAATTCGAATATAAGGTTTCATGGGGATGTGATTTACAAACGGAACATGAAAGATTTCTAACAGAAGAAATTTATAAGAAACCATTATTTGTAACGGATTATCCAAAAGAAATCAAAGCATTCTATATGAAAATGAACGATGATAATAAGACTGTTGGAGCAATGGATTTATTAGTTCCAGGTATTGGAGAAATTATTGGTGGAAGCCAAAGAGAAGATGACTATGATAAATTAGTAAGTAGAATGCATGAGGCAGGTTTAAAAGAAGAAGATTATGATTTCTATTTAGACTTGAGAAAATATGGTTCTGCTAGACATTCAGGATATGGACTTGGATTTGAGAGATGTGTTATGTATTTGACAGGTATGGCAAATATTAGAGATGTCATTCCATTCCCAAGAACTGTAAATAACTGTGAATTATAAGAAGCTATAAATGTGAAAAGAAGATAGGACGAGATAAATTGAAGGTTATACACATTGCGGATACACATTTAGGTGCCTCGCCTCACCAAGATAATTCTTGGGGAATCAATAGAGAGAAAGAGCTATGGCAGGCAATTGAGAGAGTCGTTCATATAGCACAAGAAAAAAAGGCTGATTTACTGCTTATTGCAGGAGATATGTTTCATAGACAGCCTTTAGTAAGAGAGCTCAAAGAACTCAATTATGTTTTTGCTCAATTAACGCACACGAAAGTTGTATTTATAGCAGGAAACCATGATTATATGAAAGAAAATTCCTACTATAAGACATTTGTGTGGGCTGAGAATGTCTTTTGTCTCAAGAGTCAAGAATGTGAAAGTGTGTATTTTCCAGAACTCAATGTAGAAATATATGGTTTGAGCTATTATCATTACGAGATAAGAGAAAATTTATATGCTCCAATTCAAATTAAAAATAATAACCGTATTAATATACTTTTAGCACATGGTGGCGATGAAAAGCACATACCGTTTTCTAAAACCCAATTAGGTTCCAAGGGCTTTGATTATATTGCACTCGGGCATATTCACATACCTGCAGTTTTAATACCGGATAGAATGGCATATGCGGGCGCCCTAGAGCCCATGGATAGTAATGAGGAAGGTCCTCATGGATATATAGAAGTACAATTAGATGAGAAAAAATCGAATGCAACATTTGTACCATGTGCAAAACGAGAATATATTACCCTTGAGATTCAATCCGATTCTTCTTTTACGAATACAAAATTATATCAAACGATACAAGAGACTATCAAATCAAGATGTTCAGCCAATAGCTTTATAAAAATCATAATAAAAGGTTATAAAGACGAAGACATCGTGTATGATTTAGAAGATGTATACAAAATGGGGTTAGTTGTGTCGGTTCTAGATTTATCGGAACCCGATTATGATTTTGATAAGCTTGCAACCTACTACAATCGAAACATTATAGGAAAATTTATTCAAAACTTGAAAAGTGATACTATGTCAGAAGTCAAGAAAAAGGCGTTGTACTACGGAGTTAAGGCAATGCTTGATGAAATGAGGTAAGCCCATGTACATTAAACAGTTAAAGCTGAAAAACTTTGGAAAGTTTAATAGCAAGACAATTGATTTGAGTCCAGGAATCAACCTTATATATGGAGAGAATGAATCAGGAAAAACCACACTATATCATTTTATAAAAGGTATGTTGTTTGGAATTGAAAGACAGCGTGGTAAGGCGGCAAAGTATGATCTTTATAGCTTATGTGAACCTTGGAATAACTCCTTATTTTATGAAGGAGAGCTGAAATTTAATGCAGGTGGTAGAAATTTTAGAATTGAAAGAGGATTTCATAAAAGTCAAAAGATAGAGAAATTTATAAACGAAGATGATGCAGAAGAGTTATCCATTGCACAGGGTGATTTAGTTCATATTCTTGATGGACTAAATGAAAGCGTATTTAAGAATACAATGGCAATCAGTCAGCTTAAAAGTGATATGGACGAAGGCCTTGCAAATGAACTTAAGAATTATACTTCAGGGTATACACTGTCAGGAGATGGAGGAGTTAATGTTACAAATGCATTAGCAAATCTTTTGAAAGTTAAGAAAGAGTATGAGTCAAGATTGCGGGAACTACAAAGTAAAAAGCAAATTAAAAATTCCAATGTTGAAAAAGAAAAAGAATATATTCAAACGGACTTGATGAAAAAAAGAAATCAGTTGGAAGAATATATTAGTTTACATAAATCGAAAAAGAAATTATTATCAAATCAAAAAGAAATAAATATGAAACATAATAAGAAAATGTATGTTATCCTAAACGTAATTGGTATCATGGTAGTTTTGGCAGGAATGATTATGATAAAACCGATAGAATTTAAAATCGGATTACTTTTAGTTGGAATTATCTTACTGTTGTTTTATAATAAAATATATCAAAAGATACTTGAAGTAAGTAATGATAGATTATTTGATCAGGATGGTGAATGGAACCGTTTGCTTGGTGCGATAGAAGAACTTAGAGAAGATATACATGATAAAGAAATCATGCTTTCTAATATAAATGAGAAGCTACAAGAAGTTAATGACGATCATAGCGAGGAAATAGTATTTCGGATAGAAATTGAATCACTTGAAATGGCATATGAGGCAATTCAAAAATCATCTATGCAGCTTCAAAAAGAAATCAGTGATGATATTAATCGGAAAGCGTCACAAATTTTGGCTTATCTTACAAGTGATAAATATAATGACATTAGAATAGACAGCAACATTTCCACAAAGTTAAATACAATGGATAAGATTATTTATCCAGAACAAGTAAGCAAGGGAACTGTTGATGAGATTAATTTTTCAGTTAGAATGGCATTTTTAGAATCGTTTTTTGGAGAAGAAACGATGCCGGTATTTTTAGATGATGCCTTTGCCATGTATGATAATAAAAGACTAGCAAGAGCATTGCAGTATTTAGCTGATAATAACAGACAAGTTATTTTGTTAACCTGCCACAAAAGGGAAAAGCAATTACTTGAACACTTACAGATTGCTTATCATTTTATTCAGCTTATCTAATGAAAATTAGATGCACGGAGGTTACAAATGGCAAATAAGAAAAAGACAAAGAAAAAGCATACAGGGTTGAAAATAATTTTTCGAGTTCTTATCACCCTGTTAATACTTGGAGTAATTGGAATCGGGGTATTATTTGCGACGGGAATTGCACCCAAGGTGATTGCGCTCCATGAAGAAGCCGAAGAAACGGTTAATGCTTCATCTGCAGATACCTTTAAGGCTTCACAAACCACCTTAATCTATGATACAAATGGAGAACAGATAGCAAGTTTAAAAGGTGACAAGGGAATCTATTATTTGGAGTCAGAAAAGATTCCTACATATGTAAAAAATGCATTTATTAGTATTGAAGATAAAAAGTTTTACACTCATAATGGAATTGATATTAAAGCAATCATTAGAGCAGCGAAATCCATTCTAGAACATCAGTCTATTACACAAGGAGCTAGTACGATTACACAGCAACTTAGTAGAAATATTTTTCTTACCAATAAAGTAAGTTGGCAACGTAAAGCGGAAGAAATATTTATTGCATTAGAATTAGAAAAAGTATATAGTAAGTCTGCCATTTTAGAATTTTATCTCAATAATATTTATTTTGCAAATGGATATTATGGAATACAAGCCGCGAGTATGGGATACTTTAGTGTAGATGTGCACGAGCTATCGTTATCTCAGATTGCATTTTTATGTGCAATACCCAATAATCCAACGATTTATAATCCAGTGGAGCATAGCGATAACACAATTGCTAGAAGAGATAGAATTTTGTCACAGATGCTATCGGATGGTAAAATTAGCAATGATGAATATGAAACTGCAATGAATGAAGAGATAGTACTAAATCAAAATGAAGACGAAGCAGTACAGCACAATTACGCCGAAACTTATATTTATTATTGTGCCATTCGAGCACTAATGGAAGAAAGAGGATTTACATTCCAATATTACTTTAATAGTGATTCAGAAAAGCAGACTTATCAGGCGGAGTATGATGCATTGTATGCTGAATGTCAAAATTCACTGTATACAAATGGATATCGTATTTATACGTCAATGGATATGACCTTTGAACAGCAGTTACAAAACGCAATTGATAATCAGCTCTATGCCTTTGTTAGTGTGAATGACGACGGAACTTACAACATGCAGGCTTCAGGCACTTGCATTGATAATAAGACAGGTAATGTCGTTGCTATTGTAGGAGGAAGAAGCCAAGATACCGTTGGGTATACATTAAATCGTGCCTACCAAAGTTTTAGACAGCCAGGAAGTGCGGTTAAACCAATATTGGTATACACACCAGCCTTCGAAAAGGGATATATACCAGATTCGGTTTTAGTGGATGAAGCAATTGTGGATGGTCCGAAAAATTATGGAGGAAGCTATGCGGGAAGTGTTACTCTTAGATATGCGGTGAAGAAGTCGATTAATACGATTGCTTGGAAATTATTAGACGAGATAACACCAAGCGTAGGTTTATCGTATTTAAAAGAAATGAATTTCGCTAAAATTGAAAAAGATGATTATCGAAATGCAATTGCACTTGGAGGATTTACAACAGGTGTCAGCAGCGTAGAGATGGCCGCAGCCTATGCGACAATTGAAAATAGTGGAGCATATAGATATCCAACTTGCATTACGAAAATTGCAGCAGCAGATGGTGAAGTGGTTTATCAAAATAAAAGTGAACCAAAGCAAATTTACAAAGAAAATTCTGCAAGGATGATGGTTGATGTTCTACAAAGTGTTATGACGGATGGAACAGGAAAAGGACTTGGCATTAGCACAACGCCAACAGCCGGTAAAACAGGAACAACCAATGATTATAAAGATGGATGGTTTGTTGGATTTAGTACTTACTATACAACCAGTATATGGGTTGGGTGTGATATGCCAAAAGAAGTAGAGGGATTAACGGGTTCTTCCTATCCAGGTGAAATATGGCATGAATATATGGAGAATATACATACTGGATTAAAGTCATCAGATTTTGTTTCGTACACAAGCTATGATTCGGTTAAAAAGTATCCTGCGGTTGAAGATACACAAACAACTGAAGCGGAAGATACAACTAATTCGGAGGAAACGACAGAGGATCAATCACAAGATCAAATTTCCGAAGAAGAAAATATGATACCGGGTGAGTAAAAAACCACCTGCTATGTGAATGTTTTTTATATTAGAATAGAAAACTTTTGAAATTGATATTAATTCAAGAGTTTTTTCTAAGACGCTATTCTTATAATTCGCTAGATAGACTCTTTATATTGCATCCAAATTTTCAATACAAGATTTAATTGTATTTTCGTCGGTTGTTTGATTGTATCATGATGGAGTTAAAAGGATAAATGAAGAAGTTGAAAATAATGTAGAAGCAGAAGCAGGTAGAGTATCAGCGAAACTTGGGCGAGTACAGGCAGAAAACATAAGAGAAAGTGCAGAAACAACGAGAAGCGTAGCTGAACAGGCGCGTGATGAAACTTTTGTACAAATGATTGATGAACTGAATGCAGCTAAAGTAAATGTAGAACGAGTAACAGCAGCAGCTAACGATACTACGGATAATATGCAGTCAATCAGCTAATATGGAAGAAAAGATTACTACGGACAACTACAGAGGACAAAGGAGATAATGGAGATACGGGACCACAAGGTTTAAAAGGTGATAAGGGAGATCCATCAGATAATGACATTGACTTTTACAGACTTTTAACATTGATTTAATTTGACATGTCTATATTATTGGTTTAATCTGGTAATTGTAATAAAAAAAAAAAAAGAAAAGAGGTTATATTATGAGGGGTATAATAAAAAAAGGGATGGTAACTATTCGTGCTATAGCAATAGGTGCTGTTGCTGGTCTGGTTGTGGGTGATGAAATTCCACTTTTATATTATAAACAATATTATTATGAAAAAAAATTAGTTAATCCTCCATTGGCAATACACAATTTTGTAGTAGCCTCTAAATGGGTGACTTATTATTATAGTGATAAAAAACATACTCGCGCTGTAGGGAATAAAGTAACTAATATTGTATACCAATAACAGCTATGAAGAATTATATTAAATTAGTTTTAAAATTCATCAAGTTTTTTATGTTTTACATGATGGTATGTATTATTTCAGGCGCTCTTTATAGAAAAATATTATATCATATATATTTTGCTGATTATAATGTTATAAATGATTTATATGTATTTATCCCAATAAGTTTTGCAGTTAGTATGGCACAGCTTATAAAAAAAATAAATCAAACAAAAAATGAATGAAAAAGGTAACTGTTAGGTTGCCTTTTTCATTCATTTTTTTAGACAGCTTAGTATGATTTATACCTATCATTTTTTATGTAGTAATATTTAGTGGAACTTCGTGTCATGATCTTTAAGGAATGGAAAATAATATCTATCTTATATGCTCTAATTCTTCCGTTCCGATATCAGTTAACAATCTACTTACATTGCTGTAGGGCATCGTATAACGTTGAGCAAGATAACGCTGAGAGGCACCAAGTTCTCCATCTGGATAGCAGTATTTGGAAAGTATTGGTTTTTGTTTCTGGCATTCTTTCTTGCAAATATAGCTGATTATGTTAATGGTTATATAAAAGCAAAGTATTACTTGAAGAATGAAAGTTCAAGTACTTGTGCTAAAGGAATATTTAAAAAGGTATGGTATTGGGTAGTGATATGTATTGCATTTTTTGTATCATTCGTATTTAAAGATATGGGTGATCTTCTAGGGATTAATCAGGAATTGCTTCATATTCTGCTGCTATACTTGGTATGCTTCCTGTTTTATATCGAAAAATAAAATCCCAGTTATTTTCTCGACATACATTCATAACACTTTCCGATGCATAAAGACTATCTGCCAATAGTATGATGGGCAGGCGTGGAAACTTCTTTTTCAATTTTTTTGCCAGCCTTTGAAAGGCTTTTGTCTCACAATCTTGTTTGCGTTCTTCCTCGCTCATGTCCTTTTGACGTTCAGTATCTTCTCCATTGTTTTCTATAAATTCGCTTCCTATGCTCACGATCAGTTTTTCACCTAGTACAATTTTTTCCTCTAAAACATCACTGTGATAATTCACAGTTTCATTTTCTGTCCCCTTATTATGATGCCTTTCCAGACACCTGTCATTGAGCTTACGTTTTCCAGAATACAACTGTGTCCCATCTACAATCACCAGCCATTTTTTCTGATATCTTGCATTATCAAAGCTTTTTCTTCGAATTAAATCATATACCTCTTCTTGAATAACGCTCTGTAATTCTTTCGGCTCCATTCTTTCCAAATATTCATTTACGGTTACCCCGTGTGGGAGGTATTCCCTTTCCTTTTCCCCAAGAAAACTCATGATATTTTTTGAAATTCCAGCATCATTAAATTTGTCTGTCATCATCTGCATACTTGTGATTCTGCCAATTCCTTTATAATATACGGTTCCAAGCATAGATTTACCTGAATAATCAATATAGCGCTGGTGACGTGGGTCATTTGTTCTAGCAAATCTATTGAAAAGTTTTGGACAATATTTTTTCTGAATCTTATTACACTCCTCAATAGGATTATTTTCTAACTGTTTTTTGATACGTTCCTCTTCTCAGCTCATTTTAACCGCTCTGCGACAAAGTTTTTCTTATATTTTACTGTAAAATACACAATTAGATTAGAGTTTACTCTAATGCTTAGCCTGTATTACTAACACACTTCCTATATTAAAGTATTGAATGAATAGGAAAATAATTACAAATCAAATATTATTCTACTGTAACAGATTTAGCCAAATTACGTGGCTTATCTACATCTAATCCCTTGGCGTCAGAAGTATAGTATGCAATTAATTGAAGTACAATAGCAGATTCAAATACAGTAAATAAATCATCAACCTTTGGTAAAGCGATGTGTACATCACAAATTGAAGTATCCGAGATTGATTCGTCACAGCTTATTAATACAACGTATGCACCACGAGCCTTTACTTCTCGAATATTTGAAATTACTTTACTATAAACCTTTTGCTGTGTTGCTAATGCAAAAACAGGAATACCTTCACTGATTAACGCAATTGTTCCATGCTTCAATTCTCCAGCAGCATATGCTTCTGCATGAATATAAGATATTTCTTTCAATTTTAAAGCACCTTCTAGGGAAAGGGTATAATCGAGTCCTCTTCCAATAAAGAATGCATCGTGCGCTGGAACTAAGTTTTGAGCTACGGATTTTATCTGATCTGTATTTTCAAGCATGTGAGTAATTGTATCAATCACATTGGTTAGGTTTGTTATAAACTTATTTGCTTGTTCAATGGAATATTGATTGTTGACAAGCGCAGCTTTACAACCTAATAAATATAAAGCAGCAAGTTGAACGGTATATGCCTTCGTACTTGCTACCGCGATTTCAGGTCCTGCATGTGTGTACATCACATAATCACTTACTCTTGATATTGAAGAACCTTTCACATTTACAATCGATAGTGTTCTTGAATTGCATCGTTTAGCAAGACGTAAAGCTTCTAATGTATCAATGGTTTCACCGGATTGAGAAATAGTAATAACAAGAGAATTTTCATCAATTAAAGGTTCTTCATATCGAAACTCCGAAGCAATGGACACGGTAACGGGAATCTTTAAAAGTGGTTCAATCATAGTTTTTGCTACCATACCGGCATGCATCGCTGTTCCACACGCAATAATACTTATATTGTTGCAATTTAAGAAAAGTGAGTCAGGAATATTGTCGTTGGTAAAATCAGGCAACATATCCTTGATTCTAGGCGCTATGGTGTTATGAATAGCCAATGGTTGCTCAAATATTTCTTTTAGCATAAAGTGAGGATAGCCATTTTTTTGAGCACCTTCGATATCCCAATTCACGGTAAGTATCTCAGGTTCTACCATATTACCATCAAGATCTTGTACGTTAATTCCAGATTTACTTAATGTTGCAATATGGTATTCGGGTATAATAAAATATTGTTTTGAATAAGAAATTAATGCTGTTATATCAGATGCAATGTATGATCCGGTACTACATGTTGTAGCCACTAATGGACTAACATTTCGGATGGAATAAATTAGCCCAGGTTGATCTGCAAACATAATACAAAAAGCAAAAGAACCCTTTAATTCGCTCACACATTTTTTGATTGTTTCAATTGGATCACCTTGATACATGGAGTTTAATAGGGCCGCAACCACTTCTGTATCGGTTTCAGAAATTAGATTGTGGGTCAGATTAAATTTACCAGCAAGCTCATAATAGTTTTCGATAATACCATTGTGAATAAGAGATACTTTTCCGCACACATGAGGATGAGAATTCACTGCCGTTACACCACCATGAGTAGCCCATCTAGTATGGCCGATGCCACAAGTTGAATCAATTACGGTACTACCACAAAGTTCAATTAATGATTCCACTTTGCCGATACATTTTCTAACGGTAATTTCATTATTTTTGGTTAATAATGCAATACCAGCACTATCGTAACCTCTATATTCTAACTGACTGAGTCCTTCTAAAAGTATATTTTGGGCATAATCATCCCCTGTATAACCAATAATTCCGCACATAGTTATTCTCCTTTTAATGTTTAATTTTCAATGTTCCTACATAGTTCTAATAATAAGATATGCAATATAATTCTTAAGTTAACAGTAATGAGAAAATTGTAGTACAGTTACCTGTAGTTTTTATTTCCCATATAACGTATCTGTTCATACGAAAGAGCATCCGCCGAATGTTCGATAACCCTTTTCCTCGTCAACCTGTAACAAGAGCATGAGCTCTTTTCGCACATTACAGGTGCATGGCGCTAAAGTATTTTACTTTTCGAAATTTGCGACCTCCAAATCACAAGTAATAATATTATAGCATAGAAATCAGCTTTTGTAAATTGAGCCAGAAGGTCAAATCATCTGAATCAAAGGGTTTGTTACTGTTCACTCCGTTTACAGCAACGTATGATTTCTGCATGCAAATTCGCTACGCGAAGCAGAAATCATTTGTTGAATCATTTTCTTACGTAGCTTAACAGCTAGTATTAAACTACTGTGTGAACAGTAACAAGGGTTTTGTCATTATTCTTTTGCAAATAAATTGGTTTTATTCAAATTGTAATAAATAATTATATTAATTTTTGCATATCTTTTTATAATTCCACCTATAGAAATGATGATACAAATTGTCCTTAGAGTGCAAGTACTCACGTTCAATAGGAATAATTATTTCAGCATGGCTGAACTGAAAATATTAATATTTTATGAAAAAAGGTTGACAATTATAAATGAATCACTTATAATCTGAACCATAGTATAGACTACAGTACTGTATAAAATTGAAATTAGACAAAGATGTCAAGAGAATATAATCCTTTGGCGTCTTTTTTGTACTTAATAATGAAAGTATTGATTAGTTAAAAAAATTAAATTATAATATGTAATAAAACAAAGACGTTTTAATTTTATTAAAGCGTTTTTTTGTTATTTTTTCAGTAAGTTATTGGAATATCCTTATTGAATAAAAGGTACTATGTGCCATAAGAGTACCTCGTGGATAGAAAGTTTATTGCTATGTAATCCACGCGAACGCAAAAGTGTCGGTAAATAGACACTTAATTATTACAGTAACCAGCACGCTTAGCGAAGAAAGATTGCCAAGATGCATATTAAATAGATTCAAAAACATAATAATTAGGAGGATTTAAAATGAAAAAATGTTTATCATTGTTAATGGCAGCAACATTATTACTTAGCGTAACAGCGTGTAGTAGTAAAGAAACATCAGTGGCAGCGGATTCAACAACGGAGACAGTAACAACAGATGCAACAACAGAAACAGCAGCAGATACAACAACGCAGACGGCATCAGATAGCGTAGAAGGTGCGTTGGAAGGGGTGGAACTTTCAGTAGGAACATCCGGATTATTTGCACCATTTTCTTATTATGACGAAGATGGAGCTACATTAATAGGATATGACTTAGACTTTCTTGCAGCATTACAGAATATATTAGGTTTTACCATCAAAGATGACGCAGTGCAGGCAATGGATTACGCAGCGTTAACAACATCTGTAGCAGAGGGTAAATTAGATATTGCATTGGCAGCATTATGTGCAACGGATGAGAGAAAAAAAGTTATGAATTTTTCAGATACATATTATGATTCAGGTCAGATTACTGTAATTAATACGGAAACTAGCCCAGCAGAAATAACAGGCGTGGAATCATTAACTTCAGGTGACTACAAGGTGGCAGTTGAAAAAGGAACCGCTTCTCATCTTTATGCACAGAAGAATTTCCCAGAAGAATGCATTGAGGTGCATGATAACATTACTACTGCATATGAATCTTTGGAACAAGGTAAAGTAGATGCATTACTTCAGGATACACCAGGTATTGCATATTATATCAAAACTGTAGCAGATACCAAATTAGCTATGGTAGGTGATGAATTCAACCAAGGCCAAGCACCATATGCAATTGCAATTTCATTTGATGCTACTGATACAAATCCTGAATTAGTAAATATCATAAATAAAGCAATAGATAAATTAATAGAAGACCAAACAATCAAAACTATTAACGATAAATGGTGTAAATAATTTATTAAAGTAAGTTGTAAATAATTATTTTGTAAAAATAATTAATTTATACAAGTAATGAATAAGCCAATATTTGAACTTTACGTTCTCGCGTTTACCTAAGAATAATTAGGTGATGCGAGAATAAAAAGGTTATTGAAAAGCTTGTTTGGAGAAGAGGATAATATATGGACTTTTTAACTGTTTTATTACCGATGCTTTTTAAAGGACTAAAGGTTACTCTATATATTGCAAGTTGTGGCATATTATTAGGATTTATCGTTGGGTGCCTAAGTGGATATGCATTACAAGGAAATAACAAATTTGCAAAAGGGATAGCAAACGTATATATATGGATTATTCGAGGAACACCGTTGGTGGTGCAGGCGCTATATGTTTATTTTGCTCTACCTAAAATCATTCATGTTGATTTGTCCAGCAATATCGCAGGAATTATTGTTATTTCGCTTAACTCGGGAGCATTTATTTCTGAAATAGTAAGAGGTGCATTGCAAGGGATTGATGTAGGGCAAAAAGAAGCGGGCGTGGCACTTGGATTAACTTCATATCAGACATTGCTTCATATTATTGTACCACCCGCATTTAAAGCAATGCTTCCAGCTTTGTTTAATCAATTTATTATATCAGTTAAGGACACTGCATTGTTATCTATCATTGTCGTGAATGAAGTTACGAAACAGATGATGAATTACCAAGCAATAACGTTTAATACAATACCGACTTACACAACAGGTGCGTTATTTTATTTAAGCATAATATCGGTTCTAATTATTATTCAGAAACAAGTTGAAAAGAAGATGGCGGGGTGAGAATATGATTCGTGTACATCATTTATCAAAAAAATTTGGTGAGTTAGAAGTATTAAAAGATATAAATTTAACTGTTTCAGAAGGAGAAGTTGTATGTATTATTGGTCCATCCGGATCAGGAAAAAGTACGTTCTTGCGTTGTATTAATCAATTAGAGGTACCTTCGGGTGGCACAATAAGATACTATGGTAAAAATTTAATGGATGCAGCAACGGATATGCGTTTGTTTCGAGAAGAAGTAGGAATGGTATTTCAAAGATTTAATTTATTTCCATTAAAAACGGTACTAGAAAACGTGATGCTAGCTCCTGTTTTGACAAAACAAAAAAATAAAAAAGAAGCACAAAAAAAGGGAATGGAATTACTTGATAAAGTAGGATTGAAAGAAAAAGCAAATGATTATCCAAAAACTTTGTCCGGTGGGCAGCAACAACGTGTTGCCATCGCTAGGGCTTTGGCAATGGAACCTAAGGCATTACTATTTGATGAGCCAACTTCAGCATTAGATCCAGAATTAGTAGGTGATGTGTTAGAAGTTATGAAAACCTTAGCCAAAGAAGGTATGACAATGATGGTTGTGACACATGAAATGGGGTTTGCCAAAGAAGTAGCTGATCGAGTTATTTTTATGGATGATGGATACATTGTAGAGGAAGGACCACCAAGTGCTATATTTACTAACCCGACGGAGGATCGAACACGTTCGTTTTTAGCTAGAATATTATAGGGAGATTCTAAATCAAAGGAGAGATTCCATGAAGAAATTAGAAATCATTATTAAGCCAGAAAAGCTTGAAGATTTAAAAGAAATTTTGGAACAAAACAAAGTGAAGGGTCTTATGATAACCCATATAATGGGGTATGGTGTTCAAAAGGGCTGTGTACAAAAATATAGGGGTAACGTAGTGCGTACGAACCTGTTACCTAAAATTAAAGTTGAAACAATTGTTGGTGAAGATATGGCAGAAAAAATTATAACGGATGTAGTAAGGGAAATTAAAACTGGAAATTATGGAGATGGCAAAGTGTTTATTTCTAACGTAGAAGATGCCATTCGTATTCGAACTGGAAAACGTGGATTAGAGGCACTATAATTTTAAGTATAAGTAGTAAATAGTTCCCTGTAATTTAAGATAAGATTTAAATTAAATAGTATAAAACAGCAGCTTGTAATATAAACAGGCTGCTTTTCTTGATTTCATAATGAAAGTTTTTTGACACTGAAACTTGTTTCGTGATAATATATAAATATTCCGAGATTGTTGAAATATTAAGAATAGAGGTAAACAATGAGTGTATTTCTAAGAATAGACATTAATATAGTAGCCATTATTGTACTTGCTACAATTCTAGTAATAGCGGCAAAACGTTTGGACAGGCATGATACTTTAAATAAAAATTATTTTAAGATATCATTAATTGTTTTGCTTCAACTATTATTTGAAACGACAACATGTATTATTAACAAAAGAGAGGAATTATGGTTAATTCCCATTTCATACCTATTACATGTATGCTTGTATATTACAGGTGCAATATTGGCATATAATGGTTATGTTTTAGTTCGTCAACTAGTGCTTCCTAATTTAGAATTAGTGAGAAAAAGAAGCATGCTTATTAAAATCCCAATTATGATAAATACAGTTCTTGTGCTACTGTCACCTCGTTTTTATTATATCTTTTATATTAATAAAGACAATATATATCAGCGAGGAAACTATTTTTTTATTTCAGTAGTAAGCATATACATATATACATTACTTATGCTGATATTGATTATTGTAAATAGAAAAAAATTAGTGGAACATGAATTTATTTTATTACTTATATTCGCTACATTGCCAATGGTTGGTGGTATCATTCAATCATTATTTTATGGAACACTACTGATGTGGAGTGGTACGGCGTTTTCACTGGTTATTATGTATACATATTTGCAGCAGAGAATGGTGCAATTAGACTGGTTGACGGGCGTGTGGAGCAGAGGTTCTTTTGACTTTTATATCAAAAATCGGTTTATGCAAAAAAATACCGAGCGGCTTGGTATTATTTACTGTGATATCGATGGGCTAAAGGAAATCAATGATCAATATGGTCATTTAGAAGGCGACTTGGCAATTAAAACAACGACCCAATTAATAAGAAAAGCGCTACGAAAAGCTGATATTATGGTACGAATGGGTGGAGATGAGTTTGTGATTGTCATTGAATGTGATTCGATTGATATCATGGTTAATACACTTGCCATAATTGAATCCTCCTTTTCTGAATATAATAAAACATCTGAAAAAAATTATAAACTTTCCTGTAGTTTCGGAGCAGATGTATTAAGTTCGAATTATAGTAGTGTAGAAGAATTTTTACATCACGTTGATACGCTTATGTATACAAACAAAAAAATAAAGAAGGGTGGTACTAAATGATAGTAGTATCAGAGCACATTCAGAACGTAAGTGAAAAGAGTAGTAGAAAATGTAATAAATATTCGTAACTATTCTTAGTTGTTTTAATCGGAGACAAGGAAAGAGGAAAAGATGTGAAAATATTAGTCGATGCAGATGCATGTCCAGTCGTGTCAATTGTGGAAAAAATTGCAAAGGAAAATAGTATTGCTGTCACTTTATTTTGTGATACGAGTCATATTTTAAATAGTAGTTATAGTGAAATTGTAACAGTTAGTAAAGGAATGGATGCAGTTGATTTTGTTATTGTACAAAGAGGAATGAAAGGTGATATTGTTGTTACGCAGGATTATGGGGTGGCTGCTATGGCACTTGGGAAAGGGTTATATGCAATACACCAAAGCGGTAAACATTATACCAATGAAAATATTGACCAAATGATGTTTGAGCGCCATTTGGCGAAAAAAGCAAGAAGAAGCTCATCGCATTTCCATGGAAAAGGGCCTAAGAAACGTACAGCAGAGGATGATGAGCATTTTGAACAATCCTTCAGAAGGCTAATTAAGGATTGTGGATAGTGTATAAGGATTTATTGCATAAAGTACCTTCTATATAAGAAGATAGTAAAAATTTAATATAAAACAAAAAAGCAACTTGTTAATATAACCTTATAGATTATATTGATAAGTTGCTTTAATAAATTTATAATACACTGAATTTATTTTCTCTCAGTTTGCGCTTTTTTGTATTCAGTCAGTACATGAGTGATTCTTTCGTTAGGGCTAAGCAATTCGCTAATGGAAGAGTCATGATTTAAGGTATCAATTAGTAACGCAATATACTTACTTAAATCGCAGTTTACATAATATGGTTTTTCTAATAATTCTGGAGTTTGATAGATTAGATTTGTAGTTAATACTCTATCAATAAGTCCGTCTTCGTAAGCTTTATCAAATTTGTCCAAACCATTTGTAAATAAACCAAAGGTTGAAGTTGCAAAAATCTTATGTGCTTTTCTCTTCTTAAGTTGAGCAGCAACATCAAGCATACTTTCGCCAGAGGATATCATATCATCAATAATAATAACATCTTTTCCTTCTACAGAAGCTCCTAAAAATTCATGAGCCACGATCGGATTACGTCCATCCACAATTGTAGAATAATCACGACGTTTATAAAACATACCCATATCCACGCCTAGAACGTTTGCAAGATAAACAGCACGAGACATACCACCTTCATCAGGACTGATAACCATTAGATGGTCACTATCGATTTGTAAATCTGGTTCACTTCTAAGAAGACCTTTAATAAATTGATAAGCAGGTTGAACCGTTTCGAAACCGTGTAAAGGAATTGCATTTTGAACTCTAGGATCGTGAGCATCAAATGTAATTATATTGTCAACACCCATATGAACCAATTCTTGAAGTGCAATTGCACAGTCCAAAGATTCTCTTGAGTTACGTTTATGTTGGCGACTTTCATACAAAAACGGCATAATTACTGTAATTCTTCGGGCTTTACCACCGACAGCAGCTATGACACGCTTTAAATCCTGGTAATGATCATCAGGAGACATGTGATTGTTATGTCCACATAAGGAATAAGTAAGGCTATAATTTGTTACATCTACTAAAAGATATAAATCATCTCCACGAACAGATTCATTTATAATTCCTTTTGCTTCACCTGAACCAAAGCGAGGAACTTTTGCATCCAATATATAACTATCACGTTGGTAACCTGAAAAAGCAAGAGTTGCATGCTTATCATTTTTTCTTTCATTTCTCCAGCGAATTAAATAGTCATTGACCTTATTACCAAGTGATTTACAACCTTCCAAGGGAATGATTCCGAGAGAACCGACGGGAATGGTTTCAAAATTTTTTGAGTCGCGCTGCAACATAGAATATTTACCTCCGATGTACGTAGAAGACCAATTAGTTGGTCCTCACCTTTGTTTACCAGCTACATTTATATCACTAACCTTAATGTTAGTCAAGAAATTACACAAAAAAATACAATTATAAATGTTTCTTTTTCAGCCTAATGTCATCGCCTATTAATTTAAGCATAGTATAGTTGCTTGAAATCCTTGAAAAAGTACGTTCTGAATAAGTATCTACAAGTTTATTAATGGAAATATTTGTACTTATTATGGTCGAACGTTTTTTTAATATTCGTTCATTAACACAAGAAAACAATTGTGAAGAGACAAAAGAATTAATTAGTTCGGTTCCTAAATCATCAATAATAAGCAAGTCACAATTATAAATATATTGGCTTGCCTCACTAGATTCTAAATCATGATCAAAGCTACTCTTAGCAAGCGTGTTAAATAACTGAGGTGCAGAGAAGTAAATAACGGAATGTGAAGTGTCTATGAGTTCTTTGGCAATGCAGTTAGAAAGAAATGTTTTTCCAACCCCAGCTCTACCATAGAAAAATAAATTATGAAATTCTAAATCAAAACTGTCAACAAAATCACGAGAAGCAATATAGGCTCTTTTGGCAGCAGATAATGCGGTAAGCCCTGTAGATTCCTCTTTAAAATCATCAGAATAATAATCATAGGTAAAATGCTTAAACGTCTCATTCGCTTCTGTATGCTCTAAATTAGAGGAGGAATAAAGCATGTCAATTACAAACTGTTTAAAGCAATGACACTTTTGGTTGTTAATATATCCAGTATCTTTACAATCGGGACAAGTGTAAACGGAATCCAGGTAATCAGCTGAATAGCCTAATTGAGTAAGAAGCTCAATTCGTTTGGCAGACAATGCATGAATGCGATCTTTCAAATCTTCAATATTTAGATCTTGGCCATTCAGAAGCTTTTTTCCATGTTCGACACTAAGTGAGGCAATTTCGTTGTCAATGACTTGGAAATCAGGAAGTAATTGATAGACTTCCTGACTTCTCAAATCAGAAATATGCTTATTCTTAAGACCAGTTTGATTGTATTTTCTTATAATTTCGTCGTATTGTGAATTTTTTAGTCCCATAAAGGTTCTCCATAAAAATCATTTTCTATTTCGTTGTTAATAGTTGTTTCTCTAAATCATCATAATCATAGGTACGTTGGTCTAAATTACTATATCTGTTTGATGCATGAGCAGGTGCTTGTGCGGAGGTAGCTCTTTGCGCTGCGTTTTTCTTTTGATGCTTTAGAATTAAAGCTTTTGCATCGTCAATATGTTTTACCTCTTGTGTATGCCAGTTTGTTAAAATAGAATCGGTGTATTTGAAATCAGGTTGATGAATTGTGGAAAGGGTTTGTTCACAGGCGAATTCTACGATATCACGTGTAAAACAATATGTATTCAACCATTTTTCAATATAATTCGCTTCGAAAGTAACCATTTTGCGTCCTTTAATACCTAAGGCATTAAATACTTTGTAAAAATCGGCATTGTAATGTATGGTTTGAGCTTTTGCCTGTGTAACGGTTTTGATTTCCTGTTCACGCCATGCAATTGCGGTCTGTCGAGCATATTGATTAATGCTCTTATGTCCTTTTGAAACACAATATTCAATTAAATATTCGATAAGATCAACTGAGAAATCAAGACCTTCCTTGTCATCATAAAAAAACATCAGCGTATTCATTTCAGAAGCACTCAGTGTTTTTCCTAAATATGATTCAGCAACAAAAATAATTTGTTTGATATCTTCATTTTCACTAAAACACTTTAATGAATCGGCGCTGTAAGAGGGAACTTTGGTAGTTGACGCCTTATCTGTTGTGAAGCCAGGTTTAGGAGTGGTGAGAGGTATGGTGGAAGCTTGTGTAGCAGCTGTCTCAACATCGGTGCTCTCTTCAATACTAGTTGAATCATTTGGATAATCAATAAAAGTAATCTCTGTTAAAATATCATTTGTATAGTTTAACTTCACTAATTTCATTTTTTCCCAATACTTTAAAGCTCGAATGACATCCGCTTCCGTATGATTGAACTTGTCCGCAATCACAGAAATGGAAAGCTGCTTATTATGACTAACACATCGTAAAAGATACATGTAGACTTTGACAAATTCCCCATTTGCTTCAGACATGTATTCATCAATAAATATATTAGACACCATAGTAGCTCCTGATTTATTTCTTATGCGTAATGTTAAACTATTCATTTTGATTCCTCCAATTACTGCTTTCGTACAGTATATCCCTGATAAGTGAACTCATTATAGCATAGGTTATAAAAAATGAGAACAGTAAATTTTAGCGCAAACCCTTGTAAATACTAAGGTAAATGACAGTGTGGATAATGTGGATAATGTGGATAAAAAAATATTTAAAATTTATAAAAATCGTGCCAAGTAGCAAAAATAGAGAACAAAAGGTGAAAAATAATACATAATAAAATGTGTGTTATGTAAACAAAAAAATCCACATGTTAAATCAACATAAAATGTTGATAAATATGTGGATAATGTGGATAACTATATTCCTAAGAGGTTTTCGCCCACTTTTAATATGTCCCCGGCACCCATAGTTATCAACAGGTCTCCGTGCATACAATTTTCTAATAAAAAGTTTTCAATTTCATCAAAAGATGGAAAATAATAAGCATCGCATCCTAAGTTTTTAAGCTCTACAAGCAGAGTTTTAGAGGAGATACCAAGATTATCGGTTTCTCTTGCTGCATAGATGTCGGCAAGCACAACTTTGTCTGCAATTGACAAAGATTTGGCAAAATCTTCCATAAATGCATTGGTTCTTGTATAAGTATGTGGTTGAAACACACACCAAGTTGTTTTGTGAGGGTAATTTTTGGCTGCATTCAAAGTTGCGGCTATTTCGGTAGGATGATGAGCGTAATCGTCAATAATTGTCACTCCGCCTACTTCACCCTTGTATTCAAAACGTCGATCGGTTCCTGAATATGCCATAAGTCCCTTTTGAATTGTTTCAAGAGGTATCGCTAGAATCGAATCCACTGCAATGGCAGCTAGGGAATTATAAACATTGTGTATACCTGGGACATGTAAAATAATATGACCAACCATTATTTTATCTTTTATTAAATCAAAAGAAGCTTGAGCAAATTCATTAAATTCAATATTTGTAGCACTATAAGTATTATTATCGGATATGCCATAAGTAATAATTTTACAGTTTAAATCAGATGTAATTTCATTGTAATTATCAATATCACCATTGATAACAAGTGTTCCAGTATCAGGAAGATTACTCGTGAATTTCTTGAAAGAAGTGCGAATTTCGCTAATATCCTTAAAGAAATCTAAATGGTCTTCTTCTATATTAAGGATGACACTTATTTTTGGATAAAAATTTAAAAAACTGTTTGTATATTCACAAGCTTCGGTCAAGAAAATCTCAGAATTTCCGACGCGAATATTTCCACCAATGGCTTTTAAAATACCACCCACTGAAATAGTAGGATCAGCGTTAGCTTGAAGAAGAATCTGAGAAATCATGGATGTTGTGGTTGTTTTTCCATGAGTACCAGATATTGCGATTGGATTTTCATAGTTTGTCATAATCTGTCCAAGCAATTGTGCTCTTGAGAGAGCTGGAATATTTTTATCAAATACGGATTTATATTCTAAATTATCTTCTCTGATTGCAGCAGTGTATACCACTAAATCGATATCATCTGTTATGTTAGAGGCTCTTTGACCAATAAAAATGGTGGCACCTAGATTTTCGAGATGTTTGGTTAAGTCAGAAGCTTTTGCATCTGAACCCGAAATTTTAAAATTTTCTTTTAATAATATTTCTGCAAGGCCACTCATACTAATGCCGCCGATACCGATAAAATGTATTTTAATCGGTTTCTCAAAGTCAATTTTATACATAATTGCACTTCCTATTCTTTTATTTTATAATAATAAATGACAATATAGTTGTCACAAATTAATATTTACAGTGTTATTGGTTATTTGTTATTTATAAATTATAAACATTATATGGATGAAACGCAAGCAGGGAAACACGATTACTTTAAAAGATAGCAAAAACCTCGTACCTGTTTTTGCTTAACTTTTTGCTTGATTTAGCGTATAATGACATTAATAGCCTATAGTTGTAGAAAAACGTAATTTGAATGGGAAAAAGAGATAAAACCAGATGGAGGACGAAAAATGAAAAAGCTGAGTAGAATTATCATTGTATCGTTTGCTATTCTTGCATTATTGTCTGGATATATCTATTTAAGGGAAGAAACCCCAGATCTGTATTGGCAGATTAATGAAGTGATAGGCGAGACGATTCACAAGAATCAAACAAATGAAAGTAATCAATCCAATCAAGTAGCTAGCACAGATACTAACGTAGTGAAAGATGAAGAAGTATCTGCAGATTCCAGTGAAGATACAACAAACAAGGAAGATGCAAATACACAGACTGAATCGAAAGATACACTAGATACCCAATTGGATACGAATAAAAATGTGCCAATTACAGACGAGAATAAAGGTACAATATCACAGGAAGAATTAGCGGCAAGCCAACGCACTGGAATGGTTCCAATTGAAGGAACTGGGCAGGAAGTTGATCAAAATAATGTAGTTACGGATGCCGGTGATTTAGGAGAAAATTATACCTTCGATGCTACCATGTATCCATATAGGGCTATGTTAAATAGCAAACAACAGGCAGTATATAATCAAATATATGCAAATGCTGTCAACTATAATGGGGATGTATTTGCCTTGCAGACGACAATAAGTGCTTTTGAAATGGATGATGTTATGACTGCAATTTATAATGATCATCCCGAATTATTTTGGCTTGAAACCCAATACCAATTTCAATATGGCCCTAACAACATGGTATATACGGTTCAATTGGAATTTAATGAGACGATGGATGATATTGAGGGTAACCTTGCAAAGTATAATGAAAAAATAAATCAGATTGTACAATTGTCTAGCCAATATGATACAGATGTTGAAAAAGAAAAATGTGTCCATGATTATCTTCAAGATACGATTACTTATGATGAATCCGCACCAATGAATCAAAGTGCTTACAGCGCCTTGGTGGGTGGAAAATCAGTTTGCGCAGGCTATTCAAGAGCATTTCAGAATGTTATGATGAAGTTAGATATTCCTACTTATTATTGTTCTGGGATTGCAGATGGTGGTGGGCATGCATGGAATATCATTAAACTGGGGGACGATCATTATAATAGTGACACCCTTTGGGATGATTCCATTGGAGAAGATTATAATACTTATTGCTATTTGTATTTTAATATTACGGATGCAGATTTTAGTGAAGAACATAGAAGGACTGGTCTTTCTGTTAATTTGCCGGCATGTAATGGAACAGAAATGTCATATGAATCTGCCTTTGGTGATAGTGCGGTTGGAGAAATTTTATCTTCTTATGGATTGAGTGAGGCCGATGTTATAACAAGTCTAGAAGATTATTATAACTATTGTGAAACGGCATTGACGCAAGCAGGCCTTGGAGAGAGTAGTTTTACAGTAGTATTAATGGACCAGTCTCTTTATGATGAAATTCTACAAGATGTGAATAACAAAGGGTATATCGATGGTTATATGAGAACAGTTGCACAAAATCTCGGGCTAGGAAACTGTAATATGTCAATTCAATTATCAGGAACAGAACTTCCCGATAGTTATGTTGTATTGACACAGAATACAAATATTTCAGTAAATTAAATACTAAATACAGAAAAAGCAACGTTTTTATTAACGTTATATTTGGAAAAGCCTATTGATTTTACATTGCAAAACACCGCGCGTTAGTTGGTTCTGAATAGTTAAAAAATCTATATCATAATATCGTTATAGTAAATCAGAGTGAAAAGGAGCAACCATAAAATGAATTTTGCACATTTACATGTCCATACAGAGTATAGTTTGTTGGACGGTTCAAATAAAATAAAGGAATATGTAAATAGAGTCAAAGAATTAGGGATGACGAGCGCTGCTATTACGGATCATGGTGTCATGTTTGGCGTAATCGATTTCTATCGAGCAGCAAAAGAAGCGGGAATTAACCCGGTTATTGGATGTGAAGTGTATGTTGCACCTAATTCCAGATTTGACAAAGAACTTACAGGCGGAGAAGACAGGTATTATCATCTTGTACTTTTAGCGGAGAATAATATTGGATATGCCAACCTTATGAAAATTGTATCCAAAGGCTTTACAGATGGATTTTACTATAAACCCAGAGTTGATATGGAAATACTCGAAGAATATCATGAAGGTATTATTGCACTTAGCGCATGTCTTGCAGGAGAAGTACAAAGATACATTACAAAGGGTTTGTATGATGAAGCAAAAAAAACAGCATTAAAATATGAGAATATATTCGGAAAAGGGAATTTCTTTTTAGAATTACAAGATCATGGAATCCCAGATCAGAAAACAGTAAATCAACAACTTTTAAGAATGAGCAAAGAGATTAACATAGATTTGGTTGCCACCAATGATATTCATTATACTTATAAAGAGGATGAGAAGGCCCACGATATATTACTATGTATTCAGACCAATAAGAAGCTTGCAGATGAGAATCGTATGCGTTATGAAGGTGGTCAGTATTATGTGAAATCCGCAAAGGAAATGGAACAGTTATTTCCATATGCAAAAGAGGCTTTAGAAAATACGGGTAAAATAGCAGATCGTTGCCATGTGGAATTTGAATTTGGTGTGACAAAGCTGCCTAAATATGATGTGCCAAATGGATTAACCTCCTGGGAATATTTAAATCAACTTTGTTTTGAAGGCCTTCAAGCTAGATATAAGGTAGATGAAGCATTAACAAATAGACTAAACTTTGAATTAGATGTAATTAAAACGATGGGATATGTTGATTATTTCTTGATTGTATGGGAATTTATTAAATATTCTAGAGACAATGATATTATAGTAGGTCCAGGACGAGGCTCAGCGGCAGGAAGTATTGTTTCTTACTGCTTAGGAATAACCAACATTGATCCGATTCGATATAATTTACTGTTTGAGCGATTCCTAAATCCAGAACGCGTATCCATGCCCGATATTGATATTGATTTTTGCTATGAGAGAAGACAAGAAGTTATTGACCACGTTGTGGAAAAGTATGGGAAAGACCGTGTGGTTCAGATTGTTACATTTGGTACCATGGCGGCGCGAGGTGTCATTCGTGATGTGGGGCGCGCAATGGATTTACCATATGCCTTTGTAGATTCCATTTCTAAGATGATACCGATTGAAATCGGAATTACGATTGATAAAGCACTAAAAGTTAATCCAGAATTTAGAAAATTATATGAAGATAATGAACAAGTAAAATATTTAATTGATATGTCAAAGAGATTAGAAGGGCTTCCAAGACATACTTCTATGCATGCGGCAGGTGTTGTAATTAGTCAAAAGCCAGTAGATGAATATGTTCCACTCTCAAGAGCATCGGATGGTTCAATTACAACACAATTTACAATGACTACACTAGAAGAACTAGGCTTGTTAAAAATGGATTTTCTAGGCCTTAGAACGCTAACTGTTATTCAAAATGCAGGTAGACTGATTAAAAATGGCAAGAAAATAGAGCTTGATATGGATCAGATTGATTATAATGACAAGCTTGTTTTAGATTCGGTGGGGACAGGAAAGACAGACGGAATATTTCAGCTAGAAAGCGCTGGTATGAAGAACTTTATGAAGGAACTCAAACCGCAGAATCTAGAAGATGTGATTGCCGGAATCTCCTTGTACCGACCAGGTCCAATGGAATTTATACCTCAATACATTAAAGGAAAGAATAACGCAGATTATATTACTTACGATTGTCCACAGCTAGAACCTATTTTAGCGCCTACGTATGGCTGTATTGTATACCAGGAACAGGTTATGCAAATTGTACGTGATTTAGCCGGATATACGTTGGGACGAAGTGATTTACTTCGCCGTGCAATGTCTAAGAAAAAGGCATCGGTAATGGAAAAAGAACGTCAAAACTTTGTATATGGAAATAAAGAAGAGGGCGTTCCAGGCTGTGTTGCAAATGGTATTGATGAAAAAATAGCAAATAAAATATATGATAATATGACGGATTTTGCTAAGTATGCATTTAATAAATCGCATGCTGCTTGTTATGCAGTAGTGGCTTATCAGACGGCATTTTTGAAATATTATTATCCCGTTGAATTTATGGCCGCACTTATGACGTCGGTGCTGGATAACACGAGTAAAGTGTCGGAATATATATTGGCCTGTAGAAATATGAATATTCAGATTCTTCCTCCTGATATTAACGAAGGAGAAGGGCGATTTTCTGTTTCAGAAAACTCGATTCGGTACGGGTTATCGGCAATTAAGAGTATTGGTCGTCCTGTTATAGAATCAATTGTTATAGAACGTCAAGAAAGAGGCAGATTCAAAGACCTCAAGGATTTCATAACAAGACTATCGGGTAAAGAAGTGAATAAAAGAACAATTGAAAGTTTTATTAAGGCAGGTGCATTGGATAGTCTTGGTGGAACCAGACGTCAACTCATGATGGTTTACGTTCAAATTTTAGATCAGATTAATCAAGACAAGAAGAATTCTATGCCTGGTCAATTTACGCTCTTTGATATGGTAAGTGAGGAAGAGAAAGCGCAGTATGAGGTGAAGCTTCCAGATGTGGGTGAATATGATAAAGAGACACTTCTAGCATTTGAAAAAGAAGTAATGGGAATTTATATTAGCGGGCATCCTATGGAAGAATATGAAGAAGTTTGGAAGAAAAATGTTACGGCATTTACTACCGACTTTGTATTGGATGAAGAGACTAATTCGATTAAAGCGGAAGATGGAAAAACCGTTATTGTGGGCGGTATGATTACGAATAAAACAATCAAACATACTAAAAATGATAAAATAATGGCATTTATTACCATAGAAGATCTAGTGGGAGTCGTTGAAGTCGTAATTTTTCCAAGAGACTATGAGAGAAATTCTGCTAATATAATAGAAGATAATAAAGTGTTTATAAAGGGTAAAGTCAATGCCGAAGATGATAGAGATGGTAAAGTGATTTGCGAAAAAATCATTCCATTTGACAGCCTTGATAAAGAAGTTTGGATCAAGTTTGCAAATAAGGAATTATTTCAGCAAGAAGAAGAAAAACTATATGAGATGATTAAAGATTCAGATGGAAAGGACGGCATTGTAATATATGTCGAAGATATAAAGGCAATAAAAAGATTGCCAAGGTCCCAAAATATGAGTGCGGATAGGGATTTAATTAGTAAATTAGCTTCATATTTTGGACAAAACAATGTAAAAGTTGTAGAAAAGAGTATTGAAAACATATCCAAAATGAATTAAAATATATAAATAACGTTTATTCATTGACAAAATATTATCAAGGATGATTGACTATATTGGGAGGTATTGGAATGGCAAAAGAAATAAAGACGATTGGTGTATTAACAAGTGGCGGTGATGCACCAGGAATGAATGCGGCGATAAGAGCAGTTGTAAGGAAATCGTTAGATAATGGACTCAAAGTAAAAGGCATTAAAAAGGGGTATAATGGTCTTTTAAATGAAGAAATCATTGAGATGGACGCGCGAAGCGTATCAGATACAATTCAAAGAGGTGGTACTGTTCTTTATACGGCTAGATGTGCTGAGTTTAGAACAGTAGAAGGGCAACAAAAAGGTGCTGAAATCTGTAGAAAACATGGTATTGACGGTCTTGTAGTTATTGGTGGAGATGGCTCATTTGCGGGAGCGCAAAAGCTTGCAGCACTTGGTATCAACACAATAGGTGTTCCTGGAACGATTGATCTTGATATTGCATGTACTGATTATACCATTGGTTTTGATACAGCGGTTAATACAGCAATGGAAGCCATTGATAAAGTACGTGATACTTCAACTTCTCATGAGAGATGTAGTATTATAGAAGTAATGGGTAGAAATGCTGGATATATTGCACTATGGTGTGGTATTGCAAATGGTGCGGAAGATGTTTTATTACCAGAGAAATACGATCATGATGAGCAGCAGTTAATCAACAATATCATTAACAATAGAAAAAAAGGCAAGAAACATCATATTGTTATTAATGCCGAAGGTATTGGACATTCAGAGGCAATGGCAAGAAGAATAGAAGCCGCTACAGGTATTGAAACAAGAGCGACTATACTTGGACATATGCAACGTGGTGGAAGTCCTACTTGCAGAGATAGAGTTTATGCGTCTATCATGGGTGCATACGCAGCAGATTTACTTGCACAGGGTAAGTCAAACAGAGTAGTAGGATATAAGAATGGTGCTTATGTAGATTTTGACATTGATGAAGCATTAGCGATGCAAAAAGGAATTAATGATTATGAATTTGCGGTAAGTAGAATTCTTGCTTTATAATTATGTTTAGATAATAGGTTTCATTTGACTGATAAAACTCAGCGTGTAAATTGCTACTAGCAGCTTATACGCCCTTTTTTATTTAATAGGAAAAGTTCTACGAACTTTCCCTATTAAATAAAAGGCACTACGTGCCAAGATGCACACCGCGCGGATAGGAAGCGTGTTGCTGTGCAACCCGCGTGGGCGCGAAAGTGTCTGCAAGCAGACACTTTGTTCAAGAAGGAAAGTTCTACGAACTTTCCCTATTAAATAAAAGGCACTACGTTAGTCGTATTGTACTAAATTTTTATGATTTGGCTGGTTTTATCCACTTAAGGCTAAATATTACTATAGTAATTACAAGAAAAATATTTTATAATGAAAAGATATTTTTTTAGTTATTATTAGTTAGGAAGGTGAATCAAAGTGTTAAGTAAAGATAAATTTGAGAAGGTTATTAAATTTAATACAACGCAGTTAATTGCAACGGGTTTTTTTGGAGTTATTTTGATAGGAACCTTTTTTCTTATGTTACCGATAGCAACAAGTGCTGGGAATACTACAAAATTTATTGATGCACTATTTACTTCCGCTACGTCGGTATGCGTTACTGGGCTAACAACAGTTAGTACGGCAGGTCATTGGAGCATTTTTGGTAAATTAATTATTTTGATTCTTGCTCAACTAGGAGGATTGGGAGTCGTAACTTGTGCTACCATGTTCTTGATTATTACTAATAAAAGAATTACTTTGAATGAGAGAATTATAATCAGTGAATCTTATGGACTTGATACAATGGAGGGTATGGTTAAATTAATTAAACGTATCATTAAAGGTACATTTGTTGTAGAAGCGATTGGAGCCATTTTTTATAGCATTCAGTTTATTCCAGAGTATGATTTCTTCCCAGGAGTATGGAGAGCAATATTTAATTCAGTTTCAGCTTTTTGTAATGCAGGAATGGATATATTGGGCGATACTAGTCTTCAAAATTATCAAACAAATGTATTGGTTAATTTCACTACAATGGCGCTTATTGTTACAGGTGGTATTGGTTTTACTGTATGGTGGGATTTTATTCATGTTTTAAAAGAAGTGCGAAGAAAAAGAGTAAGAAAAAAGAAAATTTTTGCAAGCTTGTCACTTCACGCCAAACTTGCAATTGTAACCACAATTATTTTGTTAATGAGTGGATTTATAATTTTTTTATTATTTGAATATAATAATGTGAATACAATTGGAAACATGTCAATGGGTAACAAAATGATGGCTGCGCTATTTCAGTCAGTAACAACTAGAACGGCGGGATTTTTTACAATTCCACAAGAGAATTTTACGAATGCATCTGCTATGGTTAGTATGATACTTATGTTTATAGGTGGATCACCAGCTGGTACTGCCGGAGGTATGAAAACCACAACGATTGCTATGCTTTTAATCACTACCGTTTCATTTGTAAGAGGAAGAAGGGATACAGAGGTTTTTAATCGAAAAATAGCATCAGAAAATATAAGATTAGGATTAGCAGTGGTAACAGTAGGTATCATAGTATTAATAACAGCGATTACATTACTATGTGCTACGGAAAAAGCACCATTTTTAGATATATTATATGAAGTTACCTCGGCGTTAGGTACGGTAGGGTTAAGTAGAGGACTTACGCCAAAGCTATCAACCATAGGTAAGCTTATCATTGTAGTTGTTATGTATATTGGACGAATCGGGCCAATCACGTTAGTAGCTGCGTTATCTATAAACAGAAATAATACAAAAAAGGGAATTGAACTTCCTGAGAAAAGAATAATTGTAGGATAAGGAGAAAAAATGCCTAAAAAAGAATTTGCAGTATTTGGTCTAGGAGAGTTTGGAAAGAGTGTTGCTCTATCACTTGCAAAATGTGGATGCGAAGTACTAGCTGTTGATAATGATAGTGAGAAAATTAAAGAAATTGCAGATTTCGTTACATATGCAGTCACAGCTGATGTTACAGATTTTAATGTGCTTAAATCACTTGGCCTAAGAAATCTAGATGGTGTTATCGTAGCGATAGCAGAGAGCCTTGAAGCGAGTGTAATGGCTACTATTTTTGCAAAAGAGCTTGGAGTACCATACGTTATGGCGAAAGCATATACAGAGGTACATGCAACCGTGCTGAAAAAGGTAGGTGCAGATGCAATCGCTTTCCCAGAGAAAGAAATGGGAGCTAGAATTGCAAAAAATCTTGTGTCAGGAAATTTTGTGGATTTGATTGAATTATCTTCAAAGTTTAGTATGGTAGAGATGAAAGTGCCAGAATGTTGGTATGGAAAAACCTTGAGAGAATTAAATCCTAGAGATAAATTAGGAGTGAATGTTATTGCGGCAAAAAGTGGAGATGAGGTAAATGTTAATCTTGATCCAGATGATCCTTTTAAAGCAACCGAAACACTCATTATTGTGGGAGACAACAATATGCTCGAAAGAATGGCGAAAAATAATAGTTAGAAAATTATAGTTAAAAATAAGTAATTAGCAATGCCCATTTGAACCATGTTTGAATGAGCATTGTATTTTATTTAGTAGCAAATTAGTTTCCATAAATGAGAGATGTCTAGTAAGTGAAATTTCAAGCGTTCTAACAGTCACTAAGAGAAAACTAAATATTTACTTTATTATTAAATAAGAAAGCGTGATGAAAAGTATGATTACAAGTTCGAGTAATAAGCAGGTTAAGAATATTATTTCTCTAAATAAGAAATCAAAAGCTAGAAAAGAGAGCGATTTATTTGTTGTTGAAGGCGTTAAAATGTTTGCGGAAGCGCCGAGAGAATGTATTGACCAGGTATATGTATCGGAAACATTTATTTCTAAACAGGATAGTAAACATATACTGGGAGATATCAAGTATGAAGTCTTAGAAGACCAAGTGTTTTTAAATGTAAGTGATACGAAGACACCACAAGGCATTTTATGCTTAGTGAAGCAATTTCATTATAATGCGATGGATATTATAAAGAAAAATAATGCACATATTATAGTTCTTGAAGATTTACAAGACCCGGGTAATCTAGGAACCATTATGCGTGCAGGTGAAGGGGCGGGTATATCGGGTGTTATATTAGGCAATAATTGTGTCGATATCTATAATCCCAAAACAATTCGCTCCACCATGGGTTCTATTTATAGAGTACCGTTTGTATATGCTGAAAATTTAATTGAGATGTTAAACATATTAAAAGAAAATCAAATTACTACTTATGCTGCTCATTTAAAGCAAAGTAAAAATTACGAAAATCTTAATTTCACAAAATCTATTGCATTCATGATTGGCAATGAAGGAAATGGTTTGAGTGATGAATTATCAAGTATGGCAGATCAATATTTGAAAATTCCGATGGCAGGAAAAGTAGAATCGTTAAATGCTGCTGTAGCCGCATCTATCCTAATGTTTGAGACTTCAAGGCAACGAAGAATCTAGTGTAATTATACTGGTGAATTGCATGTAATTTATCCATATAATTGTATGCTTGACAAATAAAAGTAATTTTGATACAATAACTTCGTAATAATAGTTAATAATTCTGTAATAGTTGTAATAGAAATGCATTAACTTAGATACAATGCAGATTTATATCAATATAGTAATTACAGTTTTAAAGTAATTGAATGGTAACATTAAGTTCAGTTGAACCTTTAGGAGGTAAACATGAAGTTAGGAAACAGAAAGGTAGTTATAGGCGGTCTAGCAGCGGTAGCATTTACGTCAATGACAGCATTTACAAATGTAACACCAGATACTACATCTGATACTAATCTTAGTAGTGCGACACCATCAGTAATATATCAGAACTTAGCAATGGCTGAGTATGGAGGAATTTCAAATTTTTCTTCATTATTTATGCCAGGTCAGGTGACTACAACACTTGATGCCATTACAGGGAACTCAACCACTAATGGTAAAAAAGCCCCAGTAAACGCACAAGCAGGAATTGCCAAACTATTTACGCAGAGCGTAACATTGGTATCCTTAGGTACAGTTGCAGATAGTGAGGAAAACATAACATTGAGCAAAGCTGCTTTAAACAACGATAACGTTGGAGAAGAAGCTACGGAGACGACACAAGAAAATACTGAATCTGATTCAGTATCTAATGATACAGATATAAATGATGAAAGTGTAGCGCAAGATGCAACAAGTCAAGAAGTAGTTGCAGAAGAAGCTACAGCAACAACAGATGCTACAGCAGCAACAGATGCTACAGCAATAACAGATGCTACAACAACAACAGAAGCTACAGCAGCAACAGAAGCTACAGCAACAACAGAAGCTACAGCAACAACAGATGCTACAGCAGCAACAGATGCTACAGCAACAACAGATGCTACAGCAACAGATGCTACAGCAACAACAGATGCTAAAGCAACAGATGCTACAACAACAGAAGATGCTAAAGCAACAGATGCTACATCAAAAGATAAAGCAGAAGCAGAGAATTCAGAGTGGGCAAACAAAGCAATGGCAAACGTTGAAGAATCTGTAAATATTCGTGCAGAAGCGAATGAAGAAGGCGCAGTAGTTGGTAAGCTCTACAAAGGAGCAGAAGCAGACATACTTGAAAAAGGCGATGAATGGACCAAAATATGTTCAGGATCCGTAGAAGAAGGTTATGTTAACAATGATTATTTAGCCTTTGGCGATGATGCAGAAGCATTAGCAGAACAAGAGGGTACGTTAGTAGCAACAGTAGAAACAGATGCTTTAAGAATTAGAAGTGATAAAAGTGAAGATGCAGAAATATTAGACTTAGCAGAAAATGGCGAAGAACTTACAGCGGTTAAAGAAGATGGAGATTGGGTAGAAATCCAATATACAGCTGATTCGAACGCATATGTGGCAAGTGAATTTGTTTCAGTAAACTATGTACTAGGTAAAGCAGTTACAATAGAAGAAGAAAAAGCAATAGAAGAAGAAAAAGCAAGAAAAGAAGCAGAAGCAAGACAAGCAGAAATAGCTAAAAGCGAAGATGCAGCATTATTAGCCGCAGTAGTCAGAATGGAAGCAGGCGGAGAATCTTACGAAGGCAAATTAGCAGTAGCTAGCGTTGTAGTGAATAGAATGAGAAGCGGTGGATATCCTAGTTCGGTAAATGGAGTAGTGTACCAAAGTGGTCAGTTCCCAGGAGCTGCAAACGGAACCTTAGCAGGAATACTTTCAGGTGGAGTTGGCGGTGATTGTAAGCAAGCAGCGGTGGAAGCATTGTCAGGTATTACGAATGTAAGCTATTTACATTTCAACTCAGTATCTAGAATTGGTACTGACGGTTATGTAATCGGTAATCATTGTTTTTACTAATAGAATAAATAAAAAAGGAATCTGCGAAGCAGGTTCCTTTTTTATTGTGTGCTAGGCACTACGTGCCAACAAAAGCGTCTAATTGCATATAAAAGGCATTACGAGTAATAATGATTTATTTTAATTAGTTAATATATCACTTTTGACCAGATCTAGTATATTATGTTATAATAAAGCGATTATAAATGGCATTAAATGATTTATGAGTAGGGAATAAAAGTGAGTGAGGAAGAGATATGGAACTCTTGAATATATTATTGGTGATAGAAAATTTTCTAATTGATAATTTGTTATATATTAATTTAGTCTTATCAGTAGCAATTGTGTTTTTTCAGCGGAAAGATCCTAAATCCGTTTGGGCATGGTTATTAGTTATGTACTTTATTCCTATTTTAGGATTTGTATTGTATTTATTTATAGGACAGGATTTGTATAAACGTAGAATGTTTCGAACAAAGGAAATTGCAGATGAATTAAATACAGTGATACGAAAGCAAGAAGAAAGAATATTTAAGAATGAGTTTAAATCTGACGATCCAGACTTGAATGAGTTTTCTGATTTAATATTATATAATCTAGAGAGCGCTGATGCTGTTTATACCGATGATAATGATATCGAGATATATACAGATGGTAATGATAAATTTGATGCATTAATAGATGAAATAAATAAAGCAAAACAATATATTCACATACAGTACTACATTATCAAAAGTGACGAAGTATTTGATCGGATAATGGAAGCACTTATTAATAAAGTGCAAGAAGGTATTGAAGTAAGATTGTTGTTTGATAGTATGGGATGTAGAAATTTAAAGAGAAGTGATGTCAGAAAACTAGAGAGCTATGGAGTAAAGGTAGCAGAATTTTTCCCAGCATTCTTAAAAAGATTTCATCTTAGAATTAATTATCGTAATCACCGTAAAATTGTAGTGATAGATGGACAAACTGCATTTGTAGGTGGCTATAATATAGGAAAAGAGTATATTGGTAAGGACCCTAAGTTTGGTTATTGGAGAGACACACATTTAAAGATTAGAGGAAGCGCGGCAACGACCCTAGGAATTCGATTTATATTGGACTGGAACTATGCGGCCAAAGATAACTTGTTTAAAACAGATAAATATATACAAAACATTGTGCAAGAACCCAAAGGTAATAATGGCATACAAATCATTTCAAGTGGGCCAGATTCAACCAGTCAGAATATAAGAAATAATTATGTGAGATTGATTAACAAAGCAAGAAATAATATTTATTTACAGTCACCTTATTTTATACCAGATGATGTTGTATTAGATGCACTTAAAATAGCAGCAATGTCTGGAATTGATGTGAGAATCATGATACCATGCAAACCAGACCATCCATTTGTTTATTGGGCTACTTACTCTTATATGAGCGATTTACTTAGCGTTGGTGCTAAGTGCTATACGTATGATAATGGTTTTCTACATGCGAAAGGCTTAGTAATTGACGGAAAAGTAGCATGTTACGGAACTGCAAATATGGATATAAGAAGTTTCAAGCTAAACTTTGAGGTAAATGCGACGATATATAATAAGGAGACAGCAGTGAAACTAGAAGATATATTTATGGAGGACCTAACGAAATCAACACAAATAACTCCATATTTATACGCAAATAGACCAATGATTATTAGGATAAAAGAACAAGTGTCAAGATTGCTATCACCATTATTATAATACTAGGATTGTAATTTGTAAGAATATGAAAGAGAAAGAACATCATGGAGGATGAGATGAAGAACAACATGCTAAACAGGATAACGGCAATAATCGTATGTATAGTGATAGGTATGCAGCTGTTTCCAGCAATAGAGGTAGAGGCAAAGACTGACAGTAAAAGTATTTTAAATAGTGCATCGGTATCTCCAATTATTACAAATTACAAACCACTTGATAAGTTAGTTGAAACGATTTTAGATGAGATTATTACGAAAGATATGACGAATTATGAGAAGGTAATGGCATGTTACAATTACTTAATAGATACCATGTCATATAGCAGTAATGTATTCAATTTAGTTGCCTATACGGAAATTATGTATACCTCTAATTATTCTTCGAATTGGGATAGAAAAGTGATTTATTATGCCTACAGTGCATTGAAAAATAAAAAAGATTCCTGTTACGGATATTCCGCTGCTTTTGTAGTGCTAACAAGAGCAATTGGGCTTGAATCATACGTGATGCAGGGACAGACGGCTTTGGCAAAAGGAGGATATGGAAATCATTGGTGGGTAAACATTAAAATCGATAATAAATATTATATATTTGATCCAAATGTTGAGGATGATATTGCCAAAGGTGGTACAATATATTATTATAGATTTTGTAAATTAGATTCCGAATTGTCTAGTAAATATGTTTATACGGATCGTGAATTGGATGTTTCTAATTTTAATGATTTCATGATAGGAGTTGCACTCAAATCGATAAAATTGAGTAAATCGAAAGCGACTGTATATAAAGGGGATAATAAAACTCTCACAGTAACATATAAACCAACGGATGCTACGGTGACCGATGCAACAAAGTGGAAATCCTCGAATAAAAAAATAGCATCGGTGTCAAAAAATGGAACGATAACCGCGAAAAAAGCGGGAACAGCCTATATAACAGCAACGGTAGGAAATAAAACAGCAAAATGTAAAATTACGGTAAAAAATCCTTATATTAAGTTAAATAAAACAACGCTAAAATTAAAAGCAGTAGGAAAAACATATCAATTTAAGACAAAAGTTTCAAGCAATTTCAAAGATAGTGTTATAAATTGGAAAACATCAAACGAAGATGTAGTTACGATTACGGATACGGGAGAAATTACGGCGATAGGAAAAGGAACAGCAACCATAACCGCTTATATTGGTAAAATAAAGGCAAAATGTAAAGTGACAGTGAAATAATTGAAAAGAGAGGGTTTCAAGCATGAGGTTAGTGGCAACGGAGATGGTTGATGAATCAATGGTATTAGCTCGTAATGTTTATTCAGGTAAATGCTTGGTACTTAAAAAAGGAACTAAAAATGTAGAAAGATATTACCAAAGTTTGAAGAATATGGGAATACATTATCTTTATGTTAATGATGTAGTAAGCAAAGATATCGAAATTCCCGATGCAATTTCAGAAGAAACAAGGCGAAAATGCAAAGATATATTAATGAATACAATTAATGATATACAAAAAGGAAATACATTTAAATTTACTAAATTAGCAGATAACGTGGATAATATTATCGGCGAAATATTACACAATAATGATTTGCAATTAAGTTTGACCGACTTAAGTACGACAGATGATTATACATTTTCTCATTCAGTTAGTACTTCGGTATATGCACTTTTGATTGGGCATGGATTAAAATACAACAGGAAAACACTTTCTTGGCTAGCCATGGGAACATTACTTCATGATATTGGGAAAACCGTATTAGATCCTGACATCGTTTATAAAGAAGCGACTTTAACCGACCAAGAATTTGAATATATTAAAAAACATACAATTTGTGGTTATGAACTTTTAAGAGAGGCTCCCAATATACCGGCGATGGCTAAGGAGATATCATTAGTGCATCATGAGAAACTCGATGGAAGTGGATATCCAAGGGGACTAAAGGGTGAAGAATTAAATGAATTTGCAAGAATTATTGCAATCGCAGATGTTTATGATGCCTTGACATCGGATCGCTGCTATCGAAAGAAATGGTCAACGAATAAAGCAGTGGATTTCTTGATCGAAAATAGTGGGACGAAATTTGATGCAAACTTGGTTGGAATATTTATACAAAGAATTGCGGTTTATCCAAATGGTTCTATGGTACGCTTATCAGATGGAAAAATTGCGGTAGTAAAGGAACAGAATAAATTCGCTCCTCTAAGACCTATGATAAGAGTCATAGCAGATGAAAAAGGTAATAATATTATCTCATATGATATTGATTTAATGGAGGTATTATCAATCACGGTAATTGAATCAGAGGTAGAAATTTCACGAAGTGTATTGAAGCAACAAAGAGACTATACGATGGAAGAAGAATCAATCAAATAAAGAATATTAAGTGATTTTATTGTGAATTCGTCTATTTTACTTTATTTTTAGATGAAAATATGATATAAATTTATATGTGTATAAAACACCTAGGAAGGGATTATAAAATGAAAAAGAAAATGAAATTAGTAGCTATGCTACTAAGCACAGTTATAGTAGCTGTTGGTTGCGGAACAAGCGCGGATAAAAATAGTAGTGCAGAAAAGACCGATGATGCAACAGTAGCAACTACTGAGGATACAGCTACACAAGATACGGCTACAGAAGATACAGCTACACAAGATGTAGATTATAGTGAATATGTAACACTTGGAGCATATACAGGAATTCCAGTAACGAAGCAAGTTGCAGAAGTAACAGATGAAGAAGTAGAAGCACAGATTCAGTCAACACTTGAAGAAAATGCTGTTAAAACTGAGGTTACAGATAGAGATACAGTAGCTGAAGGTGATGTGGCAAATATCGATTATGAAGGTCAACTTGATGGAGTTGATTTTGATGGTGGAACAGCACAAGCACAGGATTTAACAATAGGCTCAGGCCAATTTGTTGAGGGATTTGAAGATCAGTTAATCGGAGTAAAAGTTGGAGATACTGTTAATCTGAATGTAACATTTCCAGATACATATTCAGAAACATTAGCTGGTAAAGATGTAGTATTTATTGTTACAGTAAACTCAATTAGTACTCAGGTAACACCAGAACTTACAGATGAATTTGTACAAGGAATTTCTGATTACCAAACAGTGGACGAGTATAGACAAAGCGTGTTAGAAGACTTAACTAAAACAGCAGAAGAAGATGCAGTAAGTACAATGCAAAGTGATATTTGGACAGCTGTAAAGGATAATTGTGAAATCAAAGAATATCCACAAGATTTAGTAGACCAATATACAGAACAAATTAGTACGAATTATGCAAGTTATGCAGAACAAGCCGGAGTTGATTTAGATGCATTTATGACAAGTTACTTTGGAATGTCAGTAGGAGATTATGCAAAAGAAATTACTGCTCAAGAAATGATTTTTAAATTAATTGTTAAAGATGCAGGATTAGATATAACAGATGAAGAATTCCAGACAAAAGCAAGTGAATTGGCAACTACTTATGGTTATGATTCAGCAGATGCATTTATCGAGGCAAATGGTGAAGATAATATAAGAGAAAGTATTCTTTGGGAAGTTATGATGAATTACTTAAGTGAGAATGCAGTAGTAGCTTAAGTGTAACAGAAGTTTGAAATAGTAATCGTTTAAAAGTTAAACAACTTAATATTGTTTATTTGAAAAACAACTGGTAGAAAACCCAATGATTCATATTGTGTTTTTTACCAGTTATTTTAATTTTATACAATCCTGTCGATTAGACGAAGAACTGGAATAATCTATTTTATTAAAGCATACATTGTAAAAATAATACATGTGTGGGAATTTTAATGAAGGGATATATTGAGGAAAGAGCAGTAGATATAGCGAATTACATAATCAGTAATAATGCAACAGTAAGGCAGACTGCAAAGCAGTTTAGTATTAGCAAATCAACCGTACACAAAGATGTAACGGAACGATTAACAAACATTAATCCAGCCTTGGCAAAGCAAGCAAGAAAAGTACTGGATGTAAATAAGTCAGAGCGCCATATAAGAGGCGGATTGGCAACCAAAGAGAAATATTTGCATCAAAGCTATAATAAAAGTTATTGATAAAATAGTATTAAAAAATGTTAATTCACTATGATAAACTTTAAGCGTTTTATGGTATGATATAAATTAATGTAAAATTAATTGTAAAAAGCATATAGAACACTTAGAGGAGATTACAGTATGAAGCAAGTTAGAATAGCCGTGATTGGTATAGGCGGAATGGGTAAGAAATATGCCCAGTTAATTAATGATGGTTTCGTAAATAACATGACATTAACGGCAGTTTCATGTAGAAGTGATGCAAATGCAAAATGGGCAAAAGACAATCTTGCAAGTCAGACTAAAATCTTTCAAGATAGTGATGAGCTGTTTGAGCAATCCGAATTATTTGATGCAGTATTGATTGTTACGCCACATAAAACACACCCTGCGTTAGCCACACAGGCGTTTGAACATAAAAAACATGTATTTTGTGATAAACCAGCAGGTGTTTCCTTGCAACAGTCTCAAATTATGAATGATGCAGCCAAAGTATCTGGTATGAAATATGCGATGATGTTTCATCAACGTCTCTTTCAAAAGCATTTGAGGCTGAAGGAGCTGTTAAAACAACAAGAATTAGGCGAGATTAAACGTATTATGTTGGAAAATTCCAAATATTATCGTACGCAGTATTATCATGAATCTGGTAGCTGGAGAAGTAGCTGGAATGGTGAAGGCGGTGGTGCTTTAATTAATCAGGGGCAACATATTTTAGATATTTGGCAGTGGCTCTTTGGAATGCCAAGTAGCATAAACGCAAATATAAGTTTTGGCAAGTATAATGATTTCATGGTAGATGACGAAGCAACTATTTATATGCAATATCCCAATCATGTGTCGGCTGTTTTTATACTTACTACTGGGGAAGCTGTTTGCGAAGAAAGATTAGAAATCATAGGAAATAAAGGGAAGCTTTTGCTGGAAAATAATCATCTTAAAATATGGAAATATGAAAAAGATAGTCAAGAATATTCGAAGACAGCAACGGTTACAGATGAAAGAGAGTTAAAAGTAGAGCTGACTGAAGAAGATTTTGAACCAGTGCTAGATCCTTATCAAGCTATGCTTCAAAATTTTACAGATGCTATTTTAAAAGGTACAAAATTAGTAGCGCCAGGGGAAGATGGCAGCAATACATTAGAGATAGCAAATGCGGCTTATTTATCAGCGTGGAATAACAAAGCGATTCAGATTCCAATAGATGCAAAAGAATATGAGGAGCAGTTGATGAGTAAAATGCAGGAAGAAAATAAATGGAAGAACGAAAGATAGAATATATAATTAACGTAATAATACTACTAGAATGATAATATTGTATAAAAGACAGAAGAAGGAATTGATATGTTCTCAAGAAAAGATTTGATGAAATTAATTATCCCATTAATTGTAGAGCAATTTTTGGCAGTCGCAGTTGGTATGGCTGATACAATTATGGTATCAGGAGCAGGGGAGAGCGCAGTATCGGGCGTTTCGCTCGTAGATAGTATTAATATTTTATTGGTAACCGTATTTGCATCACTCGCAACGGGTGGAGCAGTTGTAGTCGCACAATATATTGGGCAAAAGAACAAAGCAGAGGCAAGTAAGGCAGCAGATCAACTGTTATTAGTAAATGCGATTATATCTATAGCGATTATGGCATTTGCTTTACTTGGGAACAGAACAATACTAAGAATGGTATTTGGAAATGTAGATAGTTCAATTATGAATAATGCTGTAATATACTTTCTGATTACAGCATTATCCTATCCATTTTTAGCAATCTATAATTCATGCGCAGCATTATTTCGGGCAATGGGAAATTCGAAGATATCTATGTATGTGTCGGCAATTATGAATGTGATTAATGTAGTTGGTAACGCGATATTTATTTATGGATTTGCTATGGGAGCAGCAGGAGTTGCAATATCTTCCTTGGTTGCGAGAATGGTATCGGCGGTCATTATGTATTTGTTGCTTCGTTCACAGAAAAATTTAGTTCATTTTTCTGAAAAAATAGTATTTAAATTTAATAGAAATCTAATTCGAAAGATTTTAACAATTGGAGTTCCCAACAGCTTGGAAAATGGAATGTTTCAGGTTGGTAAAATATTAGTACTTAGTTTAACTACTAGCTTTGGAGCAATCGCTATCACTGCAAATGCAGTATCGAATACAGTGGCAGCATTTGCAGTATTACCGGGTTCAGCAATTGGACTAGCCTTAATTACTGTGGTAGGACAATGTGTAGGTGCAAATGATTATAAGCAGGCAAGGAAATATACAAAACAGCTTTTATTAGCCGCCTATAGTGTAATGTTCGTACTAAATATTGGAGTAATCCTATCCTGCTCTGTTATTGTGTCGTGGTATCATTTATCAGAGGCTACAGCGCAGGTTGCTCATTGGCTGATTACTTATCATAGTATATGTTGCATGATTATATGGCCGTTATCATTTTCATTACCCAATGCACTAAGAGCTGCGAATGATGCTAAATTTACAATGTCAATTTCGATTCTATCCATGTGGACATGGAGAATTGGGTTTAGCTATATATTGGGACAAACCTTTCATTTAGGCATAGAAGGAATATGGATTGCGATGACGGTAGATTGGCTATTTCGAGCGATATGTTTTGTGGTTCGCTTCCTATATGGAAAGAAATTGAAACCATTCCCTGTAAAATCAACATTACAAGCATAATAGCGGTTAAGAGTTATTATTTATTATGCATTTTGTGGCTTGTAAATAAGTCAGCCTTATCATATAATGATAGGAAATGGTTTTCAAAACCAATAGAAAAAATCTGTTAATAACAGCGATGAAATACATGTTTCGATAGCACTGAATAGTTGCTTGTGAACATTCATTGCCACGAATTAAATTTAGGAGGAAATACTTGTGGAAAGAGAAATGGTATTAGTACTGGACTTTGGTGGACAGTATAATCAACTCATAGCAAGACGTGTAAGAGAGTGCAATGTTTATTGTGAAGTACATTCTTATGATATAGGCTTAGATAAAATGAAAGAAATGAATCCAAAAGGAATTATTTTAACGGGAGGTCCAAACAGTGTATATGGTGAGGACTCACCAAGATGCGGCAAAGAACTATTTGAATTAGGAGTTCCAGTTTTAGGAATATGTTATGGTTCACAGCTCATGTCATATATTCTGGGTGGCAAAGTTGCAACTGCTCCAGTAAGTGAATACGGCAAAACAGAAGTGTCAATTAGTAATTCCCTTCTATTTGAGGGAGTTGCTGCGAAAACAATATGCTGGATGAGCCATACCGACTATATTGAAAAAGAGCCAGAAGGCTTCACAATCACAGCGACTACTCCAGTGTGTCCTGTAGCTGCTATGGAATGTGTGGAGAAGAAATTATATGCAACACAGTTTCACCCAGAAGTAATGCATACGCAAGAAGGAACGAAGATGTTAAGCAACTTCTTATTCAAGGTATGTGATTGCGCTGGCGATTGGAAAATGGATTCATTTGTTGAAAAAACAATTGCAGCAGTTCGTGAGAAAATTGGCGATGGTAAAGTACTATGTGCGTTATCTGGCGGAGTAGATTCTTCTGTTGCAGCCGTTATGCTATCAAAGGCAATTGGAAAACAATTAACCTGTGTATTCGTTGACCACGGTCTTTTAAGAAAAAATGAAGGCGATGAAGTAGAAGCAGTATTTGGCCCGGAAGGTCATTATGATTTAAATTTTATTCGAGTGAATGCACAAGATAGATTCTACTCTAAATTAGCAGGCATTGAAGAACCAGAAGCAAAGAGAAAAATTATTGGTGAAGAATTCATTCGTGTCTTTGAAGAAGAAGCGAAAAAAATCGGCGTCGTTGATTTCTTAGTACAAGGAACGATTTATCCAGATGTTATCGAAAGCGGTTTGGGAAAATCAGCAGTAATCAAGAGTCACCACAATGTAGGTGGGCTTCCAGATTATGTGGATTTTAAAGAAATTATTGAGCCACTTCGTGATTTATTTAAGGATGAGGTAAGAAAAGCAGGCTTAGAGCTTGGTATACCTGATTATTTAGTGTTTAGACAACCATTCCCGGGTCCAGGACTTGGAATTCGTATCATCGGTGCTGTTACACCTGAAAAAGTTCGTATCGTTCAAGAAGCAGATTCAATTTACCGTGAAGAAATTGCTAAGGCTGGTGTGGATAAGGGACTTGGACAGTATTTCGCAGCGTTAACCAATATGAGAAGTGTTGGTGTTATGGGAGATGAAAGAACTTACGACTACGCAATTGCATTAAGAGCTGTAAATACTTCTGATTTCATGACAGCTGAGAGTGCTGAGCTTCCTTGGGAAGTGATTGGGATTGTAACTAGCAGAATTATAAATGAAGTGAAAGGGGTTAACCGTGTTATGTATGATTGTACGGGGAAACCACCGGCTACTATTGAGTTTGAGTAGCATCAGCTTGCTTACAATTTCATAAACGATAGAAGGACAATTGAAGAAAAATCAACTGTCCTTTTTTATGTCATTGTAGTAAAATAAATGTAATTGAGAAATATGGAAAATTAAGTGTAATTATAGCGTAATCATAATGGGGAGAGCATAATGTTAGTTGAACAAAAGATATATGATCCAATAATCTATCAGATTGATGATAACAAACAAGCACTTGAACAATTCCAAGAGGAATTACAACATGAAGAAAAAGAGCAAGATAAAAAAATAATATGGAATACCCTACAGTATATATCCATATGAGATTTATGCACCGTAGGGAATGTGTTTGAATTGTAGTGCAATGAATAAACTTGTAAGATGTACATACTGTAATATACTTATGGTTATTGATACAGATATGTCGGTAGAAGAGCCTGTTTATTGTGAATATTGTAATAATAAATTATCTGAAATGGATTAGAAAGGTGGCAATTATGGAGAAACTTTTTGATATCAAAAAATTTGATTCATACAAAGAAGATAATCGCCGAGAGGTGAAGAAAGCTAATGGAGGCCTTCCATTAGCACTTTGGGATACGTATTCATCATTTGCAAATACTTATGGTGGAGTTATAATCCTTGGTATTAAAGAACTTGATGATAAAAGCTGGAAAACCACGGGCTTAAAGGCAGCTGATAAAGAGAAGCTGTTGGATAATTTCTGGAATTTGATCCATAACAGTCAAAAGGTAAATATCAATCTCTTATCTGAAAATGATGTAGAGGTTTACGCAGTTGGAGAAGATTTCATAATTGTGATTTATGTTCCAATGGCAAAACGTGAACAAAAGCCTGTATTTATTAATAATGACATGTTTGGCGGAACGTTCAGAAGAAATCATTCAGGAGATTATCATTGTACAAGACTTCAAGTAAAAGCTATGTTGCGTGATCAGACGGATAACACGATGGATATGGAAGTTTTGGATGATGCAGTTATAGAGGATTTAAATGTAGAAACAATTCAGGGATACAGAAATCGCCACAGGACATTAAAAGCAGGTCATCCATTTGAAAGATTAGATGATTCAGAGTATCTTCGTAGTATTGGTGCAGCAGCTATATCCGATGTAGACAAGCAGTTACATCCTACAGCAGCGGGCATGCTGATGTTTGGAAATGAGTATAATATTGTGAGACATTTTCCAGAATATTTTTTGGACTACAGAGAAGAACTAGATTCTACAATTCGCTGGACAGATCGATTACAGTCAAGTTCTGGTGAATGGTCAGGTAATATCTGTGATTTTTATTTTCGTGTATATAATAAAATTATCAAGGATATTAAAGTTCCATTTAAGACTAAGAGCGGTGACCGTATTGATGATACTCCTGTGCATGAAGCTTTAAGAGAAGCGCTTGCAAATTGCCTAATAAATACAGATTTTTATGGAGTCAGAGGTGTAGTAATTAAAAAAGAGCCAGACAAATTGATTATGGAAAATCCAGGTTACAGCAGGACAGGCAAAGTTCAGATGCGAAAAGGTGGAGTATCAGATCCTCGTAATAAGACACTTATGAAGATGTTCAATCTTATTAATATTGGTGAGCGTGCAGGAAGTGGGGTTCCAAATATTTTTAATGTATGGGAAGATGAAGGTTGGGTTGAACCAACGATTGAAGAACAATTTGATCCAGATAGAACAATTTTAACGCTTGAATTTAAGAAAAAGCAAGCAAAAAAAACAAGCGATAAAAAACCGACGAATAAAAGTGGCGAAATAAAAGCGGCGAAAAAAACTGGCGAAAAAAAAGTAACGAAAAAAACATTAGAGAATTACAATGCGATTTTAGAAGCAATGCAGCCTGATATCTGGTATAAAGCTACTGAGTTTGAAGATGTGGTTGAGGTTAAGGAGTCAAGAATCAAAGAATTGCTTTCAAAGTTATACGAACAAGGAAAGATTGAAACTATCGGAAGTACGAAAGGTAAGATGTATAAAAAAGTGGGTAAATAGAGTGAAAGGGGTTCTATGAAGATATCAAGACTTATAATTAAAAATTATAGAAATCTTAAGGATATAGATATACAGTTGAATGATACCGTAGCTTTGATTGGTGAAAACAATAGTGGGAAGAGTAATCTTCTACGAACTGTAACATTCCCCTTTTTAACAGATGAGGCAGGATTTTCGGGAAAAAATCTATCATGGACAGATATCAATAATGATGTAAAGAAGAAATATTACAAGTACATCATAGATAATCAGGAGATAATTAAAGCGGGTTTAATTGAATGTAGCGAATTTATAAACAATATGCCAACTGTAGTTGTTGAGGTTTATTTAACACCAGAAAAAACAGAAACATACTACGTTAAAGAATTAAGCTATTCAATTGACGGGGATAATTTGCTTTATGGATTAAAGTATGAGTATAAACCTACGAAGAAAGAAGATATTTATAAGATGGTGAAAAATGTTCTTTCTATTGGAAAATTGGATGAGCAGACGATTGATTCGGTTAAGATGAATCTTCTTCCTATAGAGCATTATTCATATTCAATTACAGTTCCAGAGAAGGGAGCCGTTTCTTATGATGTTTTAAAAATGTTTAAATATACGGCACTTGAGGCAGAAAGAGATGAATTTTCAAGATCAAAAGAGCGGCTTGGTTCAAAGTCGCTTGTGAAATTGTTACAAATGGGATTATCGGATAATGATAAAATAAAAGTGGAAAAAGAATACAATCATTTTTTTGAGCAATTAAAAACAGTTAGTAAGATGGACAGCGTAATTAATTGGCAAGATGATTCGGATATAGCGGATGCAAAGGAATTCTTTTCGCATATTAGTGTATTGCCCAATATGCCACCGATGCAGAATATATTAAGTAGTATTCGTCTCGGATATTCAGACGCAGAACTTTCCTTACAGGGGCTTGGGTATCGAAATCTTATACTTTTGTTTGTATTGATAAATTCGTTGTTTGAAAAACAAAATGATGTAGCATTAAATGTACTTACAATTGAAGAACCAGAGGCTCACCTATGTATTAATAATATAAGATTAATGGTGAGTTTTTTGAAGGCATTCACTACCAAGAATCTTTTAACACAACTGTTTTACTCAACACATAGTACTGAATTTATTAATAAGATGAATTTGAAGAATGTAGTTGTTATGCATGAAGGATATGCTTTTTCCTTTCTGAAAGAGTTAGATGAAGATGGAAGAAATTATTTGACAAAAAATCCAAATCTTGATTTATTTAAACTATTTTTTTCGAAAAAGTGTATCTTGTTTGAGGGGATTTCGGAAGAGATGTTACTTCGTGCATATATTGATTCAAAGCAAGAGCTAAGTGATATTGAATTGATTTCTTTTCATAAAGGTTTCACTACAATAATTAAAATATGGAAGAAAATAAATGCTGAAACAAGTAATAAACTGGGGATCATTCGAGACTACGATAATCAGGATAAACCGAAAAAGGAGCATGAAGCATATGATGATGGCAAAAAGATTTGTGTTAGAACTACATCAGAATACACACTTGAACCGGAAATTGTAAAAACAGCCAATAATTATAGAGTTCTTAAACAAAAATATGGAGAGCTGTTTGGTTGGGAAAAATACGATGAAAATCAGATGCAGGCATCTTGGAGAGATGCAAAGGCTTCAGATATGTTAGTTATTTGTAAAGATATTGCAAATGGAGAATTGGCGGAATTGCAGATGCCGAAGCACATTCAGGAAGTGTTAGATTTCTTGAATAACAAGTAGCATGATAAGGAGCTGTACTTCATGAATATATACATAGCCGGAGCCGGAGCAGGAAAAACAACAACCATGGCAGACAATATAATAGAGATTCGAAATAAAATAGAAGAAAATAAGATTATTTTTTGCATTACATTTACAAATAATGCTGTGGCTTGTATAGAAAAGAAACTAAAAAAACATTATGGAGAAATTCCTGGTAATATAATTGTTTGTACAATACACTCATTTTTGTATCGTGAATTTGTGAAACCATATTTTTTTCTCCTATATGGAAAACAATATGAAAAGATATCAATTGCTGAATTACCAGAAGATCC
>JBGUEQ010000025.1:0-68131 GCA_041821265.1 Lachnotalea sp. | reverse complement strand
CGTTAGCATCTGAACCCAAGGAAGTCGTCACCCTTAAATTAACTAAATGACATTGCTGAGTGAACAGTAACATATTCTCAACAAATAATTCCAACTTGTTTTTTGAGTAACGCATAGTGAACATCACAGAAAGGATCAAATAACTCACCTGACTCGCAAGATATTTGATCCTTATAATATTTCTTGTTATATTCTAACTAAGCTCTCAAGTTCTCATTGAATTCATTAATGCTTTACATTAACTACAACTTTCATCCTTCCAACCTTTGCACACATCAATCCAAGAACTATTTTGAATATATTTCTCAAGTTCTTCTATTGTAAGTTCTATTGCACTATTTGCACTTCCACATGCGGGAAACACCGTTTTAAACCTTTTCAAAGATTGATCAAGATAAACACTTACCCCTTCATTAATTCCAAATGGGCATACACCACCTACTGGATGTCCAATCTTTTCTTCTACCTCATTCGGTATAAGCATTTTAGCCTTGATGCTAAATTGCGCTTTATACTTAGAATTATCAATCTTTGCATCTCCCGCCACAACAATTAAAATAGCCTGTCCCGCCACTAAAAAAGATAAGGTCTTTGCTATCCTTTCTGGCTTACAACCTAATGCCATAGCAGCAAGCTCTACAGTTGCACTAGATACCTCAAATTCTTGAATACGATTTTCCAAATTATATTGTTTGAAATATTCTTTTACTCTCTCGATTGCCATAATAACCTCCAACTGTCATTTTCTTAAGTAATTTTTATTTTTTATTAATTACCGCCTTTGTTTTATCATACAAGAATTGTTCTGGCAGTGATACATGAAAATCTCTTGCCAAATCCCTAAAATTCTCTGGTTGGATTGTCTGAAGTTTATGTGGTGACATGGATAATTGTTTTACCAAAATCTCAGCGGACTTCTCTACTGTATGCATTAATCCAAATGTTAAGTCAAAATCAGCGCCTGAACAAAACATACCATGGTGAGCCCATATTGCAACATCATATTTCTCCATTAATTCAGCCGTTTTGATAGCTATTGCTCTTCCACCTGGAACCATCCATCCAATGACACCCAACCCAGCTGGAAACACAACTGGACATTCTGTTGCCATTTCCCATAGTTCTCTTGTAAAGACTTCATCTTTAAGAGGCAATACAAAGGTCAAAGCTATAATATTTGTAGTATGAGCATGATAAATAACGCGATGCTCTCTATTGGTAACTTTCTTTTTTATTTCATGGTTCATCAAATGCGTTGGAAGCTCGCTTGTTGGTGTGCCACCTTCTACCAATCCCCATCTAATTCTATACTTTAAGCCTTTTTCATCTATTTCGATAATTGCAATACATGCCTCTGGGTCAACAATAATATTTCTAAAATACTTTCCACTTCCTGTCACTAGGAAATATTCTCCTGCAAGACCAGGAACTTCCGCTCCAATATCGATCCATTCACCTGGACAATTTAAGCGTGACTGTATGGACTGTGCCTCTTCTGGTTTTAGTCGATAACTTAAATTTCCTCCATTACGTTCGTGCCATCCCAATTGATACCCATCATCTGCCATTTTAATAAATCCGTTTACAAATCTTGATTCCAAAATTCTCATAATGAATGCGCCTTCTTTCTTTTATTTCATTTTAACACAAAATTAGATTTTTTAAAGCTAAAATAAATGATATTTGTCATAATTTAGTAACCGTTCAGCCATGCAGAAATGATGATTCATATTGACCGTGAGTGCTTGCACTCTAAGGACAATTTGTATCATCATTTCTATAGGGTGCACGCCTAATATGAATAATGTGCCAGTCCATTCTCAAAATTATTGGCATGTTTGTATATTCTAGCACCTTATGAATGGTATGGCTCAACTGTTACATAATTTAAATAACTTTTAATTAAATTTTATTCATACTTTAAATAAGATCAAGAAACCTCATTTATCCTATATTCAAAATGCACACAAAATACAATTTATAAGCATTTTGTGTGCATCGCATAACCGTAACCAGCAAAGTACTAAATAGTTACTTAAAGTCCTTAGCTCGAATAATTTTCTAAAAAATTATATAATTCATCTAAATCCGAAATATACTTTCCTGCCAAAATTTCATCCTGCAAGTTACTTGGAAGACTATCCAATGAAATGCTTGTATATTCAAATATTGTATTTTTATCACTATAGTAAACTGTGACCAATCCACCTTCTGCTACTAAATAATATTTATAGTTATCGGAATATGGATAGTATGTTTTTCGAAGCACAATTTTATCTTGAGAAAACGATACTAATTCAAAACTTTCAAATCCTAACTTTTTATCTTCTAGTGTTGGTGCTTCTTCATACGTTTTTAAATACTCGATTAATTCGTCTCTTGTCAGACCAATAAAATCAGCTGGTGTAGGTAGTGTTTCTTCGTTTAAGGTATATTCTTTTGAGTTATAGTGTTCTAGCGTATATTTTGTAGTGTTTGTTACTTTCTGTTCCTTCGTTGTATCTACGGAAATAACTTCCTCTTCTTCTTTAATTTCCGTAGTAGCATTATTTTCTTTTTCATAGATATCCGTTGATACCTTATAACTTAAGAAATATACAGAAACTGATAATGTTGCAAATAAAAATAAACTGACAGCTAATGTTTTTTTCATTCAATCACCCCTCCATAAAAGGCATCTTTTACATATAGTATCAGCTTATTTTCCAAATTTATTCAATTATTTAAAGTAAATGAAGTTTCTCAGCAATATTTGCTATTAAATATCCTTTTGGCATATGTTCTAAATCCTCTCGATCTACGCCTTTTAGTGCTAATAAAAATATAAAATAACAAATTACTCCGACTCCAATTGCAACCAAAGTTGATATATTATTGTTTACAACCTTAAACATCCAGAAATGAACAAGAAAAACAGCGACTCCCATTAAGATTGCTGCTATACTAGGAATGATAAATGTATATTTAATTTCCTGCTCATAATTAAAATTCTTACTGATTGCTAAACTGTTCATGATACACATTAATAATGCAAATAATATATTAGCAAATACTACCGCATAAACGCCCCATTTAAAAATTGTCAGCATCACAAATAAAGCAATTAAATGTATTACTAGTGCAATCGCTGCATTTCTTACTGGAATGTTCATCTTATTGATTCCCTGTAATATACCATTTGTCAAAGTGGACAATGCGTAGAGCACCACTGTAATTGATCCTATTTGTAGAAGTCTTGCTGGAAGAATATTAGAATCCCCAAATATTAACTGTAAGATAGGTGATGCCAATACTGTAAAACCAACTGCACAAGGTATTACCACAATCATAGTAAATCGAATGGAGGAATTTATTTTTCTTGATGCTCCACGTTCATTGCCTTCTGCTAACGCTCTCGATAGCGTTGGAACAGTGGATGCTGCTAAAGCACTCGCTATGGCCAATGGAACATTCGTTAATAATTTATATTTACCACTATAAATTCCCCATAAACTAGATATATCATTAGAAGCATTTCCTTGAACAGTCATAATCTTATTAAACATACCTTGATCTAGGATGCCACTGATATTATAGACCGCTGTACTAAGTACAACAGGAACAATCGTTAGTAGCAAGATTTGAAAAATTTCAGTCATTCCTTCCCGATATTTAGTACGGTCTCTTTTAATCTGTCTGTGAATTACTTTCTTATACATCAAGGACACAAGTAATAGAAAGAACAGTCCAAATAGAGCTCCTGCACCTGTACCTAGGGTGCCACCCGCCGCACCGTAGGCTGGGGCATATGACTCTGTATATAATAAGGCATCTAATTTGGTTCCATAACTAAATAGGTAGTATGCTGCCGCCACACTAATGATTGCATTTACAATCTGTTCCATTATCTGAGAAAACACAGTAGGAATCATAGTACCTAGTCCTTGATAATATCCTCTAAGCACACCCATAACAGCTACAACGACTAATGTTGGTGCCAATACTTTTAATGCAACCGCACTCCTTGGCTGTGACATCAAAGTACCTGCCATGAAATCAGCACAGAAATACGTAATCAGCGAAACAATTATCCCAACTATCCCTGCAAATAACAATGCACCTTTATAGATTCGATAGGCATTTCGTCTCTGACCTTTCGCAACTCTTGCCGACACCAACTTGGATACTGCCAAAGGTAGACTATACGATGACATCAAGAGCATAATAGAATATACTTCAAATGCACAAGAATAATATCCATTGCCTTCATCACCTATAATATTGGTTAATGGTATCCGGTACAAAATACCAATTAGTCTGCATATGACCGAAGCTACTGCCAATATGCTTCCTTGCACAATAAAATTCGACTCACTGTTTTTTCTATTCCCCATCTTACACCTCTAATTTATCAATGCAAAGCTCCAAAGTTACTTTCCACTGTTTATCCTTTAAAAATAAGCAATATCTTCACCTTATATTGCCTTTTGTATATTTTATCTATCTGTTAATATTTAATCTAGAAAGTATTTCATTTTGCTTATTCTCCATCACTTTTGCTTCTTCAGCCTCCATATGGTCATATCCACATAAATGAAACATACTGTGAGCAAGTAAGAATGCATACTCCCTTGTAACCTCATGCTGATAGCTCGTTGCTTGTTCAAGTACCTTTTCAACTGATAGAATAATATCTCCAAGTATTAGTTCTCCCGTTTCTGGATTAAAATAATCTTCTACGTTGTCTTCAACGCTTGAGAAATCAGATGGAGTTAAATATTCAATCGTTGGGAACGACAATACATCCGTAGGTCTATCTATCTTCCTGTATTCCATATTCACTTTATGTATTTCAGTATTATCCGTAAGGATTAAATTAACTTCTACCTCATAAGGACATTTTTCGAAATCTAAAACTTCATTGATTACGCGATCCGTAATGGTTGTATAATCAATTCCAAGTTCTATTTGGGTCTCGACTTCTATATTAAATGTCATAAATATTTTCCTCCTGTTTAAAGCATTTTTTTATATCACGAAACATTTTCAATGTAAGCCCCGAGTTATCTAACATGTCTTTTTCTAGTTTGGTATTGATTACTTGTTCAACTACAAGATCTTTGTCATATACCATCTCATTTTGTTTATCATCAAGATATTCAAACGCAGTAATTATAGTATCTGACATCATCACAATTGCTGCTTCTATTGATTTGGGGCATTGATGACGTCCTGTATGTTGTTTGATGATATCAACAACTTCTTCCGGGAATGAATAACTTCGTGCTATTTCAACTCCACAGTTAACATAGTCCTTGCCTTCTAGCTTGCCAATTTTATGATAATAACCGCCTGTCTTAGCGAGTAAGGAATCCGCTCCAATCTTATAGGCAACTCGCTCAGAAAGCTTGGCCACTTTTAATGAATGATTATATAACTCTTTTGAATAATTTTTAAGCATAACAATAAGTTCATAATCAGGTGCACTAATTTCTTGTAACTTTCCTCTTAGTTTATTATCAATTCTATAATATATATAAGGAAGTGCTAATACAATTACGAGAATTCCTCCAAATGTAACGATTAGTGAACTTATGATGTACTTAATAGATATTGTTCCATTTTTGAGGTATTCAAGCATACCCGATAACGCTAAGTTGGTAGTAAGCATTATAATAATTGCATATAATATAAATTTTCTCTGTGAAAAATATTTAGCAACAACACATCCAACCATTCCTGAAAGTAGATAAAAGACTAATATCTCGATAGAATCTGCTGTAATCAGCGTAATTATAATAGAAATATATATTTGAAATAGCATCCCTAAATATTCATTTGATACTAAAGTCATAATGATACCTATAATAAACATTGGTCTGATCGCACTTGGTGCAAACGTTAATAAAAACGAAAAGACAAACAATATTACATAAATATTTATGATTCTTCCATAACTTGCAAGTTGTTTCGTGAAATTTATTTTATTGATCCTGATTTTCTTTAGATATAACAAAATAATGGTTATGCATACTAAGCTGATAAATACATTTGCAGCTATATATCCAAAAGCTTCACCTTTCAACAATGACCCTACAGCAACTAACACTATCGTCACTACATACATTAAAAGAGTCATAATACTATAATACATTTCTACATGATTATACTTATCTTTCATATTTTTCACTTTCTTGTCCTTGATCTCGTATTTTCTTTCGATTCATATTCCTCATATGCTTTTACAATCTTTTTAACAAAAATCAAATGGACCAAATACATTTTTAGCATATTCCGCCGGCATTTAAATAATGATTTCATTCAAGCTCATCCGTATTAGTCCCTTCTTCTGGAATTGTTAAAATCTCTGTATTCACTCTTATACCAGTCTTTTCAACAATTGTAAGATATCCATCTGCTTCACAGGATTTTTTTCCTATATGTATTTTAACATTATTTCCGACAATTTGAACCCCTTTTTCAATTAATTTTTCACAATATTCCTGAAGGTGTTTATTTCCAAGTGAAATTGCTTCCTCTTTTGTATAGGTTTTTTCTTCTGCACTATACTCTTTTATCTGAACTTTTCCCACAATTAGCGGAAGATAGAAATTTGTAGAGAACTTTAATTGTTTTTCATTTGTAAAAACATCATACTTATTATAACTAATTTTACCATTTAATATATTTATTTTTTTGTTAAGAATTTTTAAATAATATCTTACACTTTGTTTTTGAGTATAGTTCTTATATTCATAGTTAACATCAAAACTGTCCACATAATCAAGTGATGATTTAGCATAAATGTCCGCATCTGCATTATAATACTGATAATCTTCTATCTCAGCATTATCATTATACACATCTACTCTTCCAGATACAAGGATATCTCCTTTTTTTACCACGGAACCGCTTTCAACCATTGGCGTACCTTTTCTGGTTATAATGCTAGTAATCAGGCAATCTTTTGCCGCAACGATATCACTTGGTGTACTATTTTCCATAATAGTCCCCACATCAGTATTTTCTTGTACTTCAATCAAAAGCCTTGTACCTTTTATCTGTGCTGATGCCCAGATTACATCATTATACTCGCTACGAATTAGTTGTTCAACATCTTCACAACTAATTTGATTTTTCATCATACCATGATAAATATTATTTTCATTCAGAAATTCTAATATAACATCATTTGTTCTTGAGTAATTACCACTTATATTGATATCCCATATAAAGAGGGAGAGTACATAAATTATTGATGCAAATAATACAATTCCACCAAAAAACATTTTTCTTTTTCTGTATTTGTGTAAAAAAAAAGGAAGTCCACAACGTTCCACTATTTTGAGTTTTGTATTTGTTTTTTTCAATATTGGTTTCAATTTACGAAAATCCTCAACGCTTAGAAACAATTCATACTGGCAATCTTGATTCTCCAAGCCCCATATTAAAATATTTCGTTTACTACATAAATTGATAAATCTTTCTGGATAATACCCGTATATTCTTATTTTTAAATATCCTCTTATGAATTTCATAAGATTTATTAACATTTTCACACTCCCTAGTGCTGATATTTTATTTCCTCTATCTGACCTGATATTTTCATTTCATCATTTGTGTAATATATGATTCTTAATTCTTTCCCACAAATCTCTATTCTGCAAGTTTTGGTTTGCACTTTAATTTTTTTATCTGTATATTCTATAATTCCACTATAATTTTCAATATATGCTTCACATTGTCCTGTTACAGTCAAAATAGCTGCCCCCAAAAGCAAATCCTTCGGAAGCTTGAGAGTATCTGCTACGTTTTCCATTAGTCTAGTGTTTTTTCTATTAGCGTCAACTCTTCTTCTCATACTGTCTTTGACCCCCACCCTGTCATTCACCATACAAATCATAATCTACACTTTCACATTTCATTCGATAAGACAGCTAGTGCTTCGTGATATTCCTATATTTTGTATGTAGTTAATGCTAATATATGCACTTTCATTTAGAAAAATTCACGTGTTTTACTGTCACACCAAAATAGAAGCTAGCAATATCAATGAATTGATTTACTAACTTCTATCTCTTTTATGCCATTATCTTAACTTTCAACAATTCCTTTTATAAATTTAGGTTTTTCCTTTTTCTCACAAGTGATCAAATAAGTACCCTGAAATCTCTCTTTTGCAGCCTTTAATTTGGATTCATCATTTGCATATATTGTTGCAAGACTCTCACCTTTTTGAACATAATCTCCTACTTTCTTGTGTAGTACTAGACCAACAGCCAGATCAATTTCGCTTGTTTTCGTTTCACGTCCACCACCAAGCAATAAGGATACAATGCCAATCTCATCCGTAATAATATGATCTACATAACCTTCTTGCGCAGATTTCAGCTCTTCCTTAATAGATGCTTGTGGTAAAAGCGATGTATCATAAATAGGAGCCGGATTTCCTCCTTGTGCTTTAATAAATTCAGCAAATTTATGTAATGCACTCTTGTCTTTGATTGTGCCATATAATTTTTGTCTTGCTTCCTCCACGGATGTAGCATTCTTAGTTCCAATTAGCATGTAAGTTCCCAAAGTGATGCATAATTCTAGCAAATCCTTTGAGCCTTCTCCGTTTAGGGTATCAATAGCCTCCTTCACTTCAAGGGCATTCCCAACTGCAAACCCTAATGGCTGATCCATGTCTGATACAATAGCTACCGTATGCTTACCTGCTCCATTACCAATTTGAACCATCTCTTTTGCTAATGCAAAGGAATCTTTTTCTGTCTTCATAAATGCACCACTACCCGTTTTCACATCCAAAACAATAGCATCGGCGCCAGCAGCTAATTTTTTACTCATAATACTACTAGCAATCAACGACATATTGTCAACCGTTGCAGTCACGTCCCTTAATGCATAAAGTTTTTTATCCGCTGGAGCTAAGTCTGCTGTTTGTCCAATGATTGCCATTTTAATTATATTCACATTTTCAATAAATTGTTCTGTCGAAATATCCACTGAAAAGCCTTCAAAACTCTCTAATTTATCAATCGTTCCGCCAGTATGACCCAATCCTCTTCCAGACATTTTGGCTACTGGTATCCCAAGTGCTGCAACCATTGGTCCTAACACTAATGAAGTCTTATCTCCAACGCCGCCTGTACTGTGTTTATCTACTTTTAATCCATTTATATTTGACAAATCAAGAACGTCTCCACTATGAGCCATAGCCATTGTTAAGTTAAGCGTTTCACTATCATTCATACCCTTCAAAAAAATTGCCATCATCATGGCTGACATTTGATAATCAGGGATCGTTCCCTTTGTAAATCCTTCTATCATAATTTCAATTTCATCTTGTTCTAACACTTTACCATCTCTTTTTTTCATAATCAAATCATACATTCTCATGACATATACCTCCAAAATATTATTTTTATAACTGAATAGTATATTGTATCATAATATATTTTTTTTACAAGATGTTACTATTCACAGTCAGCAATGAATAATAAATTTTATTCCATTCAAAATCACACGCCAGTACGTGCCTAGCAGTTTTGATTTATTGAATTGCTTTCCTCTTATCAAGCTGGTTATCAACTTTTTCGTAATGCTGACAAACTATCTGGTGACAAACGTTCCAGATAATAGTTTAACGTATCATAATGTGGCATTTCCTCAAGGTTTTTATTTCCTGATAGAATACGTAAGGTATCACTGCAAAATAAATTTGCTTTGGTGATGCTAATGTCTTAAAATTTATCTCTGTCAAAATAGTTCCAATATACATCATTGTCATTGCAGTAGTGCAATTACTATACGACCTTACTGTATCTAATAATACCATTGGGATTTGTATGCCGGTAATAATAATAATCAAACCTATATAAACTGCAATCATACACGGATGTGCCAATACCTTCTTTAATGCTTGCTTCTTATCACCTTCATCTGTAAAATATGAGATACCCGCTGTCCACATGACAATACGTTGAGGAATCAAAAAAATTGGAAAACATAATATACTTTATCCTTTACTCTATGATTTACTTTTGTATAGAACAACGTGTCTGCATGCAGACTCTCTCACGCCCACGATGGTTGCATATCCACACTTCATCTTCGCGTAGTACCTTTTATTTAATAGGGAAGTTCGTATGATTTTCTTATTAAACGAAACTCTTAAATCGTCTAATCAAACCAAACTATTGAAAGAAGTTTTATGACCTCCTCAACTTGTTCAATAGGTAACACTCGAAATGCAATATATACTTTAGGTCTGCCTTTCTGATGATAATCCAGATGTCGTTCATATACTTCAGCTACTGTTTTCATTGCAACTCCCGCTTGCTTTGCTCGCTCTACAAGCTCTTCTTCTGTTAAATTTGAATTGATGGCTAACAGCAATGATACACTTCCTTTTGAAAAGATTATTTCTGCTTTCCCGTTTAAATATTCTTTCATTGCCTTCAAAACGACTTCACTTTTTAAGCGATACTGCTTCTTTAATCTTCGAATATGACTGTCAAAATAACCTTCTCTCATGAATCTTGCCATCGCTTTTTGATGCAATTTCGAGGCTGTTTGCTCATATAAATAATACTCTTCGTGATACCGTTTAAGTAAAGATTGAGGAAGTATCATAAATGCGATACGAAGTGATGGCATAAAAATCTTAGACAAAGAACCAATGTAAACAACATTTCCATTTTTATCCATACTTTTTAGTGGCGGTATTGTATCTGTTAGATATCTCATTTCGCTATCATAGTCATCCTCTATAATAAAGCCCTCTTTCTGGTATGCCCAGTTTAATAAAGCAATGCGATTACGTGCTGGGATAGTTTTTCCCTTCATAAACTGATGGGAGGGTGTAACAAATATGACATCCGATTGATTTTTCCAAATACTTTCTATGTCATATCCTTCTTTTAAAATTGGCAGCTCATTTACTTCAAAACCATATCGTTCAAAAATAAATTGAAGCCATTTTGTTCCAGGTGATTCGTAAGAAACTTTTGGTTGCTGCTTTAATAACATTTGACATAGAAGACTCAAACAACACTGGGTTCCCGCTCCTATCATAATTTCTTCTGGCTTACATATAATTCCACGACTTTCAAAAATGTATTTTACTATTTCTTCTCTAAGTTCTATTTCGCCTTGAGGATTTCCATAATTCGTTAATTCGTTAAATTCCTCTTTTAAAACCGTGTTGGTCACCTTTTTCCAAAGATCTTTTTGAAAAACATTCGGATCAATTCCTTTTCCAATTAAATTATATGTATATACCTTTGTGTCTTCTATCTTTGTTTTATATTGTAACCGCTCTTTTGGCTCATATAAAAGTGTGTGCAGATTTATGACTCGATATCCGATTTTCGGTATACTTTCTACATACCCTTCTGCAACCAATTGTTCATATGCTGTAGTGATTGTATTCTTACTTATATTTAAATCAACCGATAATTTTCTAAGTGATGGTAATTTTTCTCCACCCTTTAACTGATCATTTAAAATTTGTAGTCGAATCCATTCATAAATTTGCTGGTAGATTGGTGTTTTTGCACTTTTATCAATCACCGGTGATATTGATTCCATCTTCCTATCTCCTATTTCTGAATATCTGTAACGATTCAGTACCTTCATAGTTACAAATATCTTATACTGTTTATTATTTGTAATCTGTACCAATGTATTTTTTGAAATCTGTATCTTTTCTCTTGTACAGTTTTTCTATATAGTATAGCTATTACAAAACAATTTATCAAGTTTTTTATTTTAGAAAGGACCATTTTATGCGTAATATCTTAAGTATGTACCGTCATCTACCTAAAAATATTTTAATCTTATTCTTTGTTAAATTCATCAATGCATTCGGTGATTTTGTCGTGCCCTTTATGTCACTCTTTTTAACGGCAAAGTTCAGGTACAGTGCTGCGTATGCTGCCAGTATTGTAACGGCTACCGTATTGATACAAATTCCAGGAGCACTTTTCGGTGGTAGCCTCGCAGATCGTTGGAATCAAAAAAGTGCCTATATACTAGTTCAAAGTGCCTCCGCTTTTTGTCTTATGCTTTGCGCTTTTATTTCAAATCATCATGCTGTAGTAATATTATTACTTATTTCTACCTTCTTTTCTTCTGCTGTAAGACCTATTTTAAATGCTTTTGTATATGATTTAGTAGATGATATAAACAGAAAAACTGCTTACTCCTTTTTATACCTTGGAATAAATATTGGCGTCGCAGTAGGTCCTTTGCTATCTGGATTTTTGTATAATAACTATTTAATGTTATTCTTTTTAGGTGATGCACTTACTTCTTATATTGCAGTTTGTCTCGTGGCGTTTTTTATACATCTCCCAAAAACGGTTGCAAAAATAGACACTGCCCATACAACACAAACTACTTTTTTAGATTTTTTAAAATTTGTTTTAAAGACACCCGCTTTAAGCTTATTACTCTTACTATATATTTTCCTATCTTTTATGTATGCACAACACAGTTTTTCTTTGCCACTTTTATTAAAAGAACTCTATGATAACCAAAGTGCCATCTTATTTGGTACGCTCATGAGTGTCAATGCTATTACTGTTGTAGTTGCTACTCCACTTATTACATATTATACAAGAAATAAATCTCTGCTCTTTAATATTTCTTGTGCTGGTATTTGTCTTGGTATGGGATTTGGACTTTTGTCATTTCCAATATCTTTGGGGGTATTTATTCCTTCGACCATACTGTGGACCTTTGGCGAAATATTAATGTCTACCAATATTGGAATTTATGTTTTGCAGCATGTAGATATTTCTATGCGCACTAGAAGTTCCGCCTTTCAAACCATTGTAAGTGCAGTTGGAAAGAGTTTTGGTATATTTTCAATGGGTATTGTAATTACTCATTTGGGTATTCGATTTGTATGGCCAATTATATTGATCATGGGTATTTGCACATTCTTTGCTATTCGTGCTTTGGATGTTAGATTATCTCAAAAGAAGAATTCTTGTATTCAGATTGTTGATGCTAGATAATTAATTATTCATATACCTTATGTTCTGTTTGGATTTACTCATAACTTACCCCAAAGGTATTTACTGCTAATGCACTTAAACTTTTCCTCAAGACATCGTTGTCTTTATAATCTTTTGCAAATGTATATGTATTTTTCATATCGCTTACCACCTTATCTATTTACTCAGTAGCAATAAATGTTGATTTTACCATTTTTGTTTTTAAAATTTCCAAAAATCTTCTACCTGTCAAATACTCAGAATCAAAGAAATGAAATAGTGTATGTTACATCACGCAAACATGTTTTTCACAATCAACGAAACTCCCGACAAAATCAGTAAGACAATCACGAATTTCTTTACCATTTTTTCGTTAAATACTTTCGTCAATTGATTTCCAATAACTAATCCAAGTAGCATAAAAGGCATTAGTAGTACAGCGGTTTTTATCGTATTACTATTAATAATACCAGTCAAAGAATAGAGTACGATTCTGAATGTATTTTCCACAAGAAAAACAATACATAGATTCCCACGAAAGGAATTCGTATTGTCGGTTGTTCTCCCGATATATGCAGCAAGCAAGGCACCAATACCAAATAATCCACATAGAATTCCCGAAGCGATTCCAATCACTCCCAATACTAGGGGTGATGATTTCATCTGCTTCTTCTGATATTCTCGAAAAAACATTTCTACTCCTATAAATACGATAACAAAACCAAAAATTATTTTTAATAGCGTAATATTTCCGCCTTTTAATAGAAAAATTCCTGGAATACTTCCTGCAATTACAAGACAAGAAAGTGGTAGCCAAATTTTGGTCGACAATGATTTTTTCTCTTTCCATGCAATTATAATATTAGCTGGATATCCTATTACTAACTCCACTGGTGCAATATTTATATTACTCGTTCGAAAGGCAAGCATGCTGCTAAATACTAACGTATTGGCAAAGCCACACATTCCCTTTACAATATAAGCGCATATCACTGCAATTATCATGAAAAAATCCATTCCCATATCTCCTTACCGCTTCAGCCATAATATGTATAGTTTAAAACAAATTATTTACCTTTATATAAAACCCCATTTATCGATAAAATTACTTGGGCTGGCAAATAAAACACCCACATCAATAAAGCGGAATTTCTGGCTAATAATTCGATAATCTTTGGCATATCAATTGCCATAATGTTTAAATTACTTAATCCAACATTGATATCACATATATAAAACAAAACCAATCCTATTGCAAAACTAACCTCATAAATATTCCTGCTCTTATCTCTCATCACAATAACCCAACTCTTTACTAGATTCGCAGTAAATATTATAAAGTATAAACTTGCAATAACGATGAAAGGAGATAAAAAATTTTTGTTTTTCATTATCAAGACAAGCATATTCCATATAAAAGCTATTGTTAACACTTCCACCATGCACCTTTTGCATTTACCATGATTCATTAATTTCAGTTTATAAAAATACAAACATTGAACAATAACAAAAGATACTATTCCAATTTCAAATCTGCTTGTAAATAATAAAAATATATCCGCAATTACGGTAAAAAATAATATAAGAAGCATTATAAATATGTATTTTTCTTTATTCTTTACAAATGAATAAAAAACAAAGATAAAACAAAGGCTTATTGATATAAATTTTAATATATTTGAAAGTCCATTTCTTTGGTTTACACTATCTAGAATTAGAAACGTCAAATATAACCCAATCTCTACAACCAAAAAATATTGTATTAACTTTTTATCGATATTCACTTCTCTGCTCTTACCGGTCTCTTGTTTCATCATTTACCTATTTTGTTGTTTAATCGTTGCTATGAAGTCATAGGCTAAATAGTAACGTTAATCAATACTCTCCATATTTTCAAATGTTTTAGATGCAACCAATGCTAATAATGCCGTTATTGCTGCTGACACTATAATCATTATAATATATCCCACTTCACTTCCAAAAATCATTCCAGATACAACTGCACTTGCAACGCTAATACTTATCATTATTCCTTGTACAAACATTCTAAAAAATTGTTTTCCTACTCTTCCTAAATACTTACCTATAAAAGCATCTGTTACAACATTTAAATACAGTTTGTTAGATTGTAAACATACATAAATTAGTATCGTTAATATGATCTGAACAATATTTAATCGCAATGTAATCGCTGCTGGAATGGTGATTAACGCTCCATCTACCATTGCTCTTATGTGCTCAATTAAGGTTGCATACCAAAGCTTTTTTGCTGGAAAATCGGGAAGTAGAAACGTATAAGGATTACTAATTTCTTTTGACCATTTTGTTGCATATCCGCTAAAGATAAAAGATATATAGGCACTAACTCCCGGAATAATAAACACTTTAAACTTGCCTATTTCCTCATAATTGAAATATCCAAATACTGCAATTGCAATACCGATTACAAGACTAGCAACCGATGCTATCCCGAATATGAAAAATTTATTTTTTTTGTATTCTAATAGTTGTCTATAAAAAATTGCCTTAGCATATTTTCCTTTGTATTCCACGGTTGCTTTACCCAATTTCTGTTTAAATGGCAATGCTAACTGTCCTCTTCTTGCTTTGGTAATTTTCACTGCATAATCATCTGCAAACGTCATTGCATCTTCATAATATTCACCTGTACATTTCATTTTATATGCAAAAACAAATAGTACAATCGCCGATGCACAATATAGTACGGTACATACTACATTTACAGTAGTAGGACCTAAAATCAATAATCTTATAAATGCAATGTTCCATCCCAGAATAGGAACGCACTGCGTCAGTGGATGTGCTAAAAATATCCCTATTACTTTCCATGATGCTTCATAACTCATAAATAAATATGCACCAAAACATAACAGCAAGCCAATTATGACGTATAAACTTCTGCAAAGTATTGTAATCTTTTTTTCCGATAATGTTTCATTACCGTAAAGTAATATCATAATACTACTTTCTAATATATTTTCAACACAAAAAGCAAGTATAAAGTAAAGTATCATAGTAATAATTGGTACATTAAAGTAAATAACTCCCATAACTACGACAATACTATGAAAAAGCATTGACATTAATATCTGCTTCCCTTGAGCATTCACTAAAACAAACTTTGGATTCACTGGCGAAGTAAATATAAAGTGTACATCACTCTGCTTAAATATTAATCCTTTTCTTTTAGCATAAGTCACGATATTCGTTGGAAGCAAAGCAAAAATACCTAGTGATACAAGCAATGCGAAGCCACTTGAATTCCCCACATGTAACATATCAATATAATCTCCAAGCCCCTTCATAACAAAAATCAAATATGCAATTATAAATATGACCCAAATATAGGTTGCTGGTTTTTTTAATGATTTTAGTATTCGGTTTTTCGTACTCGTTTTTAGTAAATACAGCAATCCACTCATTATTCTTCACCGCCTGTAATTTCGAAGAAAATAGCATCAATATCCTGATCATTTATATCACTCTTTTCATACTTACCTACAATTTTCCCCTTATTCATAATAAACATAACATCCCATAAATCTTTCACCATTTCCAGCATATGTGTACTAACTAGAACTGTGACCCCATCATTTTTAAGCTCTACTATTGTTTCTTTCAGTTCCTTTATCGCCTTTGGATCAAGACCCACCATTGGTTCATCAAATAAAATAACTCTAGGTCGAATCATCAATGCACAGCAAATACTAACTTTTTGCATCATACCTTTTGACAACTCATTGCCTAATTTATCCTGTTTATCTTTCAATTCATATTTCTCTAATAAAACATCCATATAATTATCATCATTGTTTACATCATATGCTTTACAAATATATTCTAAATGTTCTCGTACTGTAAGTGCTTCAAACATAGCCGGCATTTCAGGAATATAGCCAAATATCTTCTTAGCTTCTATTTCTCTGGAAGGAATTCCTTGAATCGTTACAGCTCCTTGATATTTCAAAAGTCCTGCAATACTCTTGATAATTGTTGATTTACCCGCACCATTTGGACCTAATAATATTGCTACGTTACCATCAGGAATTTCCAAACTTACATCATCTACTGCTAGCATTTTACCATATTTCTTCGTTAAGTTTTTAATTTCTAACATTTTACTCTCCTTATTACAAAATAACAATTCATATCATTTAGATAGTTATCATTATGTCATTGTATTATTGTATTACTCAATTAATACAATAATACGTTTTTCTTGTTTTGTCAACCTTTAGTGTGATTAATGAATGTAAAATAAAATAAAATTAGTACATTTTTATAATGCATTATTTTTTAACGTATATGTAATTTTCTAATTATATTTATATTTCAGCATAATTATATGACAACTATACTTTTTTTAATTTTATTGTGTTCAAATCATAAAAAAAGGTGTATATTTATAATATAACTAAAATAGTAGAATAAATATAATAATATAGGGATAAACATTTTAACAGAGTTACCGTTCAATCTTTTGTTAACACCAGGGCTTTTATACGCACAGCTTACAAACTATAGTTTTTACAAGCTTGCAATGATGTGAAACAGTATTTCATCCATAAATTGTTACTATGAAGCCCTAGGCTAAATAGTGAGTAAGGAGGTGGTTCCCATGTTTTGAATAAAGTGTAAAACATTTAGAAACTCAAAAATAAGATATTAGCTTATTTTAAGGAGGAATTAGCTATGAACGTAAATGGGGAGAGGTTAAAACCTCAAGTAATACATCTATTTGCAACTACAAAATCTTCCGTAATCATTTCTAATGTGAGCAAACCAATTAAATATACTTTCATTACGTCTATTTCCGATTATGTGGCTGCTCCAGGTACAATTTCTGTTACAGGTGGAACTTCAACTACCGTTTCCTCCTCAATTTCAGGAGGGGTAAAAGTTGGTTTGGATTTGCTTCAGTCCAATGTTGCTTCTACCTTAGGTGCCAGCACTACTTTCACAACAACGCAGACTATAACCTATACCGTTCCAAGCAGACATAAAGGTCGTATTGTTTTAAAATATTCTCAGGATTATTATACTTTTAAAGAAACAAAAAGAGGAAAAGAATATAACTGTAGTGGATACACTGCAGCATATAATGGATATTACACCCTACAAAAAATATTGTTATAATACAAACTAGTGAAAAACATAAGCGAGTGAACGCTCGCTTATGTTTTTTATGTCATTACCTCTAATTGTTCTTACTCGTTATTTCACCCTGCTTTTTATATATACAGTTAGCAGCTACAAATCCTCTTACCATGGACAACGGATACACATTGCTTTCCCTTCCAACTACCGTTCCAGGATTTAAGACTGAATTACATCCAATTTCAACATTGTCTCCAAGCATTGCACCAAACTTCTTTAACCCTGTTTCAATTTTCTCGCCATTTACAAATACTGTAACCAATTTTTTATCTGATTTCACGTTGGAAGTGATGGAACCAGCTCCCATATGTGCTTTGTATCCAAGAATGGAATCTCCGACATAATTATAATGAGGCACTTGTACTTTATTAAATAATACAACATTCTTAAGTTCCGTTGAGTTACCAACAACCGCACCTTCTCCGATTATAGCATTTCCTCTAATAAATGCACAATGTCTAATTTCGGCATTCTTTCCTATAATTACTGGTCCATTTATAAATGCTGTAGGTGCTACCCTGGCCGATTTTGCAATCCATATGTTATCGCCCTTTTTTTCATATTCATCTAAACTAAGTGTTTCTCCAAGTTCCATAATATATGAACTGATTTTAGGAAGTACTTCCCACGGATATTTTGCTCCATCAAACAGGCTTGATGCTATTGTTTCTTTTCTATCATATAAACTATCAATTTCTAAACCACGCATATTTTCCTCCACTCTTCTAATTCTTCTAGTATTATCTTATTTGTAATTAGCTGAAATATTATCAAAACATCCTCTTAATTGATATTGATTATTAAGGTTTAAAACTCCATTTGTTCTACTAACAATAAAATCCTCAAGTTTCTTCATATATTCATCAGGTGTAATATCTCCATCTGATACATAGGTTAGCCCTTTTTCCCAACTTGCAGTAAGTTCCGGATTAAGAAGTGAGCGAATTGACGCATTCACCACATCAAAAATCATCTCACCTAACTGTGTTGGAGTAATAATCTGTGTTTTTTTATTTAACCCAATGTATTTATTGCCTACTAATTTCTTAAGAATCTCAGAACGAGTAGCACTTGTCCCGATTCCACTTCCTTTGATTTGAGCACGTAATTCATCATCATCAATTAATTGACCTGCATTTTCCATCGCAAGAATGATAGATCCTGAGCTATATCGTTTCGGTGGAGAAGTCTCACCTTCTTTAATATTTAGTTCTTTTACAGGCATTTTATTTCCCTTTTTAAGCGCCTTTAATAAAGTCAAAAGTTCTTCATCACATTTTAAATCCTCTGTGGACTTATCATCCTTTTTTTTATCAAATGAATTGCCAACAACTTTTAAATAACCTTCCTCTGCCAGTACCTTGAAGCTAGCAAAAAAGCTCTCTTCTTTCACCTTCGTTGTAATTGAAATCTTCTGATAGACTGCTGGTGGATAGAATATACTTAAGAAACGCCTGACAATAGTCTCATAAACTTGAATCGCTATAGGTGGCACCGCTCTTAGCGCACTAAGCCCTTGCCCCGTAGGAATAATTGCATAATGATCTGTGATTTGCTTATCATTTACATATCGGCTATTAACAATCTTCTTATAGGAACCGCTCTCAAGAATTTCTTCTGCAAAAACTCTTCCGTGTTCATATCCTTTTAAACCACTAATATTTTTATTTATCTCTTTGGCAACTGCACTCGATAATACTCTAGCATCTGTTCTAGGATATGTTACGAGTTTCTTTTCATACAGTTCTTGAACAATTTTAAGCGTTTCATCTGGACTTATTTTAAACATTTTAGAACAATCATTTTGAAGTTCCGCCAAGTTATATAACAGGGGAGGGTTTTTATTCTCTTTCTTTTTCTCCACTGCTGCTACTTCGGATATCACTGGTGGTTCACTATCTAGGTAACCAATTAATTCTTTCGCATCCTCCATTGTCTTAAATCCATTATCCTTATATAACTTTGGACTTTCATAATATTGGGATCCTGATATAGCCTTCCATTCTGCTTCTATTTCTCTTCCATTGCAATCAAAAGTTCCCACTACTCTATAAAAGGGTGTTTTAACAAAAAGTCTTACTTCTCGCTCTCTGCGAACCACCATTCCCAAAACACAGGTCATAACACGACCAACCGAAACGACACAGTATCTTTCATTTAAATAATTTGCAATTGCATTCCCATATTTTAATGATAATAATCTTGAAAAATTAATTCCCATAAGATAATCTTCTTTTGCTCTTAGATATGCTGCTTCCGCTAAATTATCATACTCAGATAAATCTTTTGCCGAATTAATTCCCTTTAGAATTTCTTCTTCTGTCTGTGAATCAATCCATACTCTTTTTCTAGTTTTGCCTTTGATATGTGATTCTTGCTCTACTAGTCGATAAATATATTCTCCTTCACGTCCAGAGTCAGTACAGACATAGATTGTGTCAATATCCTCTCGATTTAATAAGCTTTTCACTGCATTAAATTGCTTTTTGACACCATCGATTACTTCATATTTAAATTCTTTCGGCACAAATGGTAAGGTATCTAATCTCCATTTTTTTAGCTTCTCATCATATACTTCTGGATAACTCATCGTTACTAAGTGCCCTACACACCAAGTAACTACGGCTTCCTCAGATTCCATATAGCCATCGTGTCTTTTTGTTTTTAATTTCAACGCCTTGGCAAATTCTTGCGCGACGCTAGGTTTTTCCGATATATATAAAGCTTTCGCCATTTACTTCCAACTTTCCTTTTTATTCAAATTGAATTCTCATAATTCAACTTTTTTCTAAACTATATTCCCTCAACCGGTACAAATACTCTGCTCACATTAATTTCTTCTTTTACTTTACCATATTTAATAGCTTCCTGGCAAAAAAACTCTTGTGAATTAAACTGTTGTTTTCCTCTTTTATCCAATTTGATATAAGTACCATCTTTTTGAAGAATGTGTGACTTTACATTATCAATGAGCTGATAATGCAATATTTTAATTATTTCTTTTTTTAATTTAACATTTTCAACCGGAAATAATATTTCCACTCGCCTATCTAAATTACGTGGCATCCAGTCTGCGCTTCCCATATAAACTTCTTCCATTCCACCATTGTAAAAATAGAACACACGACTATGCTCCAAGAAATTTCCAACAATAGAACTTACAGTTATATGATTGCTTACACCCTCAATGCCCGTTCTTAAGCAACAAACTCCACGTACCATAAGTTCAATCTTTACTCCTGCGGCTGAAGCTTTATATAATTCAGCAATAATTGCTCTATCACACAAAGAATTCATCTTCGCAATAATATGAGCGGGTTTTCCTGCTAATGCATTCTCTTCTTCTCTTCGAATTAAATTTAAAAATTTATCTCTAAGCCATATTGGAGCTAACGTAAGTTTATTCCAGGTTAACGGTTCTGAATAGCCTGAAAGCATATTAAATACGGCTGTTGCATCTTCACCCATCGCTTCTGAACAAGTAAGTAATCCAAAATCAGTATACAACTTCGCGGTTGCATCATTATAATTTCCAGTTCCTAGATGTACATATCTTCGAATACCATCTTCTTCTCTTCTTACAATTAAAGTTATTTTACTATGTGTCTTAAGCCCAACTAGTCCGTATATAACATGGCAACCTGCTTTTTCAAGCATTTTCGCCCACACAATATTGTTCTCCTCATCAAATCTCGCTTTAAGTTCTACCAATACAGATACTTGTTTCCCATTTTCTGCTGCTTGCGCAAGTGCCGCTATGATAGGGGAATTACCACTTACTCGGTATAGGGTTTGTTTAATTGCTAATACTTGTGGATCTTTCGCTGCTATTTTCACAAAATCTACTACTGGATCAAATGTTTGGTATGGATGATGCAATAAAATATCCCCACTTCTGATTTGTGAAAATATATTCTCATCCGGCACCATTCCTTTTACTGGTTGTGGTTGATATTTAGGAGTTTTTAAATGATCATAGCCTTCCAATCCATACATTTTCATTAAAAATGTTAGATCCAGGGGACCATTTATTTTATAAATATCTTTATCTTGAATGGACAATTCTTTCTTTAATATGGTTAGTAGTCGTCTATCTACTACTTCCTCTACCTCAAGACGAATTGCTTCTCCCCATTTACGCATTTTAATTTGCTTTTGTATTTCTTTTAATAAATCAGATGCCTCATCTTCATCAATCGCCAAATCGGCATTTCGCATAATTCTATAAGGATGAGCGCTTACTACATCATAATTCAAGAATAACTTATCAATATTTCTTTCAATAATTTCTTCCAGTAATATGATATTGGTTTCACCTTTTTTACCATTTGGCAATTTTACAATTCTTGGCAAAACAGATGGAACTTGAACCGTAGCAAATTCAATTTCTTCTTTGTCTCCCTTCTTTTTGATCAACAGCGCACCAATATTAAGAGATTTATTTCGAATAAGTGGGAAAGGTCTTGACGAATCTACGGCCATTGGTGTAAGAACAGGATATACATTTTCATTAAAATATGCATCCGCAAATTCTCCTTGTTGAGTAGAAAGTTCTTCATGAGATTTTATAACTTTAATACTGTTTTTCTTTAATAATGGTAACAGTGAACGATTATAGGTTGAATACTGAACACTTACTAATTCGTGCATTGACTTATTGATTTCTTCTAGTTGCCTAGTCGGCACTAACCCCGCTATATCTGGTTTATCGTACCCCGCATGAACCATGTCCTTAAGTGATGCCACTCGAATCATTACAAATTCATCTAGGTTAGACGCAGTAATACTTAAGAATTTAAGTCGTTCAAACAACGGATTGTTTTTGTCTCTTGCCTCACTGAGCACTCGATTATTAAAGCTAATCCAACTCAACTCTCTATTTTGATAAAATTCCGGATTATTAAAATCTATAGTTTTCATATTTTCCCTCCATTATTAATCATTTACAATTTTACATCTATTTTTAGTTGAATCTTTTCTTTTGTTTAATAATAGGTATTATACTAAATACTTCTTTGAAAAATTCTGCTTTCTGACCAAACAAGCCTTTTTCTAGTACGATATTATCCACGGTATCCACCATTATAATCAGTTCTTTTTCTTTTAGTACTATTTTAACATTTTTAAATTTTTGTTTATGACTTCTATCTAGAGCATTTGCAACTCGAAGTATTGCTGTTAATTTCGATAACAGTATATAACTTTGCTTATCAAATTTACCTGCAACTTCCTCATAATAGGCAAATTCAGTGGTATTATAACGAACTACATTCGCTACTATTTCTCTTTCCAAATGTGAAAGTCCTATTATCTCGGTTGCCATAATAATATTATAAGAACATTCTGCAACGGCTGACATACTAATATAATTACCGCATTCATGTAATATTACCGCAATTTGTAGAAGCAGTCTTTCTCGTTTTCCCATATTGTGAACCTTCACCGTACTATCAAATATTTTAAGTGCAAGCTCTTCTAAGATTTCAGTATGCCCCTTACTACTCAAATAGCGCTTTCCAATATTTCGTGCCGATCCAATAATATCGTGTTCAAAATTATGTTTTACTTTTATTATTTTATTATTTTCCGCAAAGTCAAATGCGATACCATCCGATAGTTTAACTCCTGGTGTCCATATATACTCAGCGCCTGTTTCTTCAATGATTCTCTTATATATCATAAGTGATGGGATTAAAAGCGTAGATTCTTCAGATGGCAATCCCAATTTGGCTGCTATTTCATCTGTTGACATACGAAATACATTTTCACAGGTAGCTGTAAATTTCTCCCTCGTAATATATTCATCATCATTTGTCTGCATATAATTCAAATAATCACCAACCGCAATGATATTTTGAATCTTGAAATCTTTCATATATTGTAAAAATAATTTAGTAATATCGCTATCAATCAACTCATCCACTAGTGCGGGAATGTTAGTCGTATATTTTTGAAGTCCTGATAATTTCTCTCGTATTCTCAAGGATCCCATTCTAATATTTTGTGTTGCGATTAACGTATCTTTATCATAAAGCGAAAACTGAGTACTTCCCCCTCCCACATCCAATATTGCGGTACTCGTTTGAATAATTTTCTCGAAATTATTCACTTTATAAGCAATTGATTTGTAACGTAAAAATCTTTGTTCGGAATTACTAAGGATTTCAACATCCAATCCAGTTCTTAATTTAATTTGGTCAAGAAGCATAATTGTATTCTTGGATTCTCTTATTGCGCTTGTTGCACATGCTCTATAATGATCTACTTGATAGCTATTCATAAGCTTCGTGAAATCTACTAAAACATCACACAATTCATCTGTTAAGTGACTTCCAATTTTACCAAGTACATATGCATCTTTTCCTAATTCTATTCTCTGTCTAATAAAATCTATTTGTTTCATCCCTAGTTTCGATGATAACTCAAATATCTTCATTCCAACTTCATATGAACCAATATCAATAGCTGCAAACGTGGTAATACGCATAAGCATTCTCCTTTTCCATTAACTTTAGAATTTTCCTAATAAATAGTCTATAAACTGCTGTGCTGTTCTTCCAGAAAGACCACCATGACTCAGTTCCCATTTATTAGCCTCTAAAAACAGTTCTTCTTTGGGTATCGTCAAATTATATTTTTGGGCAAGAATTTTGACAATATTCATATATTCTTTCTTGTCTGGTGCAACAAAGAATATTGACACTCCAAATCTAGAAGCCAATGATAACTTCTCTTGTACTGTGTCAGAAGAATGTAAATCATCTCTTCTTTCTTCTTTATCGCTAAATTTTTCTCTTACTAAATGCCTTCTATTTGATGTTGCATAAATTAATACATTATCTGGGCGTTTTTCTAGTCCACCTTCTATTACTGCTTTTAAATATTTATATTCAATTTCAAATTCTTCAAACGATAAATCATCCATAAATATAATAAACTTATAATTTCTATTTTTAATCTGAGCAATAATAGCTGATAAATCTTGAAATTGATGTTTATAAACTTCAATCATTCTCAGTCCCTGATCATAATACTCATTTAAAATAGCCTTTACACTTGTTGATTTGCCTGTTCCCGCATCACCAAAAAGCAAACAGTTATTTGCTTTTTTCCCCGTAACAAACGCTTCCGTATTATCTATAATTTTCTTTTTCTGAAGCTCATATCCTACTAAGTCATCTAAATGTACATGTTGGATATTAGTAATGGGAACGATCTTAATTTGATTTTCCAAATGTTCAATTCGAAATGCCTTATGTAATCCAAGATTACCAACTCCAAAATCCTTATAAAAAATCGTCATTATTGTTTTAAATTCAAATTCATCTTCACTACTAGCTAGCTTAACACTAAGGTCACATATTCGATCACGAATACGTTTATTTAACACCTTTCCATTAGATGATGTACTCTTATAATTAGTTAAAAGTGACAAACAGTTAACTTCAAGCTTCTGTTCAATCACAGTTAAGTCAATTTCAAATAAACTCTTGAAAACTCTAAAATCATTCAATGCAATCTTATTAATGGAGCCTTCTACACCACCTACAATTTCACATGCTGTACTATAAGCATTTTCATTATTAGCTAATAATAAAGCTAAATAGTTATGCCAAACATTTCCCTCAAAACCATATCGTTCCGCCAATTCAATCAATTGATTCACACAGCGATACAATAATGTTGTCAACTCACTTTTATCATATTGTTCATTTTCATTTTTTGCAATATTGATACGATTTTCAAACATGCTCTTTGGAAGCTGTGCAAATTTTTCACTTTCAAAAGTTACTAAATCCGTGAAATTTTCACATTGATCCATAATCCAAGCAATATCATTTACTATATTTCCATACTCAAAATACTTATATACTATAAGTTCATTAATCTTCGTCATTTACAAATCCTCGTGTTTCATATAATTGCCTAAAATTTTCAAGTTAATTGATTCTGCTTTCAAGCCCATTAATGCATTTTTAACTGCACTATCCTTTAGATTTCCTTCAAAGTCAACAAAAAATCTATATTCCCAAGGTTTACCTTCTAATGGTCTTGATTCAATTTTAGACATACTAATGCCATTATAAATGAAATGAGACAATGCACTATAAAGCGTACCACTTTCATGGGCAACTTCAAAGCAAATGCTCACTTTATCCGATTTGTTAGTAAAAATAGCCTCATGCGATATGATTATAAATCTTGTGGAATTTGTATCACTAAAGTTGATTGATTTTTGTAAAACTTTCAATCCATAAGTGTGGGCTGCTTTTACACTAGCAATTGCTGCTTGAGATTTGTCCATGTCATCTCTAACTTTCATTGCACTTGCTGCTGTATTTTGAAGACTTATCTGTTTCCATTCTCTGTAATGATCTAAATATTTTGTACATTGCATTAACCCTTGTGGATGTGAATACACCGTTTTAATATCCGATATTTGGGCATCTGGCGTTCCGATTAGTGCATGGTCAATCTTAATGATGTGCTCTCCCACAATATAATTATCATATTCCACTAGCAAATCATAATTTGTATTTACGATACCCGCCGAAGAATTCTCAATAGGAAGGACTGCATAATCGGCTTCTTTGTTCTTAATTGCCTCCATTGCATCTTTAAATGTCTCTACATTATTATTTACAACATTTTGTCCAAAATACTCCAACATTGCAATTTGACTATAAGCCCCTGCAACTCCCTGATATAATACCTTAATATCTTTCTTATCCTTAATTGTATCTACCATATTGAATAGAAGCTTTTCTTGAATTCCATTTTTATTTAAAAGCTGATATTGGAGTTTACGACTCATCGCCATAATCTGTGAAAATAGCTCCTCCACACCATGCTTTGTAAATTCACTATTTGCCAATGCTTTCACACTAGCTAATTTATCATCTTCTCTTGCTTTATCAAAAACCGGTTTATCTGTACTGATCTTATATTCAGCGACTGCTTCGCTAATTTTCATTCTCTGCTCATACAGTTCTACTAACTGAGTATCAATTGAATCAATTTCTTTTCTTAATTCTTGCAAATCTATCATTTTATCTACCTCGTAATCTAGATATATTTTTTTGATTGATTATAACATATTTTTTGATATTTCGCTAGTTTAACCACTATATTTCATGAATGGTATGGCTAAACTGGTTACATTAATTTCACTATCGATTCGTATTTTCAAAATATCAAACGCAAGTTGATTAATCAAAAAATATCATATTTTTTAAATATTTCATTTTAGAATTTGTCATTTAATGTTATTTAAATGAATTTAAGGATTTTGTTGCAATATTATGTCGAAAATAATATAATAATAGTAAGTAAATAGTGGATTTGTCTAGCAGACTTTCTAATTATATAATGTTTGTTAATCGAACATAAAAGCATGCTTATTTAACTAATTTCTAGCATATATAATATAATGAAATAACATTTCAAAACACTACATAATTAATAAACAAGCAGGGGGAATGAGTATGAAACAAAAACCAAAATCATCAGTTTTTTCTCTTATTGTTTTTATTGCAATTGTTACCATAATTACTTCAATTACATTAGTATACAATTACAGCAAAAAAACCCTTTATAACAAAGGGAATGTTTCTGGTAACACTGCAGGTAATTTATATAACAATGGTCTCTTTTGCGAATATAACGATAAAATTTATTTTAGCAATTCATATGACAAAGGTGAGATATACGTAATGAATTCAGATGGAAGCAACATAAAAAAACTATACAGTGACACGGCCTCTTACCTTAATGTTTCAGGCAAATATTTATATTATGCACGAAACAATCTTAATGCAGATACCGTGGATTCAATTTTTAGAGGTAATTTGTTTGGGATATATCGAATCAATACAAATGGAAGTAATATTTTATGCTTAAATGACGAAACTTGTGGAGTTGTTAGTCTTGGTAATAATAAGATTTTTTATCAACATTATGATACTACAACTGCACTTACCCTTAGAAGTGTATCGATTGATGGTACAAACGAAATCAATATAAGCAAGGATTCTATCGATCCTTCTTGTATTGAAGATGGTGCTATTTATTACAACAATGTTTCAGATGATTTTAATCTTAACAAGATGGATGTAGGTTCCGAACAATCTACTTTGCTTTATGAGGGAGCTTTTTGGCATCCTATCTTCGATGATAATTATGTTTACTTTATGGATTTAGACAACGACTATTCGCTTGCCAGAGTAAATCTATCTACAAACGAAAAAGAAGACCTTGGCACCGGAAGAGTGGATACTTACAACATATATGGTGATTATGTTTATTATCAGGCTAATGACGTTTCCAATCCTGGTTTACACAGAATAAAAAAAGATGGAACAGAGGATGAAAAAATTATTGATGGTAATTTCTCCAATATCAATGTCACCTCTAAATACATCTATTTTAATCCATTTGGAAACGATACACCAATCTATAAAGTAGCAACTACTGGCAGCCTCAATGTAACTAGGTTTGATGAAGCTGCCGATGCTGTTGAAATAGAGAATTAATCATTTTTTAAACTCAAATCAATTATTCAATCCTCTATTGTGTGTGTTAGGTGAAGTGTGTGAAATATAAGTGAAGTATGTTAATATCATAAAATCAATTCTAAAAGGGGAGTGTATTACACCCCCTTTTATTAAATAAAAAGTAACGATTCAATAACTTCATAGTTACCGCCACTCGTTGCACATAAAATGCAAGAAACTTGCATTTTATCGCTATAAAACTTGGCATTTTGCTTTGCAACATGCCAAGCGTTAGAGGATTTTGAATAGTTACAAAAATATTCATAAACTTATTTATTTACAGTTCACGAAGCATATCTATTACCATTTTTTGATTCACTGGATTCCTCTTATATGGGGCAATCTGTGCCAATGGTTTTAATACAAAATCTCTTTTATGCATTTCTAAATGTGGTATGATTAGCGTTGGCTCTGATAAAATCAAATCATCATACATAATAATATCAAGATCTAATGTTCTAGGTCCCCAAATCACAATTCTTTCTCTTTTTGCCACTTGTTCAATTTCATGGAGTAATTCTAATAATTCTTTTGGTGTTAATAACGTCTTGAGTTCCAGACAACCATTCAAGAAATCATCTTGTTTCACACCCCCATATGGCGATGTTACAATAAAATCAGATACTTTTACCACTTTACACGTGGAAATATTATTAAGTGCAACGATTGCATCCTCTAAATATTTCTTCGTATCTCCCATATTGGAACCAAGTGCAATATATGCTGTATGCCATTTTCGATTTATCTCTACGGCTACTGTTTCAATAGGAAGTCCAATGGGTGCCCATGGTTTCTTAATTTCCAACTCAATTTGCTGCAAATTCTCCCACTCCTTAAGCAAATTCATGGCTAAATTTTCTGCTGCCGCTTCAATTAGTTGATAAGTATTCTGCTTCATAAACCGTTCAATATATTGGCAAACTTCACCATAATGAATTGACTTAAGAAGATTATCGGTAAGGCCAGCCTCCCTAGTATCTACGTAAAGAACTGCGGATACTAAGAATTTCTGTCCTAAAATGGTTTCTTCCTTAAATACTCCGTGATTACAAAATACTTCCAGATTATTAATCTTTATTTTATCCACCGTGTAATTCACCTCCCTAATATTGCCTCTGTCATCATTATAGCTCGTTTATTTTCTTTAATGTCATGAACTCTTACAAAAGAACACCCTTTCATAACAGCCATCACCGTAGTTACTAATGTGCCCTCTATTCTCTCATTGGTCGGCAGATCTAGAGTCAAACCGATTACCGATTTACGAGATGTTGCCATCAATATCGGATATCCTAGTTTTTTTAAAACCTCAACTTTGTGAATCACTTCTAGGTTTTGCTCATAGGTTTTACCAAATCCAACTCCAGGATCAAGAATTATTTTATTTGGAGAAATTCCTGCCTTTTTTGCTATATCTATACTTTCTTGTAACTCATTGCATATATCATCCATAAAAATATTATAATTTGCGTTTTCTTTATTATGCATCAAACAACAAGCCACCTGTGTATCTGCAACTAATTCAGCCATATCTTTATCGTATTTAAGCCCCCAAATATCATTTGCAAGCGTTGCGCCTGAATCGATTGCAGCTTTTACGATCGCTGCCTTATAAGAATCGATTGAAATAGGCACATCAAAGTTATATGCGATTCTCTCTATCATAGGGACAACTCGCTCAATTTCCTCTTGAACACTAATTTGAATATGTCCAGGTCTTGATGATTCTCCCCCAACATCAATGATATCGGCACCGTCTCTTATCATCAACTCAACATGTTGTAACGCCCTATCTTCTTGATTAAATTTACCGCCATCCGAAAACGAATCTGGCGTAACATTGAGAATACCCATAATATACGTTTTGTTTTCAATATCAAAGTACTTATTTCCAATCTGCATAATTACCTCTATTCCTGCGGTCTTTCTATAATTTAAATAAATCAGAAATTTTATCCTTACACAACATACCGTCTATTTTAAGCACCGTCACTTTTTTACTACATAACAAATAGAAAACAACTATAATTGAATTTTCATATTTTTCTTTGCTTCATCCCAATTGCAAGTATCCTTTGCGTGGCATGAAAAACAAAAACGTGAAAGCTTATCGGCCTTATAGAGAAGACTATTTAAGTTCATTTCATTCTCCATATAACTATCTCCGTGCAACGCAATTGCATCGATAATTACTAAAATGTCTGCTTCCTCGAAGTCACATTTCTTCAATATTTCTCTCGCTATCCTAGCCCCAGCTTCTTCATGTGCTACATTTTTCTCATATTGTTCCTGTCTACCAATATCATGCAGAAGTGCTGTGGTATATATGATTTTCTTATCAATTCCAAGGTTATGTTCTAGATTCATAATATATGCAATTCTTGCTACATCCATAAAATGTTCCATATTATGTTTGCAATATATTCGATTTTCTTCCAATTCTCTGATTCTACTAATACAGGTTATATATTGCTCATTGCGAAGTATCGCATTAACTTTTTCCATAGTTGTCATAGTTAACCCATTTTAACCAATTGTATAAATTCATTTTTCAGTTGCGTATCTTCAATAAATTTTCCTCTTGCTACAATGGTTACTGTTTTACTTCCTGGCTTTTTAATGCCACGCATCGTCATACACATATGCTCTGCTTCAATCATTACGATAACGCCTTTAGGCAATAAATTTTCCATTAGAGCATCCGCGATTTGCGCGGTTAATTGTTCTTGAATTTGTGCTCTTTTCGCATATACTTCTACGGTTCTTGCAAGTTTACTCAATCCAACTACATTGCCATCAGGTATATAGGCAATATGAGCTTTTCCATAAAACGGAAGTAAGTGATGTTCACAGGTTGAATAAAATGTAATATCTTTTTCAATCACCATTTCATTATTCGTAACTTGAAATGTTTTTGCTAAATGTTTTGAAGCATCTTCATCCATTCCTCCATAAATTTCTTCATACATTTTAGCAATTCTTGCCGGTGTTTCTTTTAGTCCTTCTCTAGTAACATCTTCACCTATGCCCTCTAATAGCATTGTAATGGCCATTTCTACTTTTGCTTTATCTACCATGCTAATTACCGCCTTTCCTATTCATAACCTGCTTTTCAAACGCTCCCAAATAAGACAAAGAACCAAATACAATAATTGCATCAACTTCGTTTTTTTCATTGAAGCATTTTTGCACCGCAGACTCAATAGATTCTACGTATTCTACGTTAGAATTGTATTTACTAATTGTTTGAGCAAGTTTTTCTCCACTTAAAGCGCGTGGATTATCAGGAGTTGTCACTGTAAGTATTTTATAGGCTAAAGAAGTCGTAATTTCCGCAATTTTCTCATAGTCTTTATCCGCAAATACGCCTATTACAAACATAAGTTTCTTATCTTCAAAATAACACTTAATTGTTTCACGTAATCGAATTGCCGCCGCCTCATTATGTGCTCCGTCCAAAATAATAAGCGGATTTTCACTAATCTTTGCAAATCTTCCAGCCCATCTTGCTGTCCTTAGACCCTCTAAAATCGCTTCTTGGGTAATTGAAAAAGCATACTTTCTTAAGGCCTTCACAGCCTCAATCGCTACAATTGCATTTTGAATTTGATAACTTCCCGCAAGATTAATTTCTATTCCATTGAATTCTTTATAATTAAAATGTATTTGTAAATTTTCATATAACACATTAGTTACCTTACTGAGATCTGCAACTTCTAGCTCATTGTCAAACTGTCTACATTGTTCTTTTATTACTTCCATCGCATCTGTTGATTGATTTGCTGTAACAACAACGGAATCTTTTTTAATAATTCCTGCTTTATTCCATGCAATTTCCTTTATTGAATCGCCAAGAAACTCCATATGATCTCTATCAATTGGTGTTATTACTGCAACCATCGTATTTTCAACAACATTTGTTGCATCTAATAGTCCACCAAGACCGGTTTCAATCACTACAATATCACATTTTTCCTGCTTGAAATATAAAAACGCAAGTACAGTCTCTACCTCAAAAACAGTAGGATGTGCCAAACCAGAAGCTAGCATTAATTCAATCGCGTCTTTTATTACAAATGTCAGTTTAGCTAGTGATTCTTTTTGAATGTATTCTTCATTTACTTGAATTTTTTCTCTATATGAGAATACGGAAGGTGAAATATATCTGCCGGTCTTATATCCCGCTGTTTTTAATATAGTCGAAATAAATGCTAATGTTGAACCTTTTCCATTTGTTCCTGCAATATGAACAAATTTAAGTTCCTTGTGAGGGTCCCCAACTCTTTTCAGCAGCTGTGTTATACTTTCTAGCCCTAACACACTTCCATATTTCGTTATTCCATTTAAATATTCTCTTGCTTGCCTATACATTATTTTTCATCACACACTTGAAAAATATAGAATTTGAGATAATAAGATTCATCTGCCGCCCAAAGGATTGGATGATCGGATGCTTGCGTTCTATATTCTACCTGCCTTAATCTTTTATGAACATTTCTAGCTGCCTGTTTAATCGTATCCGCAAATAATTCTGGCGTCATAAAATGAGAGCAAGAACAAGTCGCAAGATAACCACCGTCATTAACAAGCTTCATACCACGTAAATTAATTTCTTTATACCCTTTCACCGCATTTTTAACTGAATTTTTTGATTTTGTAAATGCAGGAGGATCTAGAATAACGACATCAAACTTTTCTCCCTTTTGCTCTAGTGCTGGTAACAAATCAAACACATCAGCACATTCAAATTGTACTATGTTTTCAAGCCCATTTAACTTTGCGTTCTCTCTTGCTTGATTCACGCCCAATTCCGAAGCATCTACACCTAGTACGCTCTTTGCTCCTGCTAACCCAGCATTTAGTGCAAAAGACCCCGTATGAGTAAAGCAGTCTAATACCTTGGCATCTTTACACAATCTTCCAATTGCCTGCCTATTATATTTCTGATCAAGAAAAAATCCTGTTTTTTGTCCCTCTTCTACATCAACTATATATTTAACACCATTTTCCATGATTTCTACTTTGGTATCAAATTCTTCACCTATAAATCCCTTAATCCTAGGCATGCCTTCATTTAGTCTTACCTTTGCATCGCTTCTTTCGTAAACGCCTCTTATTGTAATCCCATCTTCTCTCAGTACTTCTTTGATCAAGTCTACAATCATTTCCTTGAATTTATCAATCCCAAGTGCTAACGATTCCACAACTAAAACATCTGAAAATTTATCAATAACTAGGCCTGGAAAGAAATCTGCTTCTCCAAATATGAGTCTGCAACTTGATGTATCAACTGTATTTTTTCTATATTTCCATGCATTTCGCACTCTCATTTCAAAAAAATCTCTGTCTATTTCTTGCTCTCTATTTCTAGTAAGTACTCTGACTCTAATCTTAGAATTTGTATTTATAAATCCTTTTCCCAAGAAGTATCCGTCAAAATCTTCCACAATAACAATATCACCATTCTCATAATCACCTTTTACTAAATCTATCTCATTATCAAATACCCACATTCCACCCGCCTTGAGGGTTCTGCCATTTCCTTTAATGATTTTAACAATTGCTTCGTTCATTTTTCCTCCATCTGTGCAATTTCACCTCGCACATAGTGATTTATGTCAAAATATATCTTACATTTCTTCATTTGCACTATACACGATAGTATAGTACATTGACTTTAATATTTCAATGTTGAAATACCACTTATTCTTACAATTTTTCAATTAACAAAAAATCTGACTTGAGAAAAACATCTTATAGTATCAAAAGTAATTTACTTTAGATTCTTGTATTTTTTGTTTAAATATATTGTTTGAATTATATTTAAATTTATTCCAATTTGATTTTCGAATAGAATTATTTTGTTTTTTTATAAATTTAATATTTATTATCTTATTATATACTTAATTTTCTTAATTTTTAATACTTTTTTAATTACTATTTTAAATTAATACTAGATAGTTATGATATAATTTATCATAACTAAGCCTAACCACATTATCGCTGAAGAGAAAGGTAATAACAATCATGACTATTAAGAAAAAATTAATTATTACATTTGCTTTAATATTAACCACATTAGCATTTGTAGGCCTCTATTCCCTTATTCAGTTGAATGCAGTGAACAATCAATCTACTATCATAAGTGAAGAACTTATTCCACAAATGACAGCTGCAAATAATTTAAATTTTGATATTGCACGTTTTCGTAGTTTTGAATTTCAACATATTATTTTAACTTCTGCAGATGATATGGATGTATTAGAAATAAGAATGGAAGAAATGAATACTAACATCACTACACTTTTACAAAACATGAAGGAAAAATCTTCTGATGCAAGAATTGATGATATGCAGTGGCGGTGATCTAACAAGAACCATTAATATTAAATCAAAAGATGAGCTTGGAGGTTTAGCAAACTCTGTTAATCTTTTTATACAAAATATTAGGGCTATTATTCAAGAAGTAAATGAACGTGCTAATTTAGTTTTACATAACTCTTCTGTTGTATCAGATTGCTTGGTTTCATTGAATGAAAATATCACAGATTCCTCTGCAACTGTAGAAGAATTATCTGCTGGGATGGAGGAAACTGCTGCTTCCGCAGAAGAAGTAAATGTGTCTTCAAGTGAAATTGAAATTGCAATCGGTTCAATGGCAGAAAAAGCATCTCATGGTGCTTTAGCCGTAGTAGATATAAAATCAAGAGCTACAGCATTAAAAGAAAGTGCTCTAAAGTCCGAAATTGAAGCAAATAAAATCTATAACAAAGCGAAATCGGAATTGGAAACTGCACTTGTAAAATCAGAGAAAATAAGTGAAATTAATGCTTTATCTAACAGTATCATGGAAATATCCGCTCAAACAAATTTACTTGCGCTAAATGCTTCTATTGAAGCAGCACGCGCTGGAGAAGCCGGAAGAGGTTTTGCTGTAGTTGCAAGCGAAATTGGAAAATTAGCAGATGATTCTAAATCTACCGTTTCCAAGATACAAAGCATAACAACCGAAGTGGTTATGGCAGTAGATGATTTATCAAATAGTGCAAAACATCTAGTTCAATTTATGGATAATACCGTATTAAATGATTATAAAGAAATTGTACAAACCGGAAATGCTTACGAAAAAGATGCAAGTTTTGTAGATGAACTTGTAGCCGATATCAGTGCTACCTCTGAGGAATTAAGTGCCACTATGGAAGGTATCATGAAAGCGATTAACGATGTGTCCGTATCAATGAATGATGGAGCCGCTGGAACTGAAAATATCGCCGAAAGAATTACAGAAATTGTACAATTGGTTGCTGAGGTTGATATGCAAGGAAAATCAAGTTCTGAAACTGCTATTTTGTTAAAATCAGCAGTTGGTAAATTTATAGTGTAATATTTGATAAAAGACACTACGTGACAAGATGCACACAACGCGGTAGGAAATGTGTTGCTACGCAACCCGCGTGGGCGCGAAAGTGTCTGCGCGCAGACACTTTGTTTATAATCATTAGAATAAATCTAACTTGTAATAAATGGTAACTATTCAGTAATGAATAGTTACCATTTTATATATTCTTTGAGAGTCCGTTTTGTGCACCACAAAACTTAATTTTCTCAAATCATCTACTGTAATTTTTTCTTTTTCACAATAAGGATTCTGCGGGGAATCTACAACTACCAGCTTATCTTTCATTATTTCTTCTACATAAATGGAATTTCCGTAAATCGCTATACAGAGAATACGAATTCCCGAAAAACAAATAAAAAGAACAATGGTTGTACAAATATCTATCGTATGGCTTTGGCAAACTTGGGCCGTAGCAAAAAGAAGACAATTTTAGTAGTACTGTATTAAAACGGCTACTGATGTACGAAGGTATTTTCTACACCTTCGTTGCAATGGGAATCTCCTTGGTTTTAAGTCTTCTCATGGGTCCTCTGCTAAATAATTCTTTGAGCAATTTACTCTGGTTCTTTACTTACCACTTTACGCTTGTTCCAGTGATTTTAGTAACTCCTATTTTTTTGTTGATTGGTGTGATTTTGCCTATTGTCTCCTATCATTTCACAACAAAACAAACTATTGTGGAACGTTTAAGGGATGCAGAATAATTGTATCTAATCCTAACGAGAGATCAGATACAATTATTAACATAAACTATTTGTAACGAAATGCATTGTATATACATTATGAAAGGTAACGGAAATCTTACCCGTTACCCTTTGTTTTGTTTTACTTTACTTGTGAAAAGTCTATATACTGTTTGATGATTGCGACTGTCGCATCTACATCAAGTGTACTAACGTCCAAGCATAGATTATAATTCTTCGAATGTCCTAATATTTTTCCAGTATAATATTTATAATGTACAAAACGTTTTTTATTGATATCGTGCATATGTTTTGTTGCTTTGATTTTTTCTAAATGCTCGCGCTTCATAATTTGATTTACTTTATAATCTTCGCTTGCATATATAAATATATTAAAACAATTTGCAACATCTTTCAAAATATAATCTGCACATCGTCCAACAATGACGCAATTCCCTTTGCTACCAGCATCTCGTATAATTTTAGCCTCAATTTCATACAGCTCATCATATTCAGTTTCTGTTTCGTTTAAGGTTTTATATTGCGAAAACAAATCATACAGTAAGCTGTTTGTCATTATTTGCTCTTTTGCTTCTATGTAAGATTGTGGTAAATGACTTTCGTTGGCAGTCATTGTAATAATATTTTTATCATAATACTCATATCCAAGGTCTTGCGCCAATTCCTGAGCAATATTTCTTCCACCACTACCATATTCTCTGCTAATTGTAATAACAATTTTACCCGGTGTTCTTTGAATTTGGGCTTCTTCTACTACTCTACTATTTTCCTTTAAGAAATTATCAACAAATACTATTTTTCTTTTTAAAAACCTCGCTATCATCCCTACAAGTAGTGCTGCAATAACAGTTCCTTCACGTACACCTGCCAGTTTGTGAAATAAAACAAATCCAATCACACCTGCAATGATAGTCATTGAGCTGTCAAATACAACCTTAGTCTTACCAAAATCTGTATGAAAAGTAACAGACACTGCTTTCACAAATGATTCACCTGGTAGCATTACCACATCTGCAACCATCTCTAAATAGACACCCACTCCTAATATTGCACATCCTGCTATCAGAGATACAAAACTCATGAAATATGTATCCTGATTCATAAAGGATAACTGATTCATAGTTAAATCAATAAATCCTGAAAATGCAAACGACACTGGAATCTGTAATAAATAGTGTTTTGGGAATTTTTTACGAAGTAACATGATTTGTAATATAATTAAAATAATACTCATATAAAGAGTAAAAACACCTAATGTCGGTGTAAATCCAAGGCTTAATGTATATGGTATACTTGAAATTGGTGATGTACCAAGTCTCGCTTTCGTTATAAAACTTACACCAAATGAATTAATAAATAATCCAATAACAAATAACATATAACGTTTAAATAGTTCTTTTTTACTCATTGTAGTCCCTCTGTCTCGGTCATATTATAACATATTTGATAAAATATTTTTATAAACTGCTCTCTATCTTTCTTGTCAATCCCTTTGAATACAACTTCCTCTAATTCACCAAATATCTGAATAACTTTTATTGCTTTTTCTCTTCCATCATCCGTCAAGTAAACATAACTAGAACGACGATTTCCATTTTTCATATGACGTTCCACCAATCCATTATCTTCCATATGTGCTAAAATTCCTGTTAATGTAGCTGGTTCGATCTGACATCCATATGCAATGTCTTTTTGCATACTCCCGTCATGAAGAAACAGAAAATCTAATACTTTTGGTTGTCCCGGTGTTAATTCTATTTCCATAAGATTTTTTAAAGCCTTTTTTTGAAACAATGCTTGATTAATCATAATTAGATAATGAAAACTTTGATCCATAAGAGCTCCTATTCTTTGGTAGCTAATTGTTAGCTTCCTAATCTTTCGCAATAAAAGTAATTATAAAGTTAAATAGGTTATATGTCAAGCAAAAACGCGGTATTTTTCACTTTATTTTGACACTAAGCGCCTTTTGTTTATAAAATAAATTTTATATTTTTACTTTAAATAACAAAAAAGCTGAATAATCGTAATATTCACGAAAATTCAGCTTTAATTTCATTGTAACACTTGTAGTCACAAATAACTTTTACATATATATTATTAAAATCGTTACTATACAGTACTTTCATCGTTATTTCTATTTTATAATACTTTATTTAAAAATTGTTTTGTTTTATCACTTTTAGGATTTGTAAAAATCTGTTCTGGTGTACCAACTTCTTCAATTTCACCCTGATACATTAATACTACTCGATCTGCAACTTCTCTTGCAAAGCCCATCTCATGCGTTACCACAAGCATAGTCATTCCATCTTCTGCTAGCTTCTTCATAACACTTAACACTTCACCTACAAGTTCAGGATCTAATGCTGAGGTTGGTTCATCAAATAGCATAATCTTTGGTTGCATCGCTAATGCTCTTGCAATCGCAACACGCTGTTGTTGTCCACCTGAAAGTTTTGATGGATAAACATTCATCTTATCCTCTAAGCCTACCTTTGTAATAAGATCTTTTGCAATAACTTCTGCATCTACCTTACTAACTTTTTTCACATTCATAGGCGCAATCATTACATTTTCTAAAACTGTTTTATGTGGAAACAAATTAAATCTTTGAAAAACCATTCCGACTTCTAATAGAATTTCGGCTCTTTCCTTCGAAGTAATTTTATTAACTCTTCCACCCTTTTCTCTTTGTTCTAACAATTTATCTTCAATATAGATAGAACCTTCTGTAATCTTCTCTAATCTATTCAATGAGCGAAGATAGGTTGATTTTCCTGCTCCTGAAGGTCCTATAATACAAACAACTTCTCCTGATTCTACTGTAAGATTAATATTTTTTAAAACTTCTAAATCTCCGAAACTCTTAGATAAATTTTCTGTTTTAATCATTGACATATTCTCTTGCCTCCTATTCGTAAACTGAGAATTTCTTCTCAAGGTGATTAAAAATATATGTAAATACTGCTGTTACAATCAAATATAAAATCATAGCTGGTATATACACAAGTGCCGTAGATGCTGAGGACTGAATCTGATTCGTTTTCTTCATTAAATCTACTAGTGCTATAGTCGAAACAAGTGATGTATCTTTAATTACCATAATAAATTCATTTCCCACTGGAGGTATTAAACGTCTATAAGACTGTGGAATTATGATTAGCCTCATTGCCTGTCCATGTGACATTCCAAGTGCCTTAGAAGCTTCTAATTGCCCTTTGTCAATCGATTGAATGGCAGCTCTTATTATCTCAGCTTGATAAGCAGCCGAATTCAACGTAAATGCTATAAATGCTGCCACAAATCTGCTTTTTATTGTAAATCCAGAATAAATCTGTGGTAACGCATAGTAAATAAAAAACAACTGCATTAACAATGGAGTTCCTCGAAAGAAGAAGATATATGCCCCACTTAATTTTTGTATGATTTTATTCTTTGATATTTTACCTAATGCCAAAAATAAACTTAATATTAACCCTGCTATAACGGATAAAATCGACAATGATAATGTAATCTGTAATCCGCCTAAAAGTGCTGGTAACCAGCCAATTATCTTTTCCATTGCACCATTCATATGATTGTCTTCCCTTCGTTTTATGATTTAATACATTTTCTATTGTCATATAAAATAGAACAACTCAATTGTATATGACAGTAGAAAATATTTGGGACATAGTATTTCACTATGTCCCTAGTATTAAATTAATGTAATTATTCATTGCCTTCATCGTTACAATTCAATTAACTATTCAGTATCTTTATAGTTACCAATTAATCACTTTATTATCTAACACCTTCTGTTACATCATATCCAAAATATTTTGTAGCAATTTCAGTCATTTTACCATTTGCATATAAAGTATCGATTGCTGTTTCAATTTCTTGAGTAAGGTTATCATTTCCCTTTTTCAGGCAGATTGCCATTGGTTCTGCATCTGGACTTTCCCAAGATACTTCATATTTATCTGCATCAGTACCCATATAGTAAGCAGCTACTACACTATCAGTCATAACTGAATCAACTCTACCTACTTTCAAATCATCAAAGCACTGAATTACTTTATCATATACAAAGTAATCTGAAAGTTCAAGGCCATTTTCCTGTAATCCCTTCATGTATTCATCTGAAGTAGTCTCTGTTTGAACTGCTACACTTTTTCCAGCCAAATCTTCTGGTGATGTAATACCAGCTTCTATTGGTGTAACAAGTACAATTCGATTTGCAACATAAGCTTCTGTTAAGTTATATGCTGCTTTTCTATCATCCGTAATACTAACTGCGGAAATAATACAATCATAACGATCACTATCAAGTGAAGCGAAAATACCATCCCAAGCTGTATCAATGATTTTAAGCTCAAGTCCTAATTCATCTGCTACTGCTTGTGCTACTTCTACGTCAAATCCAATTTGTGTCGTACCATCTTCAGCTAAGTATTCCATTGGTGGGTATCCAATTTCCATACCAACCTGTAAAACTCCATCTTCTAATGTAAGTGAAGCTGTTTCATCTGTTGCTGCATCAGTGGCCTGATCCGTTGTCTCTTCGGTTGTAGCCTCTGTGGTCTGTTCTGTTACTGCTGCGTCTTCTTGTGTTGTTGTATCCGCCTCTTTGCTTGAACATGCCCCTAAAGCAAATACCATTGCAGATATTAATGTAACTGTAATTAATTTTTTCATTTTCAAAATCGTTCCTCCTCCTACTTCTTATAATTTTTTATAGCAAAAGACAACTAGATTTGACCCAGTTGTCTTTACCAATTAAATTTACCACTACAATGTACTCTTGTCAATGTGTCGAATAACATTTGTGTAATTTCCTCTATATGAATCTTAATAAGAACAAAAAATACTACTGTTTTATAATTTTTTCTATTTCAACTTCACTCATAGGTTTTCCTAGTAAAAATCCCTGAATATTATCACATTTCATTTCTTTTAGATAATCAAACTGCTCTTTATTTTCAACACCCTCTGCTACAGTTTCAATGCCTAATTGCTTAACCATTGTGATAACCGAACGCGTTATAATTGATGTAGATAATTCTGTAACAACTCCGTCAATAAATGACTTATCAATTTTCAAAGTATCAATGGGCAAATCCTTTAAATAAGATAAGGAAGAAAAGCCAGTCCCAAAATCATCTAACGATACTTTAATTCCATATGCACGCATTGTATTAATTTTACTAATAATTCCTTCTAAATCTTCAATTACTACACTTTCTGTAATTTCTATTTCAACATCTTCTGGATTCACATAGTACTTATCAATGACAGCTTTTAATTTCCTCACAAAATCTTCTTTGCGAATTTGGATTGTTGATATATTAATCGACATAGTACCATCATATGCATATTCACTTTTCCATTTTGCTAAAGTCTCGATTGCTTTGTTCATAACCCAATCACCTATTAAAATGATGGACCCGTTATTCTCGGCTACTGGAATAAACACATTGGGAGAAATAATTTCGCCATCATTTTTCCATCGAACAAGTGCTTCAACACCTCTTAATTTATTTGTATTTGTATCAAATTGAGGCTGATAATATAGCAAAAAATCTTTGTTATCTATTGCCGTACTTAATTGTCGTTCCATCTTGAGCGCTTCGAGAAAATCACTATACATCTTATTATCAAAGTAGCATATATTATTCTTTCCATTTCTCTTTACATCAAAAACCGCAATTTCTGCATTTTTTATAATGCTAAGCGCAGTAGCTCCACATTCTGGATATTCAGCAACACCTATACTCACTGCAAAATGTGTCTCTCTTCCATTTAAAAGCTTATATGACTTCTTCGATAGCTGATTAATTTTTTGATATATTCTTTCAATCGTTCGGTTACCAATTGGATTAATTATTGCCATACAAAACTCATCATTGCTCATTCTTGCAGCAAACATGTTCTCATCTAAGAGTCCATTTAGATCCTGTGCATACATTTGGATCACTTCGTCACCTGCAACAATTCCCAGGCTATCATTTATCACTTTAAAATCATCTATATCTATATAGAGTACTGTAATACAGATATTGTCTTCTTTTGCTTGGTTTACAGCTTCATTTAATCTTTTTACAAAATAATTTCTATTAAATAAACCTGTTAACAAATCAAAGTATGCCATATATTTTAATTCTTCATTTTTCTTTTTTATAGAAGTAATATTTCTAAAAAAAGTAATTTTTTCAATAGCTTTTCCATTTTTATCAAAAATAATTTTAACATTAGCTACTATCCAGGTTTTATCATCTTCCAATTTAAATTCAATCACTCTATTTTGTAGATTCTCTGACTTCTCCATGAGAAGTTGGCTAATAATAAATTTATCATCCTCGCATACTGCACTAATTACTAATCTTTGATTCAAGGTAACATCATCTTTTATCTTAAACATATTGTGAAATTTTTCTGAAATCACAAATTTATTTGTGTTCAAATCCTCATAGACAAAGGCATCATCCGACATATTAATTGCCGTTTTATATATATGTTCATTAAGAATTAATTTTTCAGCCTCTGCTTCCAGTAAATCGATTTTAAAATTCATTGATTCCCTCGAGCATTTAATAATTTCATTTGATTCCACGTAATGTCACCTCAGCTTTCTTATTGTTATGTATTATAACATTATTTGTCCTTAATTGCCATTGCATATAATGGCCAAGCAAGAAGTACGACACCACCTAAGATATTTCCGATTGTGACAAAAAACATACTTTTAGCTACCATCGCAATTGGTGGTACTTGATCAAGAATCAAATAGGCTAATGAAAAAATCCCCATATTGGCAATACAATGTTCAAAACCAGCAATTACAAATGCTGCAATTACACAAAACATTACAACAAGTTTACCAGACTCTGATTTCATTTTAGCACCAGCTAAAACTGCAAGACATACCATAAAATTACAAAGCATACCTCTAAGTACTAGTTGCATTGGTGTAAGTTCTAATTTTGACATGATAATATGTGACAAATATTCTGCTAACATTGGTATGGAAGCACCGCTTTTTGCAAAAATAAATATGAATATAAAACATCCAACAAAATTGCCAACATAACTAACCACCCATATAACAATAGCTTGTTTCCATGTGCATTTCTTTGCAAACACACCTAGTGCCATTGTCATGTTATTACCAGTAAATAAATCCCCACCAATAAATACAATAAGTACAATGGCTATTGGAAACAAAATCGCTGATAATAACTTTCCCATTTGCGGATTAGTACTGTAAAATAAAGCCGCTGTAACATACGCTAATACAATTGCTACAACAAGAAAAAATCCTGCTACTACTGCCCTCATAAAATATCTTTTCGGATCATTTTTACATAGCCGATACTTGTCAACTGCTATATCAGCAAAAATTTCCACATCACTTGCATACATTCAAATTACTTCCTTATTAAAATATTATTTCATATTCCGATCCAATTTCACAATTACAAGTACGTAAAATTGTTCATAGAATTCCTATCATATAATAATAGATATCCCTTATAATTGCAACTATTTATGCAATAAAAAAACAATAGATTTGTATACTTAATTACAAATCTATTGTTTCGGCCCTAATAGGCCATATACTTTTACTATTTTGCTTGAATATATCCTTGTGCTTTTAATAACTCTGCACACAGAACCGCTCCACCCGCTGCTCCACGAACAGTATTATGTGAAAGTCCTACAAATTTAAAATCAAAAACACTATCTTCTCTTAATCTACCAATTGATACACCCATTCCATTTTCAAAATCTACATCTGCTTTTACTTGTGGGCGATTATCTTCTTCCATATATTGAATAAACTGTTTTGGAGCACTTGGAAGTTCTAATTCCTGTGGAAGTCCTTTGAACGATACTAATTTTTCAATTAGTTCTTCCTTGGTAGGTTTCTTCTTAAATGATACAAATACGGCTGCTGTATGGCCATTTAACACTGGAACACGAATACACTGTGCTGTGATAGAAGGCTCTTGTGCTTTTACAATGACACCATCTACTATTTTACCAAGAACTCTCAATGGTTCTTGTTCACTCTTCTCTTCTTCTCCACCTATGAAAGGTATCACATTTTCTATCATTTCAGGCCATTCTTCAAACGTTTTGCCAGCACCTGAAATTGCTTGATAGGTTGTAACAACTACAACTGAAGGTTCAAATTCCTTCCAAGCAGCCAAACATGGTGCATAGCTTTGAATAGAACAGTTTGGTTTTACTGCCACAAAGCCCTTCTTTGTTCCCAAACGCTCTTTTTGAAATTTAATTACTTCAAAATGTTCAGGATTAATCTCTGGAACTACCATAGGAACATCTGGTGTCCAACGATGTGCGCTATTATTTGAAACAACAGGTGTCTCCGTCTTAGCATATGCTTCTTCGATTGCTTTAATTTCTTCTTTAGACATATCAACTGCACTAAATACAAAATCTACTTCCGAAGCAACTTTTTCAACTTCATTTACATTCATAACAACTAATTTCTTAACTGCCTCAGGCATTGGAGTTGTCATTTTCCATCTACTTCCTACTGCCTCTTCATATGATTTTCCCGCTGAACGTGGACTTGCTGCAATAGCAACCACTTCAAACCAAGGATGATTTTCTAATAAAGATATAAAACGTTGCCCTACCATACCAGTACCACCAAGGATACCAACTTTTAATTTCTGACTCATAATAATTCTCCTCTTTGCATTATTTCCCAGTACGCATAAAATCTATCTGTTGCTTACATTAACAATAGAACTTGCATTCTTTGTTTTTCTACCGCGTACATATGTCTTTGTATTAAGTATAGTATACCATTTCACCCTATAATGCAACACTTTTTTAATTTTTATTTTGCCAGATAGATTTTATTTTCTTTAATAACCTGTTCCATGGAGGTTTTACCAGGTGCTCCCAGTGTCACTCTTTTATTCACACAAGTCTCTAAACTAATTGCTTGATAAATATCCTCTTCAAACAATTCCGCTTCCACTTTAAATTCACTTAATGTCAAATCATCTAGCGCACAGTTTTTTTCAATGCAGGTTAAAACTAAGCGCCCTGAAATGCTGTGAGCATCACGAAATGGGACTCCTTTGTTAACTAAATAATCAGCTACATCAGTAGCATTTGTAAAACCACCTTTTGCACTTATTTCCATTCTATCTTTATTAAATTCCATTGTTTTAACCATACCAGTAAATAATGCAAGGCATCCTTTCACGGTGTCTATTGCATCAAATGTCAACTCTTTGTCTTCCTGCATATCTTTATTGTATGCTAATGGTATGCCTTTCATTGTCGTTAAAATTGACATTAATGCTCCGTATACACGTCCTGTTTTACCACGGACCAACTCTGCTATATCAGGATTTTTTTTCTGAGGCATAATACTGCTTCCTGTGCTATAGGCATCATCCAATTCAACAAATCGATATTCATTTGTATTCCATATAATAATTTCTTCTGAAAATCTACTTAAATGCATCATAATGGTAGACATTGCTGATAATAATTCAATTACATAATCACGATCCGATACCGAATCCATGCTGTTTTGCGTTGCTCCTGCAAAACCTAACAAACTAGCCACATAGTCTCGATCGAGTGGATATGTTGTTCCCGCCAATGCGCCTGCTCCCAGAGGACAATAATTCATACGATTATAGATATCCATCATACGTGAACGATCTCGTTTAAACATTTCAAAATAGGCTCCCATGTGATGAGCCAAAGTAATTGGTTGGGCCTTTTGCAAATGTGTAAAACCAGGCATAAATGTTTCTGTATTTTCTTCCATAATGTTTAGTAACACCTGCAAAAGTTCTTTTAAAAGATCATCCATTTCAATTACTTCTTCACGAACATATAATTTCATATCTAAAGCAACTTGATCGTTTCTACTTCTTCCCGTGTGAAGTTTTTTACCTGCATCTCCTACGCGTTCAATTAGATTAGCTTCTACAAAACTATGAATATCCTCATATTTCTCAGATATTTCTAGTTTACCGTTTTCTACATCGGCAAGAATGCTGTTGAGTCCATTAATGATTGTACCCTTTTCATCATCTGTAAGAATATTCTGCTTCGCAAGCATCGTTACATGCGCAATGCTACCCTCTATATCTTGTTTGTAAAATTTTTTGTCAAATGAAATTGAAGCATTAAAATTATAAACTAATTGGTCTGTTTCTTTCGTGAAACGACCACCCCATAATTGTGCCATATTGTTTCCTCTTTTCTTTCATGTATAATATTACATAATAATAGCATATTTAATCATTTCAAGCAATAATTGATTGCTGTAAAACGATATCACTTCATTACTATTTAAAATGATTCATTTCGTTTACTAGCTATTCACAAGAGTTTTAAGCTATTGTTTCACTTCCCCATTTCTCATAGAAAATACACATCCACAATAATCCTGTCTGTATAAATTATACTCTTTTGATAACTCTACGGATCTTTTATATCCGTTCTTTTTCTTAAAATCAGAATGTAAATAGGATACTCCATATTCCTCTTCCAGTTTTATTCCTATCTCATTTAACTTTTGCGCATTTTTGAGTGGACTAATGGAAAGTGTTGTAGTAAAATAATCAAACTCTTTTTCTCTTGCGATTTGTGCAGTTTCACGCATTCTTAGTTCATAACATTTAAAACAACGTTCACCGCCTTCTTTTACATGCTCAAGGCCTTTTGTCTCTTCATAAAAGCGGTCCGTATCATAATTTCCTTCCATAAAATGAATTGGGAGTTTTGCCGAACTGTCATTTATAAATTGTTGCTGTTCTATTACTCTCTTTTCATATTCACTTAATGGATAAATGTTTGGATTGTAATAAAATATCGTGATTTTAAAATACTGTGATAAATACTCCAATACATAACTACTACAGGGTGCACAACAACTGTGTAATAATAAACTTGGTTGAATTTCGTCTTTTTGTAAATTTGCAATTAGTTTATCTAATTCTTTTTGGTAATTTAAAACATTCATATATCCTCCATTTGTGCGTTTTGTCATACATATTGATTCATTGGGACTATTTGAATTTAAGCTATTTGACTTCACGCTTGTACCTTGTTTCATAATGATATATTCATTACTATTTACAGCTGCTAACTACAGTGATTCTGTAAATAATAAGTAACGATTCAGTACCTTCATCGTTACCGCTACGCGATGCACATAAAATGCAAGAACCTTGCATTTTAGCGCTAATAAAACTCGGGATTATGCTTTGCAAAACATCCCGCGTTAGCGGGTTCTGAATAGTTACATTATAATATAGCTTTCCATACAATTCAATATTTGAACGAACTCTTATATTATTTTAATGAGTATTCATATACTAGGAACTTCTTTTTAAGTGCTTCATACAATAATGTATATATTAAATGGAGGTATTGTATGAAATCTTTGCTCGAGCTTAAATCTGTAAGCTATGCTTATCACTCTGTAGCAGGTGAAACACCTGCTTTATATAATATATCATTCGATGTGAAAGAAGGAGAATTTATTGCAATCGTAGGACCAAGTGGATGTGGTAAATCAACACTTCTCTCACTAATTGCTGGCTTAATTTCACCCGAAACTGGAAGCATACAAATCAACAACACCGATGTGTCAAAAGTACGTACTGATATTGGGTATATGCTCCAAAAAGACCATTTATTTGAGTGGAGAAGTGTCTACAAAAATATTATTTTAGGTCTGGAAATTCAGAAAAAGTTAACGACGCAATATACAGATACGGTTAATGAAATGCTAATAAATTATGGTCTTAATACATTTAGAGATAAAAAACCCTCCGAACTATCCGGCGGCATGCGACAACGAGCCGCATTGATTAGAACCCTTGCCCTAAACCCTTCCATACTTTTACTTGACGAACCGTTTTCAGCCCTTGACTATCAGACTCGATTAGCCGTAAGTGATGATATTGGAAGTATTATTAAAAAAGAGAAAAAAACCGCTGTACTAGTTACTCATGACCTTTCAGAAGCAATTAGCCTAGGTGATAAAGTTATCGTGCTATCAAAACGACCTGGAACAATTAAAACCATAATACCAATTGAATTTGATTTAGCAAACAGAACTCCTATGGGATGTCGTAATGCACCCGAATTCAAAGATTACTTTAATGCTATATGGAAGGAGTTAGACTATAATGAATAAAACATCAATTAGACAGTATGAATACATGAGAGAAAATGTAAAGGATAAAAGAAGTATCACTGCATCTAGAATAATTATATTTATCGTTTTTATTTCATTATGGCAACTTACAACGAACCTCGGTCTAATTGATTCTTTTATATTCAGTAGTCCCGTTAAAATCGTTTCTTGCTTTTATAGCATGTTATTAGACGGCACCATATTACACCATATTTTTATAACTTTAGCAGAAACGTTCGTTAGTTTTTTTCTAGTCATTATCTTGGGTGTGCTAGTTTCTGTGCTATTATGGTCAAATAAAAAATTGTCCGCTATTTTAGAGCCCTATTTAGTTGTATTAAACAGTCTTCCAAAATCAGCTTTAGCCCCTCTCCTTATTGTGTGGCTAGGTGCTAATATGAATACAATCATAGTTGCAGGAATTTCAGTTGCACTCTTTGGAACAATCATCAACTTGTATGCAGGGTTTAAAGAAGTTGATAATGATAAAATCAAACTAATCTATACCCTTGGTGGAAACAAACGAAATGTATTAATCAAAGTGGTTCTTCCTAGTTCCATTCCAATTATCATTAGCACTATGAAAGTTAATATTGGGCTTTCACTAGTTGGTGTAGTAATCGGCGAATTTTTAGCAGCTAGATCTGGACTTGGATACCTGATTATTTATGGGTCCCAAGTTTTTAAACTTGATTGGGTTATCATGAGCATTGTCATTCTTTGCATCATTGCTATGGGACTCTATAAAGCAATCAATTTACTGGAAAAACTTTATTTGAAACATTTATAAAAGAGTGTTTAAAACCCAACTAATTATGCTTTTTCCTGTTAACTTTTTAAAATATATACAAATCGAATTAATTATCACCGCTTACATCTAACTTCTAAAAGGCTTATATTGCAAACCATTTGGCTTATAAGCCTTTTAAATATGTTAGTGATGAAATAATCTTACTCCCGTAAAGGCCATTGCAATATTGTATTTATTGCAAGTGTCTATAACATGATCATCTCTAACCGATCCACCTGCTTGTACAATATATTTCACTCCACTTTTATTTGCTCTTTCAATATTATCTCCAAACGGAAAAAATGCATCGGATCCTAATGAAACTTCAACCAGATTTTCAAGCCATGCTTCTTTTTCTTGTTTTGAAAACACTTCAGGCTTCTTTGTGAATACGGTTTGCCACATGCCATCCTTAAGGATATCATTTGCTTCCTCCGATATATATACATCTATCGCATTATCTCTTTCAGCTCTTGTAATTCCTTCTTTGAAATTCAAATTTATAACCTTAGTATTTTGTCTTAAGAACCATCCATCAGCCTTACTACCTGCAAGCCTTGTACAATGTATTCTCGATTGTTGACCAGCACCAATCCCAATTGTCTGTCCATCTTTTACATAACATACAGAATTAGACTGTGTATATTTTAGCGTAATTAATGAAATAACCAAATCTAATTTGGCATTCGTAGGAATTGATTTGTTTTCTGTTACTATATTATGAAGCATTTCCTCTTTGATTTTTATATTATTTCGACTTTGTTCAAATGTAATCCCAAATACGTCCTTCATTTCCATCTCATTTGGCTGATAGTTTTCATTAATTTTTATAACAACGTAAGTTCCTTTTCGCTTTTTCTTTAATATTTCAATCGCTTCTGTTGAATAACTTGGCGCAATAATGCCATCCGAAACTTCCCTTAGTAAAACTTGCGCTGTCTGCTTGTCACATTCCTCAGACAAAGCAACAAAATCTCCATAAGATGATAACCTGTCAGTACCTCTAGCTCGAATATATGCCGTTGCTATATTCGATAATTCCACATCCTCCGCAAAATATATTTTCTTCATTGTTGTGCTTAATGGTATTGCTACAGCTGCCCCTGCCGGACTTACGTGTTTAAATGATGCCGCTGCTGCTAATTGTGTTACCTCTTTCAATTCTTTTACTAATTGCCAACTGTTTAATGCATCTAACAAATTAATATATCCTGGTCTTCCATTTAAGATTTCAAATGGTAAATCATTATTTTCCGAATAAACTCTTGCTGGTTTTTGGTTTGGATTGCATCCGTATTTCAATTCGTATTCTTTCATACTATACACCTTTCCTATTAAAAAAGAGCCAACTATCTAGGCAAATTGCCCAGACGGTCGGCTCATAATAATTATACTTCATGTGGTTCATTCCACTTCCGTCAGTAATATAATTATTTAGTGACTTTTCAGTACCTTCATAGTTAGCGCTATAAAACTCAGGATTTTGCTTTGCAATACACCTTGCTTTAGTGGGTTCTGAATAGTTACATTATTTATATCATACCACTATGAAAATATCATTTCAACGTCAGAATATAAATTATTTAATTTAGTTTAAACTTTGCAATCACTTCATTTAGCTCAGTTGCTAGTTGATCCACTTCTGTTACTGCTTCATTAATAGTTATCATTGAAGCTAACACTTCTTGGGTAGTGGCTGATGTTTCTTCTGTACTAGCAGCATTTTCTTCTGCTATAGCTGATAGAGATGTTATTATATCAACAACTTGTAAACGACTTTGTTCCATATCGCGACTTACTGAATCCAATATTTTAATCTCTTGATTCACGGTCTCAAGCGTATCAACAATTGTTGTATATCTTTCTTTTGTTTCATCTACGCTTATGGCTTGTCGTTGTACCGCTTCTTTCACCTGACTACTTTGTGTATTGGCGTTAGAGATTTGATTCTGTAATACCTCCAAAATAGTATGAATGGAACTAGTAGATTGAGCAGATTGTTCCGCTAACTTTCTGATTTCTTCAGCAACCACTGCAAACCCTTTACCTGATTCTCCAGCTCTAGCTGCTTCAATCGCAGCATTCAATGCAAGAAGATTCGTTTGCTGTGCTATACTGGCAATAATATCACTCACTTCACCAATTTTACCTGCACTCTCATTTGTATTACGAATCGTATCAAAAATCAACTCGAAAGATATCTGATTAGCCGCTGTTATACTAGAAAGTTCTATAACTGTTTCTAACCCCTCCTTACTAACTGCTTGAATCTGATTGCTAGCTTTGTAAAGCTTCTTCGTACTTGTTACACTTTGTTCTATTACTTGTCCTAAACTATCAAATTCTTTGGCTACATGTTCTGAATCTTGAGCCTGCTGACTTGCAGATTCTGCAATTTCTCCAACCGTATTTGCTATTTCATTCATAGATATAGTAATTTCATCTGAGTTTTTCCCCATGGTGGTGGAGGAATTATTAAGTTTATTTGAAGTAATATCCAATAACGATACTATCCCTCTTAATGAATCTATTAATGTGTTCACCGAAGTAGATAGTACACCAATTTCATCTTTAGAATCCACATGATATGCTTCAAAAGATAAATCATTATTTGATAATAAAATCATATTATTCGTTGTATTAATAATATTTTTTTTCAAATATTGAATAATATATGCAGCCAGTAGTGAAATTGCAAAAATGACTATAATAATTCCACAAGTCGCAGCTATAATTTTAGCAACAATATCTTCTTTAATCGACTGAGATGTAGCATCCGCATATTCATCTAACAATTCTGTCATGGAATTAATATCAGCCCTTGCTTCATCAAACGCGGATACATGAGCATCTAGATCTCCTGTTAGAGTAACTATATCATAGGAACTTTCCCATGTCTGCATTTTTGTGCAAAAAGAATCATATAACTGCTGCATTGTTTGTTGTGTTGTAGAATATTTAAATTCACTATAAAGTGCCGTATTACTCTTAATATTATCTACTGCTTGTCCCACACGATCCGTAGTTTGTTTTAAATTATCATTATAATCCGTAATAAGTTCTTCTCTTCTTTGATCCTCTAGCGTCGTTTTACTAAGAACGAGCTCCTTTTCTGCAACTGCCGCTTGATAAAAATCACGATCCGCATTTAAAATCAAGCCTGTACTTACGTAAAGCTCGTCATAATAAGCTTTTTTTGTTATATTATTAATATTTGTAGTATCGTAAATAAAAAGTATTAATAGCAGTACTAGTGCCACAACTGTTGGAACATAAAGTGATGCCAGCTTTTTTGTAACGCTTAAATTATTTAATAATTTCATATTCATTCCTTTTCTTTCTTTTTTATTATTCATATTATACATTAATCAACATTATTAGACCTAAAATTTATTAATTTTTAATAAGTTAATAATTACCATGTTAATCCAACACCTTACTGTGTTAGATAATTTTTGTTTTTTTCAAAACTTGAATTATTTGAATTAATATTTAAGTCTTTATCATTAATCTACTATTTAAAATTAAAATTGTATTTATTTCAAAAAACTCTTGCAAATTTTTCAAAATGTATTATAATCATATATAGCTGTTTTTTTTCGGCAAGCTTCTATAGCTCAGCTGGTAGAGCACTTCATTCGTAATGAAGGGGTCCCGTGTTCGAATCACGCTAGAAGCTTTATATAATATAGTACAAATACAGTATTAATATTGGTTTGTGCTATTTTTTTGTCCAAACAAAAATCAACATTTTATTTTTCTCCATATTATAGCAACTATTAATCCAAAGCAATTTCTAATTCTACCGGACAATGATCCGATCCCATAATATCCGTATGAATCTTTGCCTCTTTTATTTTATCCTTTAACATATTTGACGTAAGAAAATAATCAATTCTCCATCCTGCATTTTTGCTTCTTGCGCTAAATCTGTATGACCACCAAGAATAAATCTCCGCTTGATTTGGATATAAATATCTAAATGTATCGGTAAATCCTGATTCTAATAATTGAGTAAATTTTCCTCTTTCTTCATCTGAAAACCCCGCATTTTTTCTATTAGCCTTTGGATTTTTTAAATCTATTTCTTTATGAGCTACATTCAAATCTCCGCAAACAATAACTGGTTTAGTTTCTTCAAGCTTATTTAAATAAGTTTGGAAATCATCTTCCCATTTAAGACGATAGTCTAATCTAGCAAGTTCATTTTGGGAATTTGGCACATAAACTGTTATCATATAAAACTGTTCAAATTCTAACGTTATAACTCTACCTTCATTATCATGTTCTTCTATTCCAATGCCATTATAAACTGAAAGCGGCTTTTTTTTAGAAAAAATAGCAGTTCCAGAATATCCCTTTTTCACAGCATAATTCCAATATTGATTATATCCCTCTAAGATTAACTCAAGCTGCCCCTCTTGCATTTTGCTTTCTTGTATACAAAATATATCAGCATCAATATTTTCAAAAAAATCCATAAAACCTTTCTGCACACAAGCTCTTATACCATTTACATTCCACGATACTAACTTCACTTGATTTTCTCCTTATATTGTTAATGCAAATTAATGTAATAATTACCCAAAATACCATTATGCATAAATTCAGCTTATGTAAAAACGGTTTAGCATATATGAAAAATGTAAAACAACATTTTTATCTCCAACATATTGCATAACGCTAAATGCAAAAGAGAAGTAAATTATTAAATTCATCTATCTATAGTATACGCAACATCTTACATCAAATCAATTAACTAGCATATTTAAATATAAAATTTTAATTAACATTTTATATTTTTACTTGCAATCTCATAAACAATAATGTATTTTCACGTTAAGGTATTAATACCGTTTTAATCTAAATTATCTACCCTACAAACCCATGATTGCGGTTCGAGTATTAAAATAGCAAGTAAATAAGGCGCACTGACCTTGTCTACTTGCTATCTATTGCAAATTAATTTCATTTGGTATATTTACTTAGTGGATGGCATCTTCTCCATGTTCTCCTGTTCGAATTCTTACCGCATCCATAAGTTCATACACAAATATTTTCCCATCTCCATGATTTCCTGTATAAGCACTTTTACTGATTGCTTCCACCGTTTTGTCTACCCATTCAATCGATGAAACTACAATTTCAAATTTTATTTTAGCAAGCATATTAATGTCTACCTTAGAACCTCTAATTGTGCTTGTGTAACCTTTTTGTATTCCACATCCCATAACTTGTGATACGGTAATACCATGCACTCCCATTTCATTCAGTGCTGATTTAACTTCTTCATATTTATCTTCCCTTACAATTGCTTCTATCTTTATCATAGCTTTATTTCCTCCATTCGCGCTCTATTAATCCAAACCGTTAAAGGATGGATATGCATTTTCGCCATGTTGCGTGATATCAAGTCCCTTTTTCTCTTCATCTTCTGATACACGTAATGGTATGAAAAGCTTAATTAACGAAGCACAAACAAATGTTCCAGTTACCGCAATACCAATTGTAATCACAATACTAAAAAGTTGAGCTACAAATAGGTGATAATCACCATATATTAATCCGTCCCATCTTGCAAAATCATTCACTGATCTGTTTGCAAAAATACCTGTCGCAATTCCACCCCAGATACCGCCAACACCATGACAACCAAATGCATCTAAAGCATCATCGTAACCAAAATGACTTTTTACAACTGACATTGTAAAATAACAAATTGGACTAACTAATAACCCTATAATGATAGATGCCCATATTGGAACAAATCCAGCTCCTGGGGTTATTGCTACTAAACCTAACACTGCACCAGTTGCAGCTCCTACTACGGTAGGCTTTCCTTCTTTGATCACATCAATCAGCATCCATGACAACATAGCAAATGCTGCTGAAATATTTGTTGCTGCAAAAGCATGTACTGCTAGTCCACTTGCACCAAGTGCACTTCCTGCATTAAACCCAAACCAACCAAACCAAAGAATTGATGTTCCCAATAACACAAATGGTACATTATGAATCCTATAGCTTACTTTATTAAATCCGTGTCTCTTGCCTACCATGATTGATAATACCAACCCACTAACACCTGATGCTATATGCACTACATTTCCGCCTGCAAAATCAACAGAACCTAATACTTCACCTAGAAAACCACCTTGTCCCCATACCATATGTGCAAGTGGATAATACACAATAATTGACCAAAGGACAACAAAAATAAACAGCGCTTTAAAATTCATACGCCCCTCAACTGATCCAGTAATAAGTGCTGGCGTAATGATTGCAAACATCATTTGAAACATTACAAATGAAAGGTGAGGAATGCTATTAGCATATGGACCCACTTCTGTGCCCACTCCGTTTAAACCTGCCCATTTTAAAGTACCAATAATTCCACCAATATTGCCTCCAAAACTAAGGGAATAACCTCCAAGCACCCACATTGCAGACGCTAAACCCATGATAAAAAAAGAAGACATCATTGTATTTAATACATTCTTTCTTCTTACTAAACCTCCATAAAAAAAGGCTAACCCCGGTGTCATAAATAGCACCATAGCCGATGCAATCATCATAAATGCTGTATCTCCAGTATTCATTTTTCCTCCTTGTATGCTAACATGCAAAACAATATAATCATATAATTAGTATCTTTTTTAGCTAAGCTTTTATATTTTTCTAAAAATTTGCGCAAAAACGCAAAGAGGTCTTGAGATACACTCAAGCCCCTTTGCTTTGTTCATTTTGTATGTTATATGATATTTTATTAATTGTCAAGTATATTTAAATAAATTCAATACTTTTTATTTGACAGTTTAGCCATACTATTCATAATGTGCCAGAATATACAATTAAGCTAATCCGTTCGGTAATTGACTGGCACATTATTCATTAGCTAGCATTTTAACTCTTGATCTTTTAATTCTAGTTAGTTGTAAAAGGCTGTTGAAATGCTATTGTATCCAGCTATACCATCTATATATAAATTATATTTTTTCTGCATTTTAAGCGTATTATTTCTACTGGATTTCCCAAAAAGACCATCTATTTTGGTGGGAAATCCCATTTCATTTAATCTGGTCTGCCACCACACTACAACCTCACCCGTGCTTCCAGTTAAATACCCTTTCTCCATACTTTTCGCTTTTAAATTGATTTTTTTTCTTACCCACTGAGTCTTTGGTCCATCTATACCATCTTCTACTAATTTATTACCATTATTATCATTATTTGAAGCTTTTTGGAAATTGAGAATATTAATGTTACAATTTACTTCTTGATTCTCATCTATGATAGTTTCAGACTGTTCGAAATCTGTGTAAAATTCATTAATATCAACATATCCGTTTATTCCTGGTATGCTACCTTTGCTAGATTTTTGCCAAATTGACGCATGTTCTTTTTCGGTAGAAGAAATAGACGATTTATAGCGTGCATACCAAACATGACAAGTAAATTGATCCATATCAAAATAATTTATTTCATAATCATTATTTGTATATAAAATTGGAATATATCCAGCACTCTCTACTTCTTCTAAAAACGCTTTTGCCATCGCCGTGGCAAGGTCTTTTGTTATTTCTATTCCTTTTAATCGAGCATATCTGATTGAATCATATTCAAGGTCATATGCGATTGGACAGATAGTTTTGTATTTACTAACGGCGGCAATCGCATATTTAGCCTCTTGTTTTGCCATTTCAACGGTATAGGCATAACTAAACCAGTAAATTCCAAAAGGTACGCTCAAATTGACACAGGCTAACGCGTTAATTTCAAACTTTTGATCCATATTATTCTTTCCATAACCTGCTCGAATAATGATATAATTATATTCTGCATCCCGAACCCGCTTCACATTTACATCACCATTATGAACACTTATGTCAATTCCCAAATACATTCTTATACCCACTTTCTAACCTATTTTATTTCAACAGCTTTTATATTCAACCTATAGTCTACTTGCAATAAAATGACGTAGCTTATTCATTGAAATACTATCTGTTTATAATAATTTATGTTAGGCGGCATATACTTGTGTTGGTAAGTAGCTATTATTATTAAACAAAGTGTCTGCTTGCAGACACTTTCTCGCCCACGCTGGTTGCGTAGCAACACACTTGGGCTCCGCGTGGTGTGCATCTTGGCACGTAGTGCCTTTTATTCAATAGGATTAATACCTTTTGACACCCTAATCCTATTGAATAAAAAAGATGCACACGAGGTTTAAACCTTGCATGCATCTTTCTTAATCTTCAAAATCAACGGTTACGGTCCAATAACTGGGTCCATCTACAATATTACTCACAATTCCATTTAAATTGTTAACCTTATTACTAATTGGAATATTTCCGCTCATTCCTATGGCTGGCTCTATTGTATAACAATACATCAAGCCTTGAAGTGTCTGTAAATCTCTAGCACTCACTTCCACCTTATCCCCTTTTTGAACCAGATTAGGTCTTTCCATTCTAAATTCTATTTGTTTCATGTTATATCACTACCTTACTTGTTTCACACTTTTTTCAAAGAATCTACAAAGTTCTTACACATATAATACTTATACTAAGATTATACAAAGTAATTAATACAATCCGCAATACATAACTCATATCACTATTTGAATTATTATAAACATTCGCAATTTATAATAATTATTGCATCAATTACTTTGATTATATAAACTTTTTTATATAGCTCGAATATCCCCCTATTCGAGCTCTCCTCTTATCTATCGGTATTAAAAGCAAGAAACTCATCTATCCTTCCTATTCTTTTATTAATTTAATCGTAACTATTCAGCACCTTCATAGTTACCGCTGAGCAAAACACCTAGCGTTAGTGGGGGTACTGAATAGTTACATTTAATCTTATAATTAAACTACTACTTTAAAATCAATTCAATTTCTTTTAATTCATCTTCTGTAAAATCCAATTTATTAACAATTGCTACATTATCTTCAATCTGTTTCACCTTACTAGCGCCGATTAGTACCGTTGTAACTCTATTTTTCCTAAGTACCCACGACAATGCCATTTGTGCAAGTGATTGACCTCTATTGGCGGCAATCTCATTTAATTTAACTACTTTACCAATCACTTCCTCTGTGATATCGCTTTCATGTAAGAATACACCCTTCGTTGCTCTTGAGCCTTCTGGAATTCCATGAATATATTTATCAGTTAGCAACCCTTGTGCTAATGGGCAAAATGCAATAGAACCAATTCCTTCTTCGTCTAATGTATCTAATATTTTATCTTCAATCAAACGATTAAACATATTGTATTTGGGTTGATGAATGATGCAAGGAGTATGATTCTCTTTCAAAATCTGAGATGCTTTTTTCAATATTTCCGGATCATAATAATTGGATAAGCCAACATATAAAGCTTTACCACTTCTAACAATTTGAGAAAGTGCATCCATGGTTTCTTCTAATGGTGTTTCAAGATCTGGTCTGTGATGATAAAAAATATCCACATAATCAAGTCCCAACCTATTTAAACTTTGATCCAAACTAGATACTAAATACTTCTTAGAACCCCAATCACCATATGGGCCTGGCCACATCGTATAACCTGCTTTCGAGGAAATAATCATCTCATCACGATAACTTGCTAAATCACTTTTTAACATTCTTCCAAAATTCTCTTCCGCTGAACCTGGAATTGGTCCATAATTATTTGCAAGGTCAAAATGTGTAATACCCAAATCAAATGATTTGAAAATTAATGCCTTCTGATTTTCGTAAGAATCAATTGACCCAAAATTATGCCATAACCCCAATGCTACTCGTGGTAATTTCAGTCCACTAGTCCCACAATTTTTATATTGCATCCCACTATATCGATTTTCATTTGCTTGATACATTTCTATTCCTCCTTTTGTATAGCAATCATATTTTATTTAAAACATACTTCTATTGTAGCTCCTAGAGTTAGCTCTATGTCAAGCTTTAATTCTAAAATGATTCTAACATGAAAAGGTAATTTCTTTTTGCATTTTGTTTGTTCATCTATTATAAATACACTTCTGTTACAATTCACGTTACTGAATTCTTCTTTAACGAACCAATATCATTCCACCTTTTTTCTTGAAACCAGTTGCCCATAGCTCATGAAAAGATAACCAATAAAACTCACCATATGTTGCTATTTTAACCAAAAATTCATTTTCAAATTCTTCATACCCAACAATCAAAAACCAGTGCCACGTAAAATGCTTGAAGTTATAGTTCTTATGCCGTAAAAGTAAAAATGGTATGGCTATTCCATGATCAATCTGACTTTTCACCTCTACAATTGCATTTTTTTCAGACATATCTCCTGAATAGTCAACTAATTGTATGTTTTTTTCATCTACCTCTTGTAAATACTTATAAAAACCATCTATAAATAGCTTCAACGTATCAATACCTTGAAGACGTGGTGTTAAAAATGGTTTCATTATCATTGAAAACTTGATATAATCATCCTGATTCAGTTTCTGTATATCATAAGGATATAGGTGAATCTTATTATTATATAATGCCATATTGATACAGGTATCACACGCCGTTGCCGCAGCACAGCCTCCCATTTTCATAAATCGATCCCGAAACCAATTCTGATTTCCACCAAAAGAATTCCCAATTTTAAAATGTGGCAATTCTTTCCTCTCATGCTGTTTCACAATAGAGACGTCATCTATTTCATTTTTCTTAAAAACATTCATTTTATTCTCCTTAAAACTTCGAGACCTATTGTTCATCTATGTGAAAAATTCCAATTTCTTTATAATGTTCCAATTTATAATTTACTATCTCCATACTTTTATTAAGTTGTTCAATTTGCTTTTGAATATTTTCCTTATGCGCTTCTAGAATAATTTTTCTCTCTTCAACACATTTTTTACCCTTTAAACAGCACTGCATAAACTTTTTAATATTTTCTAAAGACATCCCACTATTTTTCAAACAACATATCAAATCAATCCATTTAATGTCATTCTCTGTGAATTTTCTAATACCTGATTCGCTTCTTTTAATCAGCGGGAAAAGGCCCTCTTTATCATAATATCGTATTGTGTAAATTGACAGACTTGTTTGTTCCGATACTTGCTTTATCGTATATTCCAATAATTTATCCTCCTGATTTTTTTATAAAATAATTCCAAAATCGTAACTATTCAGTACCTTCATAGTTATAGCTTCGTTATCAAATAATTTCGGAAACTTATCACAAATTAAAATCTTCCTAAATTCATTATATATGTATCCAATGAATTTAGGAAGTTTTTCTTCTTTTTATTTGAAATTTAAATCTTCCTATATCGTAGCATTCCTCCTTCCCATAGAAAGAAGCAAATTTAATTCACATAAGGTCTGCCTCTTTTTATCATAACAGTTCAGTCATGCAGAAATAATGTGCCAGTCTATTACCAAACTGATGAGTATATTTAAATATTCTGGCATATTGTGAATGGTATGGCTGAACGGTTACATTTTTAATACCTTTTAGCTACATTATATTTTCATACCATATCATTCAAGTTTCTAATCGTAACTTCCAAACCATCATAAATTATAATTTTCTTCAAGTCTCTACCATCTTCATTACTTATGATACCACATTCCACTAACTTCTTAATCTGCATTCTTGATATTTCAAATTGCTTAGATATAAGTTTTTCCAACCTTATTTTTAATGAATATGGATTATTTATTAAAATAGTTTTATCACACCTGCTTTTATTTTTTATCATATTTGTGTTTTCATTCACTCCTATGTTAGCGTTTACGATCACTTCATATTCTATTTCATCATCATCTATCTCAGCTTTATTTGTTTGGAATAATTCTTTATTTACACCATACTCAAATGCTAATTTTTCATCATTTGAAAGAAATTTTTGATATTGTGTCTTAGGAACTTTATTCGGTTTAACTCGTTCAAAAATACTTAAATTCAATGTAGTCTTGCATTTCTCACACTGATAGATCAGCCAAATATCCAAACTATTTCCATTTGCATTTACTCTGAAATTCCCTGTATTCACATATTTGGATTTACAACCACACTTTGAACAACTTCTTACTACTTTATATGATTCTTTTGGTTGGATTGTCCAAACCAATTTTTCTTGATAGCTCATATGCATCTCCTCAATTTTTATTTTCGGATTTGCAAAAGCTATTTCATTAATTTAATATAATATTTTCATAATGCAATAGCCTCTGCTATGCATTGTAATTAGGTGTTTTCATAAATTTCTAGCCTCCTTTTTTATCCTTCCATATAATCAAGAACCTGGATCATGTTCCTGATCTTCTTAAATATTCACTCTTGTAAAAAGGTGAATTCTGTTATCAACATTATAACAATCTCTAGATTTCTAGCACACCTTAACTTCGTTTCATAATTAAAATTAAGCCAATGTATTTTACTACACTGGCTTAATTTTATTTTTCTTTTTAATTAATACAATTCTTTGTATACTCTTTAATGATAAACAGTGCTTGATTGCTAGACTTTTTGTATCAATTCCATTTCTGTAATCCTCATAAATCAAATTATTTCTATGTTCAAGTTCTTGTCGAATATTTGTATTTTCACCCCAATTTTTCTTACATTCATTTCTTCTTGGAATATAAATACATTCTCCATCTACATAGTTTTGAATGGCTGCAATCAGCTCATCCGGTAATATTTTTTCTGCCTTTTTATAATTCATTTTGCCCTCCTAAATGATTAAAACTATTTAGAATAGCAAAGGCTATATTTTTTTTGCACTAGCCTCTGCTATGCAAAAATAACGATTAGACCCATAAAGCAAACCTCCTTTACAAACTGTGTTCTCTTTTCAATTTAATTCAATTCGTTTCATTATTTATAACACTTCTAACGGTTCCTGTATCATTCCTTCCTCTATTTTGTATATCATATCTGCGATGTTCATTGTAAATTTTCTGTCGTGACTGACCACCAACACGGTTCCATTGTAACTTGAAAGTAATTTTTCCAATCCCTCCATCGTATAGATATCCAGATGATTGGTTGGTTCATCTAATATAAGAAAATTACAACCCGAGACTAATACTTTAGCTATTGCAGTTTTAACTCTCTCACCACCTGATAACACTGAGACCTTTTTCTCACTATCATTTCCATTCATGTAGAGATTCATTAGAACTGCTCTACAAATATGCTCTGGCACAACTGCCGTTGCCATAACGTTTTCAAGTACCGTTCGCCCGTAATCTAAATTTTCCTGTGACTGTGAAAAATACCCCACCGTTGCATCAGATGTTATAAATGTTTGATTAACCCGATTCACTAAACTTCGTATTAAAGTAGTTTTTCCCGTTCCATTATTACCTGTTAAAAATATTTTTTTACCAGTCAAAATAGATAAATTCACATGGTTAAGCACCGCTTTTCCATCATACTTAACGGTTAGATTTATTATCTTAGCTGCCGTTTTGGACTTTATTTTCTGTTGTTCTCCTAATTTCATTGATATATTAGGTAATTCTTTCGGTCGCTCTTTTTTCTCCAACTGCTTCAATCTGTTGCTTAGTGCACCCGCGTTTTTTTGTACATGTCCCTGCTGTATGGAAGCCGTCCCTTTATATAACATCCATTCACTACTTCCCATTCTCTTTGGAGGCTTTCCCGCCTTTTTAGCATTTTGCTTCAAATTACTGATTGACATTTCTAGCCTTTTCTTTTCTTGTGTATATTGCTCATATTCAAATGTCTGGAAATCTCTCTCTCGTATTCTTTGTTCATACCATGCAGTATAATTTCCCTGGAAAATCTTCAAGTGACCTTCATTAATTTCCCATATTTGATTGCATACATGATCTAATAACTCTCTATCATGTGAAATCAATACAACAGAACCCGGATATTTAACTAGCATCTTTTCTAATGTGAGAATTCCATCAATATCCAAATTCGTCGTAGGTTCATCTGCAAAAATCAATGGTGCATGCTTTGAAAATGCATTTGCAATTGCTTGTCTCGTTTTTTCTCCACCACTTTTAATTGCACTGTCTCTGATTTTCATTTGGCTAATAAATTTTCCCTCTGAATCTCCCTTTGATTCTCCACTTTGTAGTATTTCAGCAATTTCGCAATTTCTTGTAATTATACCTTCATCACATAAAATATTACCACTCAAAATTCCCAATAGTGTGCTTTTTCCTACACCATTTCTTCCAACAATACCAATACGATCATTTTCAAATATTTCTATTTTTTTAATATCCAATACCTTTTGTATTCCATATTCTTTTTTTATATTCTGTCCACTTAAAAGCATTAAAAAATCCCTCCTAAACATTTCGTTCAGAACGGATTTAGAGCATCATAAATACAAATAAATTATGTAAAGATGTGAGGCAATGAAAAACAATTTTTGTATGCTTTCCACTGTCATGAATAGAGGTAATAGAATTCAATAATCTATCATCTTCTTTTCAATGCTTAAATAACGACTGAACGAAATGGTATAATAAATAATGCCTTACCAAATACATAAGACCTAATAACCATTCTCAATTATAAATTCAATCATTATTTTCTCATCGGACTAATCACACCTTTCTATATTGACTAATATATAAGAAATTTTTCAATCTGTCAATGCCATGCGGATAACTTTCATAATTAAGAAACCATATAGTTACTATTCACACAATATTTATTTAGGGCTTATTATAACTATGAATATACCTAAATAATTACTATTTGTTTTTAATGGTTACATCTAACTGATTAAATGGTATTGCGACACCGTTTTCATCAAATGCTATTTTTATATTTTCGGTAATACGCCATTTTGCCGTCCAATATTCTTCGGTTTTCACCCACATACGTCCGCCAAGAATTACTGCGCTGTCTGCCAATTCTGAAACAAATGTATACATCTCTTTTTCTGTTAATCTTGCAATATCGCTTTTCATAACAGTTTCAATAATATTCTTCGCCATTTTTATATCACTATCATATCCAATCCCAATTGTAATATCCAACCTTCTAATAGCTTCACTCGTTACATTGGTTAATGTACTGTTAATTAAATTTCCATTTGGCATAGCAATCATCTTATTATCCACTGTCAAAAGTTTTGTATAAAAAATATCAATATTAACTACTGTTCCTTCATTTCCTGTCCCTTGTGCCACAATATAATCTCCGAGTTTGAAAGGTTTTAATATAAGTAATAAAATTCCGCCTGCAAAATTTGACAAACTTCCTTGAAATGCAAGTCCTATTGCGATACCAGCCGAACCAAGTAAAGCAATCACAGATGCACTGCTTAGTCCGAATTGACCACCGATTATCATAAACAAGATAATATTAAGTAATATTTTTGCTACCGAAATAATAAACTTGCCTGCGCCTTCATCTGTACCTATTTTTGAACAAGATTGATCTAAAATTCTAAGAATCACTTTAATTATCTTTTTCCCAATAAAGAAAATTATGAGTGAGATTAAAATAGTTGTAGCTAAAGATTCAATACCTGGTATCCACCCCTTAAAATATTCTATTAATATATTTGATTGCTGAACTATTTCATCTTTAGATTTAATAATCATATCTTTATTGTTTCCAGTTGCTAACATAATTATCTCCTATCCATATTACTATCTACCTGGTAAAAGTATCTGATTACAAACACCTAAACTGGTTACTGCACAGTAACATACGCTATATCCGCGTGATATGTACTGATGCATGTAATAACTTTTATTTTATTATAGAACTTTCCTATTTAAAACTTTTTCATCTACTCAATTTATTTTTCTTTGTATGATTTTTTATTCTTGAATATTTAAAAATAGCTATTCCAAGTGGTGGAACTGTTATTTTTATGGAATTATCTCTTCCATCACATTCCTCTTCTTTTGATTGCTTCACCCTTAGGTTAATATTATTTAATCCACCAAACTCTTTTCTATCACTCGATAATATCTCTTTATATTTCCCCTTATAAGGCACACCTATTTTATAGCTTTTCTGCAAAACAGGAACAAAATTACATACAATAACAAGCGTATCTTCTGGATTTTTTGTATTTCTTGTAAATACTATAATATTTTCCTTTGAAGAAATATTGTTAATCCACTCAAATCCTTCCATTTCATAATCAAGTTCATACAATGCAGGTTGTGTGGTATAAATATGATTTAACGCTTTGACATATTCTTTTAACCCTTCATGTTCTGGCTCTTTTAATAGCGTCCATTCAATGCTCTTTTCTTCTGACCATTCTGCGTATTGACCTATATCCTGCCCCATAAACATTAATTTTTTCCCAGGGTGTACTAACATAAATCCATATGTTACCCTTAAATTAGCAAATTGCTTTTCTCTATCTCCAGGCATCTTGCTTATCATCGAACCCTTGCCATGCACTACTTCATCATGTGAAAATACTAGCATAAACTTTTCGCTGTAAGCATAGTACATACTAAACAATAATTCTTCATAATGATGTGATCTAAAATATGGATCATATATCATATATCCAATAAAATCATTCATCCAACCCATATTCCATTTATAATCAAATCCAAGTCCATCTTCTGTTGTTTGACCAGTAACTTTGGGCCATGCAGTAGATTCTTCTGCTACTAACAGAGCTCCTTTTGAATTCAGCCTAAATTTGTCACTTAATTGTTTAAGAAATTCTATTGCTTCAAGATTCTCATTTCCTCCATATTGATTAGCAACCCATTCTCCCTCATTTTTGCCATAATCAAGATATAACATTGAAGCCACCGCATCCATCCGTATTCCATCCACATGGTATTGTTCAACCCAAAACATAGCATTAGCGATTAAAAAATTACGTACTTCGGGTCTTTGGTAATTATAGATTAATGTTCCCCAGTGAGGATGTTCTCCTTGTCTTGGATCTTGATGTTCATATAAACAAGTCCCATCAAAATTAGCCAGTCCAAATGTATCTCTTGGAAAATGTGCAGGAACCCAATCTAAAATAACCCCAATTTCTTGCTTATGCATATAATTCATAAAATACATAAAATCTTCAGGCGTTCCATATCTGCTTGTTGGCGCATAATATCCAGTCACCTGATATCCCCATGAGGCATCATAAGGATGTTCCATCACTGGCATTAGTTCAATATGGGTATATCCCATTTCTTTTATATATGTTGCAATCATAGGTGCCAATTCTTTGTAATTATAAAACAAACGACCATCCTCTGGTTTGCGCCATGAGCCTAGATGCAATTCATAGATGGAAACTGGATTTTTATCCATATCTTGTTTTTTTCGATTGGTTAACCATTCCTCGTCATCCCATTTATAATTTTCTAAATCTACTACGATAGAAGCTGTATCTGGTCTCAATTGCGTAGCATTTGCGTATGGATCTGCTTTTAATACCACCATTCTATTTTTAAATTTAATTTCAAACTTATACAAATCACCTATTTGTATTCCTGGTATGAAAATTTCGAATATACCTGAATCCCACAGACGTCTCATCTGATGGTATCGTCCATCCCAATTATTAAAATCTCCAACTGCGCTAACACGAAGTGCGAACGGTGCCCATACTGCAAAGCATACCCCTTTAATACCTTTTATTGTCATAGCATGAGCTCCCAGTTTATCATATATCTTATCATGATTACCAAGATTAAATCGCTGCGTTTCTTGCTGTGTAAGTACCGGTGTAAATATATAAGGATCCTCTATTTTTCGAACCATTCCTTTTTCATTTTTCACAATATAACTATAGTTAGGTATTGTCTTTCTCGGAAGTAGTATAGCGAAAAATCCTTCTTCATCTTCCATCTCCATTTGATACTCTTTCTGGGAGTTGTTTATCTTAACTACTACCTCTTTCGCATCAGGAATAAATGCCTGTATTAAAATTCCATGTTCCGTTATATGTGGTCCTAATATTGCATGCGGATTATCCTCTTCCGAATATACAATACCTTCAATTTCAGCCCAATCCATTAAATCATATAGTTTAACACTCATGCCAATTCCTCCCATATATTTTATTTCAATTATATTACCGCTACGCGATGCACATAAAATGCATGAAACTTGCATTTTAGCGCTTTAAAAACTCGGGTTTTGCTTTGCAAAACACCTCGCGTTGGTGGGTTGTGAATAGTTACACCTATATTATCATTTCTAAGTATGAAAAACAATAAAATAAGGTGAGTCGTAATATATCTGATGCAAACTCCGTTACTGTGAACGGAGTGAACCAATGTCATTTAGTTAATTTAAGGGTGACGACTTCCTTGGGTTCAGATGCTAACGTCTATGAGTGAAACAGATATTT
>JBGUEQ010000024.1:0-70345 GCA_041821265.1 Lachnotalea sp. | reverse complement strand
CACTACGTGCCAAAATGCGCACCTCGTGGATAGGAAGTTTATTGCTACGCAATCCACTCGGGCGCGAGAGTGTCTACGAGCAGACACTTTGTTCTCTATTAAAAAATAATAGGGGAAGAAGACAAATCGTGAAAAATCTTTCATAGTTAAAATATATGGAAAGAAAATCGCACAAATGGAGGTAAAGGATGAACAAAAAAGAAGTATTTGAGTTGAAAAATCGCTATAAAAAAACGGCATGCACATTTACAAAAATGAGCGGATGCTATGTGAATGCGTCAAAAGAAGTTTTGGTGAATTTTAATGAGACATTTTTAAACTTAGAAGAAGATGAGTTTTATAAATATTTAGAAATAGCAAAAAAAACATTATCAGGAACAGTAGGGAATAATTTAGTTGAACTGAAATTTCCATTAGAGGAAGAAGAACAAGGTGGCAAACAGCAGTTTCTTATGGGACTTCGAGAAAGTAAATTAAAAAATGAAGGATTATTAGATACCTTCTATCAACTTATCATCGATAGCTATGATTACGCAGGAAATTATCTTATTCTAGCCTTTCATGATGCTTATGATGTAATGACAAAAACAACTGATAACTCCAAATTGGATGAATCAGAAGAAGTATTTGAGTACATATTATGTGCGATTTGTCCAGTGGCCCTAACAAAGCCAGGGCTTGGCTATTTGGAAAATGAAAATAAAATTGGTCCACGTAATCGAGACTGGGTGGTTGGGGCGCCAGATAGCGGCTTTGTTTTTCCAGCTTTTACTGATCGCAGTACCGATATTCATTCTGTTATGTTTTATACTAAAAATGCACTAGAACCGCATAAAGAATTGATGGAATTTGCGCTAGGGTGTCCGGCAAAATCGACAGCTACGGAACAAAAAAATATCTTTCATACTATTATTAAAAATGCGATTAACGACTCTGAAACAAGCAATAAGATTTTTAGTAATATTCAAGAAAGCCTAAATCAAATTTCAGAAGAGAAAGCTTCGTTTTCTGAGTCGGAAGAGGAGCCTATTATTTTAACAAAAGAATCTGTTCAAGAAATATTATTGGAAAGTGGTTTGTCAGAAGATATCACTTCTAAAATCGAAACATCCTATGAGGAAACTTTTAGCGAGGAACCCCCTTTCATTGAATACTTAATTGATAAAAAAATATTAGCTGAAAATGAAAAGAAAAAGGTAAATAAGGCGCTTGTTGAGCAAGTTCAGAAATTACAAGAGCAACTTGTGGAAACAACAAAAGGTGTTATTTCTTCATCAACGCAAGCGGATGCAAACGATTTGACAGGAGCTGATAGTACCTTAGAAGACGATATGCATGAAAACTATGATGTAATACTTAAAGTAAAAGCAGAAAAAATGGATCAAATAAAATCTCAAATGATTGATGGGAAAAAATGTATTATTATTCCAATGGACGAGAATGAGCATGCTAATGTAAATGGGGTAACTGAATTATTCTAAAATATTTATAACAATTGGTGATTTTATAATTACATCCATTCGATATACACTGAATGCAAAACACCTCGCCTTAATGGGTACTGAATAGTTACAATAAAATAAACAAAAGAACGTGAACTTGTTTGGAAATATAAATCCAAAGAGTACACGTTCTTTATTTAAATCTTAATATTCTTTTAACTAGACTTCCTTCACTATTTCTTGCTTATTTGCAAATTGATCCACAATAACTGCACAAGATGCGTCACCTGTTACATTGACAGCGGTACGAAGCATATCAAATAAACGATCCACACCAAACAATAATGGGAGACCTGCAATTGGTATATTTGCAGCCAATAATACTGCCACAACTAAAAGGGAAGGACCAGGAACGCCTGCTTGACCGATGGAGCCGATTGTAGCAGTAATAATAATAGCTACATACTGTGCAAGACCTAAATGAATGCCAAAGAGCTGAGCAAAAAAGCAAGCAGCGAGTGCATAATATAAAGAATTTCCATCCATGTTAATTGTTGCACCAAGAGGAAGAACAAAAGCGGTTGTTTGTTTAGAAATTCCCAAATCTTCTTCACAAGTTTCAATGTTAACAGGTAGGGTAGCCATGGAAGAAGCAGTAGATAAGGCTACTAGTTGTACTTTATACATATTCTTAAAGAAATTTAATGGAGACATCTTAGAAAGTAATTTCAGCATTAAAGTGTATACACCAAAGGTATGAAGTAATAAACCAAAGATGTAAACAATAAATAATTTCATTACTAAACGCAAAATATTAAATCCAAATGTTCCTACAGCGTCTGCCATAAGTCCAAATACACCAATAGGTGCTATGTACATTATAGTTGTAATCATAAACACAAGTGCATCATTTAATGCGTCTAAGACCGTCATCAATACTTCCTTTTTTTCGGATTTCAGAGTAGATACACCAAATCCTAAGAATAAACTAAAGAATAAAACTTGAAGAATGTTTCCATCAGATAATGCCTTAATTGGATTAGCAGGAATTATGCCTTTGATTGTATCCCAGAAACCTGCGATACTTCCTTGATCAGCATATTCATTTGAGAACATTCCTTCCACGGCATTCATGGAAACACCTACACCTGGTTTGAATATTTCTCCAAGCGCAATACCTATTAAAACAGCAATTACAGTAGTGAAAAGATAGTAAGTAAATGTTGCTAAACCAACTTTCCCGGCGGATTTACTATTTCCAATAGAGGCAGAACCAATGATGATGGTGACTGCAACAAGTGGTATAACTACCATTTTAATAAGTTGAATAAAAATGTCTCCGAGTGGGCTGAAAACACTTGCGTGTTCGCCTAATATAGCACCTGCTACTATACCGAGAAACATGGCGACTATGATTATTAAGCCCAGGTGTTTGATAAACCAATTTTTTGAATTCATTTGAAATCCCCCTTTAAATTTTACTTGTAAATTACATATAATGATGCGTATTTTATCAATGAAAATTGATAGAATGCTTGGCATTATAATATATTTGCTTAATCACGATAATATTCCAGTAAGGAAGTCATTAATTATTACACCTGAATTTGCAAGTATGATATGGTTAAGTGCTATACTAATAGAAGCTGAATTAGAGGCCGCCCCATCTGCCCTTATAACGTGGGAAGTCAAAATAAGATGTTTAGGAGATAATACATGACATTACAACAGTTAAAATATGTAGTAACAGTAGCAGAAAAAGGTACAATAAGTGATGCTGCCAAAGAATTATTTATTTCCCAACCAAGTCTTACGAATGCAATTAAAGATTTGGAAAATGAAATGCAGATTATCATATTTAATCGAACGAATAAAGGAATTACTGTGTCAAATGTAGGGGATGAATTTTTAGCCTATGCCAGACAAATTTTAGAACAAACCTATCTCTTAGAGGAAAAGTATTTAAATGTTAAGAAACAAAGCCCTAGATTCTCAGTGTCAACCCAGCATTATTCCTTTGCAGTTAATGCATTTGTAGATGTGATTCGTGAATTTGGCGGAGCACAATATGATTTTACGCTGAGGGAAACGCAAACATTTGAAATTATAGAAGATGTTAGTAGATTAAAGAGTGAAATAGGAGTCTTGTATACCTCACTTAAAAATAAAGAGGTGATTCGTAAGCTTATTAAACAAAATGATTTGGAATTTTTGGAACTGTTTGAAGCAAAGCCACACGTATTTATTAGTTCAAAACATCCACTTGCAGATAGAGACATCATTACATTGGAGGAACTAGAAGAGTATCCATACCTTTCCTTTGAGCAAGGAGATTATAATTCTTTTTATTTTTCAGAGGAAATTCTTAGTACGTTGGATCGCAATAAAAATATTAAAGTAAGAGATCGAGCAACTCTATTTAATCTTGCGATAGGATTAAACGGTTACACCGTTAGTACGGGTGTAATTAGCAAGGAATTAAATGGAGAGAATATAATTGCTAAGCCATTAATGGTAGAAGAAGTGATGCATGTTGGCGTAATCACACATAAGAATATGCCCTGTAGCCGATATGGAAAAGCTTATTTGGAGGCATTAAAAAAGCATGTATTAGAATATGTTTGGTAACTCTAAGCTAGACAATGATTTAGAATTTTAATAGAAAAGTAAGGGTGGAGATAGACTTGGTATAGCTTTAAACTATGTCCAATATAGCTTTTTAGGTATTTCTCAATATAAGAAAATTCGTTTATACTTAATCCAAGTTAGAGAATTAAGATTTCGTAGCTTCTAAGTTACGGTTACTTAATGAATATAAAATAGATAGGAGATAAAGAATATGAGAAATAATGCACCTTTTAAGTTTGATATTGTAGGAAGTTTTTTAAGACCTGATTCTTTAAAGCATGCTAGAGATGAGTATGCAAATGGAAAAATTACTGCGGAGGAATTAAACAAAGTAGAAAATGAGGCGATTACAGATTTAATTGCAAAACAAAAAGAAGCCAAGCTTTCTGCTATAACAGATGGAGAATTTAGAAGAAGTTCATGGCACCTTGACTTTATGTGGGCATTTGATGGTGTGGGACATGAGAAGACGAAGACTGGAATTCCATTTCATGGAGAGCCTGCTTTAATTGATGATACGTTCCTTACGGGAAAATTGTCTGTTGATAAGCATCCATTTGTAGAACATTTTAAATTTGTAAAACAATTTGAAGATGACAATACAGTTGCACGCCAAACCATTCCATCTCCGGCACAATTTTTATTCCAAATGATTACACCTTATAATATAGAAAAAACTAGAGCGGTGTACGCTACAGAAGAAGAGTTGATTCAAGATATTGCGAAGGGATATAAGAAAGTAATTCAAGATTTGTATATTGCAGGATGTAAAAATATTCAATTAGATGATTGTACTTGGGGTGTGTGCGTTGATCCAAATGCTCTTCTTATCCTTGGAACAGATGAAGAAGGCCTGCAACAATATATTGAGAAATTAATTCGAATTAATAATCTTGCAATTGAAGGAAAACCAGAGGATATGGTGATTAATACACATATTTGTCGAGGAAATTTTCATTCCACTTGGGCTTGTCAAGGCGGTTACGATCGCGTTGCAAAAGACCTTTTTGCAAATGAAAATGTAAATGCATTTTATTTGGAATTTGACGATGAACGTTCTGGTGACTTTGAACCACTTCAGTATGTGAGCAAAGATAAGCAGGTAGTATTGGGACTTGTCACCACAAAATCAGCAATACTAGAGGATAAGGATTTAATTATCAAACGTATCCACGAAGCTTCAAAATACGTACCATTAGAACGTTTATGTCTTAGTCCACAGTGCGGATTTGCATCCACAGAAGAGGGAAATAAAATTACGCAAGAAGATCAATGGGCTAAGTTAAAATTCATACAACAAATCGTACAAGAAGTATGGAAATAAAATTATAAATTAACCTTATAGTTTCTTAGCCGCAACATAAACGAAGAGAAAGTGTCTGCATGCAGACACTTTCTCTTCGAGTGGATAGATTGGAAAAAAGTGGATATTAGCTCCATTGAACATCTGCTTTTTGCCTAGGTACAGTACGATTATATTTGATTGCTGGGTAACCAAGCACCATGCAACTTACAATTTTTTTGCCTTCTTTTAAGTTGATAAATTCTTTGATTTGTGGATTTTGTGCTGCGGCAGCCACTAAAAATCCGCTAAAAAATGTACCAAGACCAAGTGCATTAGCCATCAATTCCATATTAGAAGCAGCAAGGGCACCATTCATTTCAGAATTAGCACTTACAATAATAACAGCCGGTGCATTAAAAAATAATTTATCTCCTTCTGTTGGATTCAACTCATATGTGTTACACATTTCAATCCAAAATCCAGCATATTTCTTGATAGGTGATTTTTCGTCGCTTGTATCTTGTAAAATATGTTCACCCATTGATTTGAGTGTTTTTAATACGAGAAGCTTAAAAGCGTCTAATTGTTTTATTACAACGGTATAAGAAACGTCTTGCATATTAATTCCAGTTTGTGTAAAACGCCCGGCTTCAATAATTTGTTCCAGTATTTCCTTATCAATTGTCTGTTCTTTAAATTGTCGTACACTTCTTCTAAACTGTATGAAATTCAAAAGAGTGTCAGGAGCAATTGAAAATGATTCTTTATCGTATTCCTTCACATCCGTCATATCATATTCGTCAGTTGAAATAGCATTTGTTGGACAGATTGCTATGCAATGTCCGCATTTTATGCAATTTATATTTTTGATATTTGCTTTTTGATCTACAAGTTCAATATCTTTTGGAAAACAATCTTTCAAACACATCCCACAACCGATGCATTTTGCATTATCTACTGTCATCATAATTCATTAACCTTCTTTTCTAAATTTTTGTATATCGTGTAGATGCAAGTAGGTGAATAAGAAATAGTTAAGAACTATCATAATATCCAAGCATATACTTCATACACTGTTAACATAACTGTGATTATAGCATAAAACAATAGATTGCGTCCATTTAAATTTCTTGTGACTTATATTTAAAAATTAACTTTAGATTAAAATGTGAATATTAATCCATTTAATTACTTTGAAAAATAGCTAATAGAAACAATCGGCTAGTTATGCTATTTGCATATTATTCAATATGCGCTAAAATAACACAATAGATACTTTATTGTTTTGTTTGTAATACCAAATTGATTGTTATATAATTACAATACAGAAATATAGGAAAAGAGGTACGTATGAAGTCATTAGTAATAGCAGAAAAACCTTCAGTGGGAAGAGATATTGCCAAAGTATTAAAATGTTCTAAGAATATGAACGGAGCATTGGAAGGTGATAAATATATTGTTACTTGGGGACTGGGACATCTTGTTACATTAGCCGATCCAGAAGTTTATGATGTTAAGTACAAAGAGTGGAAGATGGAGCATCTACCTATGTTGCCAAAGAAGTTTGAACTAGTTGTAATGAAGCAAACTAGCAAACAATATCATACCGTAAAGACACAAATTCATCGAAAAGACGTTTCCAATATTATTATAGCGACTGATGCAGGACGAGAAGGTGAATTGGTTGCCAGATGGATATTAGAGAAAGCAAATAATAATAAACCTATAAAAAGACTTTGGATTTCTTCGGTTACCGATAAAGCAATCAAAGAAGGCTTTTCCCATTTAAAAGAAGGAAAAGAATATGAAAATCTATATCATGCAGCAGTTGCAAGAGCAGAGGCAGATTGGATTGTTGGAATGAATGCAACAAGAGCACTGACTTGTAAATATAATACCAGCCTTTCCTGCGGACGAGTACAAACACCAACCTTGGCTATGATTGCAACAAGAGAGCAAGAAATAAAATCTTTTATGCCAGTTCCTTTTTATGGGCTTGTTGGAAAGATAAATGGAATGACAATTACTTGGAAGGATAAAAACTCCAATGGACATACTTCTTTTGACAAAAGTAAAATTGAGGAACTATATAGTAGAGTAAAAGGAAAAAATGGAGTTGTTAGTGAACGAACGTCTACGATGAAGAAGACCTATTCTCCTGGATTGTATGATTTAACAGAATTGCAAAGAGATGCAAATAAGAAATTTGATTTTTCAGCAAAAGAGACATTAAATATAATGCAGCGTTTATATGAAAATCATAAAGTATTAACCTATCCAAGAACAGATTCCAGATACCTACCTAAGGATATAATAAGCACTTTAAAAGAACGATTAGAAGCCATTCGAGTTGGCCCATATACGAAGCTGGCAGGAAGTTTATTAAGAAGTCCAATTACTACAAATTCCTCATTTATTGATGATTCAAAAGTCAGTGATCATCATGCAATTATACCAACAGAGCAATATGTCAATTTAGCAAATATGAGCTCGGATGAGCGTAAAATTTATGATCTAGTAGTTAGAAGATTTTTATCAGTTTTATACCCACCTAGTGTATATGAAGAAGTTATCATTAAAATTACAGTAGATAAAGAAGAGTTTATTGCAAAAGGAAATGTTGTAAAGTCATTAGGATATAAAGAAATCTATGAGAACCCAGAAGCGATGGAGAGCAAAGACAATCAATTATCGAAGGTTTTGCCAAATATCGTTAAAAATGATGTATTAAGCGATATTTTATTTTCAATTACAGAAGGGAAAACGAAACCACCTGCACCATTTAATGAAGCAAGTTTATTGTCTGCCATGGAAAATCCGATTCACTTTTTGGAGAACAAAAACAAAGAGATGATTCAAACATTAGGAGAAACAGGTGGACTTGGAACGGTTGCTACTAGAGCAGATGTGATTGAAAAGCTTTTTTCTTCTTTTCTAATGGAGAAAAAAGGAAGAGATATTTTTATTACATCAAAGGGAAAACAATTATTAGAATTAGTACCCGTGGATTTAAAAACACCAGAATTAACGGCACAGTTAGAAATTAAGTTATCAAAAATTTCCAAAGGAAATCTTAAAATACAAGATTTAATGAATGAGATGACAAATTATACAAAAGAAATTGTTGATGAAATCAAAGTAAGCGATGCAACGTTTCGACATGATAATATTACTAATACAAAATGTCCGGATTGTGGTAAGAAAATGCTGTTAGTGAGTGGGAAAAATAGTAAAATGTTAGTCTGCCAAGATCGAGATTGTGGACATCGAGAAACAATAGAACGGACAAGCAATGCAAGATGTCCAGTATGTCACAAGAAAATGAGTTTAAAAGGAAATGGCGAAGGACAACTATTTACTTGTGTCTGCGGCTACAAAGAAAAACTATCTGCATTTACAGAAAGGCGTAAAAAAGAAGGTGGAGGAGTGGGAAAAAAGGATGTTGCTAACTATATGAAAAAGGTTAAATCAGAAGCACAAGAACCAGTCAATAACGCCTTTGCAGATGCCTTAGCGAAGCTTAAATTGTAGGTGTTTTAAGAGTTTGAGGCATGTATTATTCCTTAGGTAATAAATGGATATGTAACTATTGATAGACGTAAATATAAGGATTGGGATTTGAAATAACATCAAATAGTATAGAGGGAGCACATCAAAGCAATATATCAGTTGGTAAAATGGATCTTATTGTATAAACATAAATATACCGATGGATTCAAGCTATATCAGAATTCCACGGTATATTTATGTTTTAAATTTATTCTTTTCTATTTTTATCCATTGTGTCATTAATTTTTTTTGCAATATTTTCTTTCATTTCATTTAGATTGTCCTTCACATCCATTTTCTGCTTCATATCTGTTTTTGCCATTTGCAGTTTTCCCTTTAATTCTAGTTGTTCATTCCCAGTAAGTTGTCCAGCTGTCTCTAGCATTTTGCCTGCAACTTTATCAGTAGTACTTTTGATCGAATTTTTCATTTTTCATACCTACTTTCTTAAGTTTTATTTTTGTTGATTTTTTTGTATTAACTATAGTTTTTGCCTGAAAGCAACTTTACTATAACAATAATTAGTATAATTACTAAAAGAAGGTGAATGAATGAACCACCAACAGTAGTAATAAGACCAAGTAACCATAAAATAAATAATACAATAATGACTGTCCACAACATATGTCATCATCCTTTCTCAGTCTTTTGTATTAGTGATTCCCCATTAAAAACTATAATATTCCTTTTTAACTAAAAAACCAGCCTTGTTGGCTGGTTATATGATTAATTCTATTCAAGGGAAACCTTAAATTCACTCTTGAATCTGTTGGTTCAAAGTCAATTTATTCTAATAATTAGAGAGTAACACATAAAAAATAAAATAGATACATATATTTTTCATGGTTTTAGATATCACTTATATGTTCCTAGCGCAGAAGTAATTTTAATTGCTGAATGTATGTAAAATATGCGATATTCAGTGGAAAAAGCTTAGTTGTTGATGCATATGGTTTATCTAGGTGATATATACAGATGGAAATCAATTTTTATAGTGAGATAACTTAAAAAAAGTGATATGATTAATATAATAAATATGGAATATATTATCTAAGATTTTGTTATACATTTGATACTGATTTAAGTATACTATTAGAAAGAGGAGATTTCTATAAAACAAAAAAAGGAGAGGATTCCACTTCCGTGATTAGAACAAAATCTATCATATATAAGAAAATTTCGACGCTAAAGCTAACCAACAAGTTTACCATACTAATTCTTGGCGTATTAATGGTTCCAATTGGAGTTTTTTCACTACTTATATTTAACAATATGGAAACTTCATTGTATAAGGATGGACAAACGCAGATGGTCTATGAACTGGAAAAAAGTTGTCAAACGGCAGAACAGATTGTAGTAAATTGTAATTTGTCAACACAAATGATTATTAACAATGAGTCAATGAATGATTTTTTAAACCAACTTGATTCCAATAAAGAATTTAGTTTTATGGATATTCTTGATTTTTATGGCAAAGAGATAAGTGGAGTACAAAAAATGATTCGCAACAATCCATACATATATAAAATTAGAATTTTTGTTAATTCGGCTACGGTAAAAGAAACGATACCATTGTTATACAAAAAAGAGAAAATGAAGGAACTCAAATGGGGGAAAGATGGTGTCCCACCAAGTGGGACATGGTGTTTTGATTATGAAGATACACTTGATTTGTCTGGGGATTATGATGAGAATCCAAGAATTGCAGCCATTATCACAAGGCTGAATGATTATCGTTATGGGCAGTATGGAGTGATAGAGGTTGCCGTAACGATGGAAACTATATTTACAGATATTTATCATTCAACAGATATGAATTGGACCAGTTTTTTGGATAGTAGTGGAAACTTTTACTATGATAATACTGGTTCATCAAAGTGGAGCTCCAATATAGAAGAAATTTCAATTCTTCTAAAGGAAAATTTCGAATCAAATTTGTCACAAAATGACGCATGTCTTTGCCAACAAGTACGTCTTAACGGAGAAGAGGTTTTGATCGGATATAAAAAAATCAATTCATTAGGAGGATATTTAATTCGTATCGTTTCATTAAGTAGCGAAAAACAGGTCTTAAAGTTATATATTATTGATTTCTTGTTAGTGTGGATTGTAATTGGAGCGGCGTTACTTCTATTCGCAAAGCGACAGGTCTCGCATATTTTGAGACAATTTTATGATATTTACGAAGTTGTTTATCAAGTTCAACAAGGGAATTTGGATAAACGCGTGAGAAATACAAGCCAAGATGAGTTTGGTGTTCTTGGTAAAGAGATCAATAAAATGTTGAATCAGATTCAGAAATTGATGGATGAAACGCTAAGGCGTGAGCTGATTGTGAAAGATTCCCAAATTAAAGCATTGCAAAATCAGATTAATGCTCATTTTATTTATAATGTACTTGAATCTGTAAAAATGATGGCGGAAATTGAGGAAAAATATGAAATCGCTGATGCAGTATCTTCTTTTGGAAAGCTATTGAGATACAGTATGAGATGGAAATCACAATTTGTAACGGTAGAAGAAGAAATTGATTATATTAAGAGTTATTTGATGTTGGTTAATCTACAATTTGACCATGAAATTTGTTTAAGCATTCATATCTCTCAGGAAATTATGAAACAGGAAATACCCAAAATGTCACTTCAGCCAATTATAGAAAATGCAATATCTCATGGAATGGAAGAGATTACAGAGGATACGAGTATTTATATGAAAGGAGTAATAGAAGGAGATGACTGTTATATCAAAATAACTGATAGGGGTTGTGGGATGAGTGAAGAAGAAGTTGACCTGCTGTGTAAGAGGCTTCGAGGAGAAATACAAGATACCTCGGGAACAGGAAATGGAATTGGATTAAAAAATGTACAAGATAGGTTGCAAATTAGCTTTGGTTTGGAATATGGCATTACAGTTTCATCAAAAGAAGGCAGTTATACGCAGGTAGCAGTTAAAATTCCATATCAAAAAACAAGGGAGGAATTATGTGAAGAGAGTCCTAGTGGTGGAGGATGGTAAAATAATACGCAAGGGTATTTCGGCAATGGTTAGTCGTTGTGGTGTGCCAGTTGAGGAGATTTTAGAATGCAAAAACGGTTTGGAAGCACTGGAAATCATCCAAAATAGCCATGTTGATGTTATAATTACAGATATACGCATGCCTAAAATGGACGGTATTTCCCTTGTGAAAGAGCTGCAAAAGTATCTGTATATACCTAAAATTATTGTGATTAGTGGCTACGATGATTTTTCATTTGCACTTGATTTATTGCGATGTGGAGCAAGAGAGTATCTTCTAAAGCCTATAGAGAGAGAAGAGCTCAAAGCAATCATGGAAAAACTTGAAAATGAAATTCAATTGGAAAATGTAGAAAAAGAGAGCAAGAAATCATTTAGTTATGGACAAATTCGAATAATGTTGTCCTCGGATGCACAAGTTGGTAATGAGGTTGATGAAATAGCGGCATGCATTGGAATGAAAAATGAGCTGTATCAGATTATCTGTACAAATGAACCAGTAACAGATAAATGTAAGATGGAAAAAATTTTCTTTTTTTCAAATATTGAGGGTAACAATGTTATTCTGATAACGGCCGAAAAAATAGAAAGTATGATTAGAAATTTAGAGTTCAATCAATATATCGGTATTAGCGAATGTTACCAAGACTTTTGTGACTTGCGAAAGGCATATCTAGAAGCCGCCAGGCGAAGAGTTATTGCTTTTTGTATGCAGAACAAAGAGGTGGTAAATAGTTACCCAATATCCTTAAGTGAGCTGGAAAGCTTTGTACAAAGAGTTGGGACACCAGGACATAAGGAAAATGATCAATATTTAAATGAAATTGTGAGCAAAGTTAAGAAGTCAGAGATGGAAGGAGCGAGGTTTCAAGAAATTATTCATCAGATTGTATGTAGAGTGAAAGAGTTTTATGGTAAAATTTTGTTAGATGAAGGAATTTATATCGATCATCTGTACTATATGTTGTCCTTTGAAAACATTGAGCGTTACTGCACAGAAATCCAGCGGATTTTTTTGGCGATTAACCAGAAAGCATTGAGTGAAAATGATAGTTATAGAAATCGAATGAAGGTAGAACAAGCAATCACATATATTAAAGAAAATTACGAAACAAATATTAATATGACAATGGTTTCTAATTATGTTTCCATGAACTATACCGTATTTTCCATTACATTTAAAGAGTATACAGGAGAAAATTTTGTGAATTACCTTAGAAATATTAGAATGGAAGATGCCAAAAGATTATTAACACAAACAGATCAAAAGATTGGGAAAATTGGTTTGACCGTTGGGTATGATAATGAAAAGCATTTTATGAAAACTTTCAAAACAGTTGTTGGTATCACTCCAAGTGAATTTCGTAAAAATACACATATTGGAAAATAATTCATAAAAATGACACCAAAAACAAAAATAAGGTATTTCAATTTTAGCAGCAAGCAATTACAATTAAATTGTACAAATTGCTTGCTTTTTTATTTTATAATTTGAATTAATATACATAATGCACAATATTGAAATGAAAAAGTTAGTATGTAACCAAAAGACGTTAATATGTCTAACGGAAATATTTAGAGGAGGTAGAAAGATGAAAAAGAAACACAGTAAGTTAATTGCACTTCTTACAGTGAGCACCATGACAATATCCATGATTGCTGGATGTAGTACGAGTGAGCAGACATCAACCGAACCATCCAGTAGCGAAAGCGAGGCGGCAGCAACGGAGGAAGCAACGCCTTCGCAAACCGAAGAAACTACAACTGAAACAACAAAAGCAGATTCCACACCAAGAAACGAGACACTTTATTTTAATGGGCAACAATGGGGAACCATTAATGACTGGAATCCCTTAAGTGCTAACTCAAACAATGCAATGGCAGTAACACAAAACGATAACTCCCGTGAGCTTGTTTATGAAACACTTTTTATGTACAACATGCTAGATGGTGAGCTTTACGGCTTACTTGGAAAAGATTATTCGTGGAATGATGATCAGACGGAATTAACCATTACCTTAAATCCAGATGCGAAGTGGAGTGATGGAACTCAAGTTACAGCAGAAGATGTAGTATATACATTTGAATGTCACACGAAATATGAGTCAGCACAAGGAAGTGATTATGCAAATTACATTGATACAATTGAGGCTGTAGATGATACAACCGCAGTTTTTAAAGCAAAACTAGATGAAAGTGGATTGCCTGTTAATCCATTAAAGGTAGTTGAATATATTCCCAAAATTTATGTAATGCAGAAAGCATATCTGCAAACAGTAGAAGAACGCAATAACAATAATGCGGATGCGATTAAGCAAGATAGAATGGATGATTTTGTTTCTTCAGGTCCATACTCTTCTTACTATGATAGTGATCAAAAAGTTATTTTAGTAAGAAATGATGATTATTGGGGCGTTTCTTTGTGGGGAAATATTCCAGCACCAAAATATATTGCACATACTATTTATGCGAACAATGCTGCCGGAGATACAGCGTTTAAGGCAGGCGAAGTTGATGTTTCACAACAATTTATTACAAATGTGCAAAAACTTTGGGAGAAGGATGGACTTCCAATTTCTACATATATTGATGAAGCACCTTATGGCGTTTGTGCAACCATGCCGACGGCTTACTTTAATGTAGAAAAAGCAGGCCTTGACAGAATAGAAGTTAGAAAAGCAATTGCAATGGCAGTTGACTATGACCAAATTATTGCATCAGCAATGTCGAATCAATCACCTAGTTTTGAAGAAGTTCCTCGTTCTATTATGAATCCAACTTCAGGTGAGCAAGCACTGGTAAATCCAGACAAATTAACAGATTATCAGTTTTCAGGTAAGGATATTGACGGAGCAAATGCTCTATTGGATGCAGCTGGAATTGTGGATACGAATGGAGACGGTATCAGAGATATTGATGGAGAGAATCTCTCCTACAAAGCAGAATGTCCGGACGGTTGGACGGACTGGAATGCAAGTTTAGAAATTGTTGCAGCAGCTGGAAGTGAGATTGGAATTGAAATTGAAACCTATTTTCCTGATGCCAATACCTTCTATGATGACATGACTACAAGAAACTTTGATATATGTATGTGGAATCCACCATCAGCTTCCGTGTCCAATCCATGGGGACGCGCGATGGCATTTATGTCAACTGATTATGCAGGATTGGCTGTAAACTGGAGTGGTAATTATGGTGGATATATTAATGAAACAGCAAACGATATTCTTAACAAGATACCACTTGAGACAAATAAAGATACTTTAAAAGAATACTATACAGAGTTAAGCAAAATTTATCTAGATGAAGTCCCTTCTTTCTCTTTAATGTATAGACCAATGCTATTTCATGCAGTAAATGAGAGCGTATGGACCGGATTCCCTCAATTGGATGACGGAGATAATATACCTCCTACTGATTGTACAGATGGATATGGTATTGCAGCATTATACAATTTAGTAAATGTTGAATAAACCAGAAAGAGATAGATAAAATGATTTACCAGATGTCATAGATAGATATTATATAAAGATCATGTTCTCATAAAGTTTATTTCAAAATGATAACATGGTCTTTTGCAAATAAAAAATTGGTAAATGAGGTGAACCTTTGAACGGATATAAAAAATATTATACAAATAAACTAATCTGGTATTTGATTACTTTTATTATTGCAGTTGGATTAAACTTTATTTTACCCAGGTTAATGCCAGGAGATCCGATTGCTGCCATTGCTTCGAGATCAGTAGAAGGCATGACAGATTCTACGGCAATACAAGCTGTGTATGAAGATTATGCGGATAAATTTGGTGTAAATAAACCAATGATTACACAATTTTTTATTTTTGTAAAAAATGCAGTACAAGGAGACTTTGGTGTTTCTTTTAGCCAATATCCAAGAACAGTATCTGATATTATTGCATCTTCTGTTTGGTGGACTGTATGTCTTCAACTTCCAGCAATTATAGTGGGATGGATATTGGGAAATTTACTTGGCGCGGTTGCTGCTTATATGAAAGGAATATTTGATAAAGGAATTCTACCCGCTTTTCTTTTTGTCAGTAATATTCCAGCATTTGGACTTGCAACCATTCTGCTATTTATTTTTTCATTGAAACTTGGATTGTTTCCATCTAGCGGAGGTTATGGCTTTGATTTGATTCCGAATGCAAGCTGGACCTTTGTAAAATCTGTAATAGTTCATTATCAACTTCCTTTCTGGTCAATTGTGTTGAGTACCATTGGAGGTCAGGCAATTGGTATGCGTTCGATGTCTATCTATGAATTGAATGCAGACTATGTAAAATATAGTCGCTTTTTAGGCATCAAAGATAAAACAATTGTTAGCTATGTTTTTCGAAATGCAATGCTTCCTCAAATTACAGGTCTTGCAATGTCAATTGGTACAATGATTGGCGGAGCACTTGTTGCAGAAATTATTTTCAGTTATCCAGGTCTTGGAACCACTTTGCTTTCTGCAATCAAAGGAAGAGATTATCCGCTTATTTCCGCATGTACGTTAATCATTACAATTATGGTACTGTTGGCAAATTTGATTGTAGAGCTGATTTATGGAGTAATTGATCCAAGAGTCAAAGCAACACAACAAGATTAAGAGGAGGAAATGCGATGAAAAACCAGATCAAACAAATTTTTTCTTCTCCTAAATTTGTCATTGGTTTCGTCATATTTATGGCGCTTTTATTAATGACAATTATTTATCCGTTTGTCATAACGGATGATCCATTAACAATGTTAGGACAGGGAAATTTTTTTAAACCAGGAACCTATATTGCGGTTGCGGATACAGTCAATACAGAGACTTATACGTTAAATATAGATGTGTCTACTGATAAACTGGAAAATAATATTGAACTAGAGGACCGTGCAGCAATGGCTGACTGGCTTGAGAAATATGCTGATGTTTCTATCAATGATATTGATGTAACAGATGCAAAGGGACTTGTTACCTTATGGAAAAAATACTATGATGAAACAAATGAACAAAAAGGATTAATTGCTGCTAAAAAGAAATATTATAAGCGTCTTGATAATCAAATTACTGAATTATTAGATAATAGTGAAGTGATTATTGCTCAAGAAGACAGTGAGACGGGAGAGCTCTCTGTTAAAACGAGTATTGCATCAACCTCATTTGTGAATATTGATGATGTCAGTAACAAAAGAATTTTTGTACTCGGAACGGATAACTTTGGACGTGACGTTTTAACAGAGTTAATATCAGCCATTAAGACCTCCTTACAAATTGGTTTTATAGCTGGATTGATTGCAACTTTAATCGGATTGTCACTTGGATTACTTGCTGGATATCTTGGGGGAATTATTGATGACTTAATTATGTTTATCACAAACTTATTTACCGTTATTCCAAGCTTTATCCTATTGATACTAATTTCATATAGTGTAGGTAAAAGTGCAAGAGGAGTAATGATGGTTGCTATTATTATTGGTGTAACATCATGGACATGGACGACAAGGTCTGTACGATCACAGGTCATTTCTCTTAGAAATAGAGATCATGTAAATTTATCAAAGTTATCGGGTCATAGTCTGTTTCGTATTATTGTAACGGATATTCTTCCATACATTGCTTCTTATGTTGTTATGGCTTTGATTTTGCAGATTTCTTCTGGAATTCTTGCTGAAGCTCAGCTTTCTATGATAGGACTTGGTCCTGCTACGACTACCGTTTCCACACTTGGTCTTATGATGAATTGGGCAATGTCTTACAGTGCACATTTAAATGGAGACTGGTGGGCATATTTACCAGTTGTTTTTTCTATAGCACTGATTTCATTCTCGTTGAATCTTATGAATACAGGTTTGGATCAGGTATTTAATCCGCAGCTAAGAGAATAAAGAGGAGAAAAAGTAATGGGAAAAGTAATGTTAGATGTGGAACATTTAAAAACTAAATATGTTACAAGATTTGGGGAAGATATTTATGCTGTCGATAACGTGTCACTTCAAATTGAAGAGGGAAAATCCCTTGGTATTGCAGGGGAATCGGGGTGTGGAAAATCCACACTTGCACTTAGTTTGATGGGGTATTATTTTGCACCCCTACATTATCAGCACGGTACCATTAAAGTGGATGGAGTTAACATTTCAGGAATGAAAGCAGATGATATTCGAAGAAAGATTCTTGGAAATGAAATTGCGTATATTCCGCAGGCGGCTATGAATGCACTCAATCCTACGCAAAAAATCATTCATTTTATTGAAGATGTCATTCATGCTCATCATCCAAAAACTTCGAAAAAGGATATTTATGACCTTGCAAAGGAACGATTTGAAATACTTGGATTACCTGAAAGTGTATTACATAGACATGCCGTAGAGCTTTCAGGAGGTATGAAGCAAAGAACTGTAATTGCGATATCAACTATTTTGTCACCTAAAGTGCTGATTGCGGATGAGCCTTCCTCTGCGCTAGATGTAACATCTCAAAAGATGGTAATTAAAATGCTACGAGATTTAATGGAGAAAGGAATCATTAAATCTATGATATTTATTACACATGAATTACCTTTACTTTATAATGTGACAGATGATATTATGGTAATGTATGCAGGGCAAATTGTCGAAAAAGCAAATGTTAAAGATATGGTATTTGATTCACTGCATCCCTATTCAAAAGGTTTGATGGGGTCAATTATTGTACCAGAAGTGGGAGCACGAGATATTAAGTTAACTGCAATTTCTGGAACTCCTCCAAACCTGAAAAATCCTCCCAAGGGATGTAGGTTTGCCGACCGATGTAACTATGCCAAACCTGAATGTATGGTTCATGGTATAGCGGAAACTAATTTGGATAACGGCCGAATGTTTCGCTGTTATTTGAGTGAAAAAGAATTGAGGGAGGTGTATGCTCGTGTATGATAAAGATAAAAAATCAGAACAGACTTTATGCCTAAGCGGAAAAGGAGTAACAAAAATATTTGGTTTTGGAAATGATAAAACAATAGCGGTTGACCATGTGGATTTTGAATTTCATGAAGGTGAAATCATATCTGTTGTTGGAGAAAGCGGTTCTGGAAAAACCACATTGTCTAAGATGCTTTTAGGATTAATTAGTGTAACCGAAGGAGAAGTTAGTTTCCTAGGAAAGGTTCGAGATATTTCCAGTCGAAAAAAGAAAACTGAATATTGGAAAGGCATTCAAGCTATTTTTCAAGATCCTTTTTCTTCCTTTAATGTGTTTCATAAAATTGATGAGGTACTCCTAGATTGTATCAAAATGAAAGGCGGCGCTAAACTTTCTTATGACCAGAAAGTAGATTTGATGACGGAGGCATGTAGCTTTGTCAATCTGAAATTTGCTGAATTGACCAACAAGTATCCCTTTGAGTTATCGGGCGGGCAGATGCAAAGGCTAATGATTGCTAGAATTTTCTTATTAAAGCCTAAAATATTGTTGGCAGATGAGCCAACCTCTATGATTGATGCCTGTTCAAGAGCTACTATTCTCGACATGCTTTTGAAGCTAAGAGAAGAAATTAATATGACCATTATTTTTATTACACATGATATTGGGCTTGCTTTTTATATATCTGACTCTATTTATATTATGGAGCATGGCAAATTTGTTGAGGCGGGAGACGCGGAGACCGTTATTTTAAATCCACAGGCTGCGTATACTAAAAGACTAATTAATGATGTACCCAAAATTCATGAAGAATGGGATCTATCAACGGTTTAAATTGTAACCGTTACATAAGGAGTTTGTGAAAATGATAAGAACTGTAATTGATAAAAACTTTAAAATGAGAGTTGTTGGCAACGATGAATGGATTCCAGCTAAAGTTCCAGGAAGTGTATACGGCGATCTTTTAGATAACAAAAAGATGGAAGATCCTTATTGGCGAGACAATGAATTAAAGGCCTTAGAATTGATGGAAGAGGAGTTTGAATATGTGGGTGTTTTTGATGTTTCAAACCTCATGATGCAGCAAGAAAAAATTTTTCTCCATTTTGATGGTCTTGATACACTTGCAGATATTGAATTAAACAATACATATCTTGGATATGTCAATAATATGCATCGAGTATGGGAATTTGAGGTGTCAGACATAGTAAAAGAAAAGGAGAATGAACTAAGAATAGTATTTCATTCTCCTACGGAGTATATTAAAGAAGAGTATCAAAAAGAAGCTATCGGAGGGTCCGAGGATGCTATGCGTGGATTTCCAAAGATTAGAAAGGCGCATTGCATGTTTGGTTGGGATTGGGGGCCTCGTCTTCCAGATGCAGGTATTTGGAGGAAAATCAGTCTAGTTGGTGTTACAAATGCACGTCTGGACAATGTTTATATCACACAAAATCATAAGCAAGAAGGTGTATATCTAGACTTTCATGTTGCTATAAAAAAAAATAGTGATGATTTGGTTCTTGCATTCAAAGAAGATAAGCTGCAATTAGCCAAGGATAACTATTCCTATCGCGTTACAATAATAGAACCATCACAAGAGGGTACCTCGATGGTTGCCACATATGAAGATACACTCTCTAACATATTGATTGAGAATCCAAAGCTTTGGTGGCCAAATGGATATGGAGAACAATATTTATATCGAATTAAGGTAGAACTTTTAAAAGATGGCGAAGTACTTGACGAATGGGATAAGCGGCTTGGTCTTCGTACATTAACGATGAATCGAGAAAAGGATGAATTTGGTGAATCCTTTGCACATGAAGTGAATGGTATTCAGATATTTGCCATGGGTGCCGATTATATTCCAGAAGATAACTTGTTAAGTCGATGCTCCCCCAATAGAACAAGAGAATTATTAGAGCAGTGTAGGGCGGCAAATTACAATGTCATACGTGTATGGGGTGGTGGATATTATCCAGATGAGTCATTCTGGGATGCTTGCGATGAATTAGGACTTGTGGTATGGCAAGATTTTATGTTTGCTTGTGCTGTTTACGACTTAACAGAAGAATTTGAAGCAAATATACGACAGGAATTTATTGATAATATACGAAGAATCAGACATCATGCTTCTTTAGGACTGTGGTGTGGAAATAATGAAATGGAAATGTTTGTGGATATTGGTGCATGGAACTGTACTTTAAAACAAAAAGCCGATTATATTAAAATGTATGAATATATCCTTCCTAAAATCTTAAAAGAAGAAGATCCACAATCGTTTTACTGGCCAGCGAGCCCTTCTTCAGGTGGAAGTTTTGATAATCCGAATGATGAAAATAGAGGTGATGTACATTACTGGGATGTATGGCATGGAAATAAACCGATTACAGAGTATCGTAAGTTTTATTTTAGATATGTTTCGGAATTTGGATTTCAATCGTTTCCATCTCTCAAAACGGTTGGAACATACACAGAAAAAGAGGATCGAAACATTTTTTCCTATGTCATGGAGAAACATCAAAGAAATTCTTCTGCAAATGGAAAAATAATGAACTATATGGAGCAAACGTTTCTCTATCCGACGGATTTTGATACATTATTGTATGCTTCGCAATTATTACAGGCTGAAGCAATTCGATATGGAGTAGAACATTTCAGACGAAATAGAGGAAGATGTATGGGTACTGTAGTATGGCAGCTAAATGACTGTTGGCCAGTAGCCTCTTGGTCATCCATTGATTATTACGGAAGATGGAAAGCGTTGCATTATTATGAGAAACGGTTTTTTGCACCGCTTATGATTTCTTGCGAAGAAGAAGGGATTTTAACACAAGATACAAACCCGAATGCACAGCCTTATTCTGTGAAGAAATCGATTCATCTCTGTGTCGCAAATGAAAGCATGAGAGACGAATGTGTGACAGTGAATTGGGAGCTTAGGAAAAACACAGGTGAAATATTAAAAGCAGATGAAACAGAAATCAATGTGTTAAAGCTTTCCGCTAGATGGTTAGAAAAAGTAGAATTGCCCGAAGCAAATTTATATGAAGATTACGTAAGCTATCAAATAAATCGTGCAAACGAAATTCTATCATCGGGAACAGTTATATTTTGTGCGCCAAAACAGTTTCATTTTATCAATCCCAAGCTGTCAGTGCGAGCTGAAAATGACACACTTATCATAATATCAAACGCATATGCACGTTCCGTTGAGATTAGAAATAAAAAGGATGATTTAATTCTTAGTGATAATTTTTTTGATATGAATTCTGGTGAAAGAAAAGTGAAAATTATGAAGGGCACCGCAGAGGAATTAGAAGTGAGAAGTGTTTATCAAATTCGGTAAGTATAACTAAAAAGAAATATAAAAGGTATACTATAAAACAATAACAATTGTTGTGGAAAAGCATTCATTAAAGTAAAATAATACTTTGCCAAGTGGTTTACATTTTTAATATAGTATTTTTCAAAAACAGAGAAGTTTGTAGAACTTCTTTGTTTTTTTAGAATAATATTTTAAATAATTATTCGAATAATTATTAGAAAAATAAGTTGACAAATATTAAGAATAAGCTTATGATATAAGTAATAAGAAAAAGAGACGGAGTTAATATAAATGAACATTTTTACTAAAGCTATAGTTTCAAATTCTGATATGATAAAAAATTATAAAGCTTGTAGGGAAAAGGCTGAAAGTTTTGGTAAGATATTTGTTTTGAAAAACAACCAACCGGATGCAGTAGTTTTTTCAATTACAGAGTATGAAAGGCTTGCGGTGTTTATTGAGTATATTGAAAGCCTTGAAGAAGAAGATATCGAAAAAGTAATTGCATCATTACCACCTGTTGGAATTAAAGAAACTAAATCTTTAAGAATCTAAATAGTGGTATAGGATAAATTTTGTCGGTATAAAAATAAGTATCTATAATTAGTAAGTATTGAAAAATTAATATTTAAGTCCTTTAGGGTGGAACTCTCATTTTAGAGTTACCATCCTTTTATTATTTTAAGTGAAATCGATTTACATTAGCTAGACATTTAAGGAGGTGATTGATATGGGAGATAAAAATCCTAAGAAACTTAAAAAAGAAAAGAAGATTAGAGTTGTAGAGAACAATACAAAAATGCCTGAAAACCTTAAAGGAAATTCAACAAAAAAGTAGAAGATTCACGTGTGAAAAATTATAAGGTTATTGAAATTAATATATAAGCTAAAACAACTCTATTTGTTATAGGAAGGACAGGTTTAAAAATGATATTAAATGATACGAGTAAAAATGTTGCGTTTTTAAGTACTTACCCACCACGTGAATGTGGTTTAGCCACTTTTACACAAGATCTTATCACTGCAATTGATATGTATGGAACAATAGACACCAATATAGTTGCTATAAATGATACAAAGAAGTATAAGTATGACAAAAAGGTTATCTCTAAAATGGAACAATATGAACAGGTGGATTATCTTAAAACTGCTCAAAAGTTAAATAATTCTAATATTGATTTATTAGTAATTGAGCATGAATTTGGGATTTATGGTGGAGAGTATGGAGGCTATATTCTAGATTTAGTTAAAAACATAAAAATCCCTATGGTTACAACTTTTCATACGGTATTGTCTGAGCCAAACTTAAAGCAACGATTTATAATCAATACGCTTGGTAAGGAAAGTACAAAAGTTGTTACTATGGCTCATAACACCAAAGATATCCTGCGTACAGTATACGGAATTGACCCACAAAAAATTGAAGTGATTCATCATGGTGTTCCTAAAATACAAGTTCAGACATGTGAAGTCTTAAAAAAGAAGCTTGGCTATGAGAACAAGAAGATTATAAGTACATTTGGCCTAATAGGACCAGGAAAAGGTATTGAACTAGGAATTGAAGCTATTGCAAAAGTAGTCAAAGAAGATGCAAATGTACTTTATCTTATTTTGGGTCAAACACATCCGGCACTAAAAGAGGAAGGCAATGCATATAGAAATAAATTAGAAGAACTTGTTGAACAACTTGGTCTTAATGAAAATGTAAAATTTATTAACAAATATCTTTCAAAAGAAGAGATTATACAATATCTTCAGTTGTCAGATATATATATGACTCCGTATTTGGGCAAGGATCAAGCAGTAAGTGGTACACTTGCTTATGCTGTGGGATATGGAAAGGCCATCGTTTCAACACCTTATCTTTATGCAAAGGAAATGTTGGGAGATGGAAGAGGACTACTTGCAGAATTTAATGATGCAGATTCTTTGGCTCGTTGTATAAAGTATATTTTACAAAATCCTACTAAAAAAGCAAAGATGGAAAGAGATACAATAAGAATTGGTAGAACAATGTATTGGGATAAGATAGCACAACAATATATTAAAGTTTTTTCAGATATAATAGAAGCAATTCCTAAAATGGAGGTGATGTAGTGAAATCTTTAGATAAGATTCCTACATTTATCGATTATCTCTTTACAATGACAGATGATGTTGGAATCTTCCAACATAGCGTGTGTGGAACTCCGGATCCAAGAGAAGGCTATACCACAGACGATAATTGCAGGGCTCTGATATTGGCGGTTATGCTTTATGAGGATTTTAAAGAACAAAAATATTTAAAACTTGTTTCAAGATATTTGGCTTTTATGCTGAATGCTCAAAATGAGAATGGTAAGTTCAAAAACTTTATGAATTATAAAAGAGAGTTTATGGAAGCAGAAGGTTCGGAAGATTGTTTTGGAAGATGCCTTTGGGCATTAGGGCGTACTGTATCAAGTCCAGATATACCAGAAAATATCAAAAGAACCTGTGAGTATCTTATTGAAAAAATTTTAAAGCATTGGCCTAATCTTGAATCACCAAGAGCTAAGGCATATTCTATAGTAGGCTTAAGTTATCTTAAGTGTACCGAAGAAATTAAGAAAAAAATAGACACATTAGCAATGGAATTAGTTCATCAATACACAAATTTTAAAGATGAAAAATGGCATTGGTTTGAAAATTCCATAACATATGGTAATTCATTTTTTCCATGGTCGTTGTTTGCAGCATATAAAATACTTGGAAATGAAGTATTCCTCGAAACAGCCAGAGAAAGTATGGATTTTCTCGGAGAAATAACGTTTAAAAACTTTTTTTTCAAACCCATTGGATGTAATGGATGGCTCGAGAAAGGTAAGGAAGCTGCAAAGTATGATGAGCAACCAATTGAAGCCTGCGAAACATTGCTTGCCAATATCGAGTGCTTTGAAGTGACAAAAGAGGAAAAATATCTTGATAATGCATTCAAATGTTATGGATGGTATAGGGGACAGAATTCAAAAAATTTGTCTCTAATCGATGAACAAACAGGAGCTTGCTATGACGGATTAACTGAAACTGGAGTGAATTACAATCAAGGGTCTGAAAGCATAATTTCTTATGGAATTGCATTCATGGAAATCAAGCTAAAAAGACAGAATGCAGACACACAAATATAGGAGAAATTATGATTAAGTTTACAAAACTAGGAATTGTTATGAAACCATTAAAAAATCAATTTGGAAGCTTTGCTAGGTTTAATCCTGGGATACAATTAAAAGATGGAATTGTCCATATGCTTTATAGGGCAACAAACGCTAATATAAAAGACAAAGGAAACTATATATCCTATATTGGTTACGCAAAACTAGATATAAAAAATAATATTTTACATGATAAAAATGAAGAAGTGATTTATCCTACTCTTCCAGAGGAAGTAAAAGGCTGTGAAGATCCAAGAATTGTAGATTTCGAAGGTAGTTTTTATGTTTTTTATACAGCCTTTGATGGAATAACTGCAAGAGTTGCGATTGCTAAAACGGATGATTTCGAAAATTATGAAAAATTAGGAGTTATTAAAAATTCTTTTTGGGACAAAGATGCTTTTATTTTTCCAGAGAGAATTCATGGTAAGATAGCTTATTTGCATAGAATAGACCCTAGCATTCAATTGGATTATTTTGAAAACTTTGAGGAACTGCTTTCCCCACATGTATGGTCCGATTACATGGATAGAATTGAAAGTTCCACTATTATGAAATCTGAGTTTTTTTGGGAAAATAAAAAAATTGGTGGTAGCGTACCGCCTATAAAAACGGAAAAAGGATGGTTGCTTTTGTATCATGCAGTTGATGATAGTTTTGTATATCGAGGCAGCGTGGCTCTCCTGGATTTAGAAAATCCATCAAAAGTAATTGCTAGAATACCATATCCACTTCTTGAGCCTGGGGAGAAATATGAATTAAAAGGTGATGTAAACAATGTTGTATTTCCAGAAGGGGCTTACATTCTTGACGGTGAATTATTTGTATATTATGGTGCTGCTGATAAATATATCGCTCTTGCCAAAATAAATATGACTGAATTGCTTGATGAACTTGCTAAGTTTCCAGTGTTACCTGGAGATACAACTTACTAAATGTGATGTGGGCAAGATGATTGTTCCCGAAAGAGCAAATCATACGCCCAAGTTTTAATGCTTAATTATATAACTTTATATCTATGAAAGTTACGGCCGCGAATAGTGGCTTTTTAATGTACGTTAAATATGAGTAATCCTTTGGATAGTATCTTACAAAAAAGTGCATACTTGTTGTTAGTTTAATACTATCCTATAATAGAAATAATAAATTTTGAAGGAGGATTACATTTGAAAAAAGAAATTGAAGTATTCGACTATGCAAGTGAGATTATGAAAAAGTTACAGACAGGTGTTTTATTAACTACCAAAACAGATGATAGTGCTTATATAATCCAATAATTAAATTACGAAGATAATTACTGAATATTTGACTAGAAAAACTGATGATTAATGGAACTAGAATGGATATATTTAAAATTATTGATAGGAAGTTGTTATTGAAATAGTAAAGCATTTCACTTGCATACATAGATTTAACAAATACGTAAATAATATTTGTAATAGGCAATCGTTCAAATAACAAAATTTTGACTTGCCTTTGTTTATAAATGTCAAAATTATTTACAGTGCAACTTGTTAGATTAAAAATGTATGGAAGGAGGAAAAATGGAAGATATCATTAAATTTTTAAATATAAATAAGTTTGGAAGTTTGGCAACCAGTGGGGCAAACAAGCCAGATGTAAGACCATTTGAATTTGTATTTTATTGTGATAGAGGTATGTTTTTTTATACTTCAGCAAGCAGTGAGTTAGTGAAACAATTAAAGGAAAATTCTAATATCTGTTTTTGCGCCACAGATTCAAGTTATAATTACGTCAAAGTAAATGGAACTGTATTATTTAGTGAAGAAGAAGATGATAAATCTAAGATTTTAGAAAAAAGTGAATTTGCCAAGACAATTTTTAAAGATCAAACGCTTGAGAAAATGATAATTTTTTATTTACCCAAAGGAAATTGTATACAGCATTTTCACGATAACAATAAGACAATAACAAAAGAATTTTAATCCATAGTATAATCAAAAGAATATAACTCGTAACTTTTAAGAATCCATTAACACGAGGTGTTTTGCAAAGCAAAATCCCGAGTCTTATAGCGCTAAAATGCAAGTTTCTTACATTTTATGTGCATCGCGTAGCGTTAACTATGAAGGTACTGAATAGTTAATATGACTCTAACCTAATATCCGCCATGGGTGAACATAAATACGTTCACCCATGGCGGATATTATTGTTTATGAAACTAGTAAGCAATCATAAGATTAACGTTTTCGTGTAGCAGTATCTTGAAAGCAAAAATAATCTGGACGATGTCTTGATTGGGTAAATTCAAACATGACACCTTTCGAATTATAAGTCTGACTAGTTATGACGGATAAAAAGTTATAATCTTTCAAATCTAAATATTTTTCATCCAAAGGTGAAGTATGTTCTGCTGTTACTTTTCGTTTACTTGTAATAATTTGGACCCCTAGTGTGTTTTCTAGATAGTCATAAATAGAAGATTCAGCAATTTCTATTGTAAGCGCGGGAACAACGGATTTTAAAAACATGTTAATATCAAGAATCAGAGCCTTTCCATCTAAATAACGCACTCGTTGTACGTAGTACAACTCACTTCCTATAGCAAAACCGGTTCGAGCGCTAATACGTGCATCCGCAATTAAGTCGGTGAACTGAATGACCTTAGTATTAGAAACTTTTTGGTTACGAAGGGCAGATTCTCGGAAAGATTCAATTCCTCCAATGGTAAAAGTCGCCTGTTCAATTGGCTGGTAAATTACGCGTACACCCTTTCCATGAAGCGACTGAACATATCCATCTTCGCTTAGATTACTCAAAGCCCTACGTACGGTATTGCGAGAGCATTGATATTGAACGGTTAGTGTATTTTCAGAAGGTAATAATTCCTGATAGTCGTATTCTAAGGATTCTATTTTTTGTTTTAATTCCTTATATATTATTTCAAATTTTGATTTTGGCATAAAAATTCCTCGCATTCTAAAGTTACATTCAAATGATATCATATAATTGTATGATAGGAAAAGTCAAGAACTATATATGAATGTAAATTGTTTGATTTATAAAAAAATATAATACATAAAAAAGAAGATATAAAATGTATAAAAACAAATCATATAAAATGTATAAAAACAAATTAAATAAAATGTATAAAAACAAATTAAAGCTTGACTTGTTTAAACAAGTATGATATAACGGAATAAGAAACTTATACATGTTTAAACAAGTTGAATTGGGAGGCGAAACATGGGAAAATATGAGCAAGATGCAAAACAGCTTTTGGAACTGGTAGGCGGAAGAGATAACGTTGCAGCAGTATCTCATTGTATGACGCGTATGCGATTTGCATTGGTAGATCCATCCATTGCAGATATCAAGAAAATTGAAGCCATGAAAGAAGTTAAGGGTAGCTTTACACAATCCGGACAATTTCAGGTGATTATTGGAAATACGGTAGCTGATTTCTATAATGATTTTGTAGCAGTTGCTGGAATTGAAGGTGTATCTAAAGATATTGTAAAACAGGTGGCAAAGAACAATCAAAATTTGATCCAAAGAATAGTGTCAGGTATTGCAGAGATATTTGCACCAATAATTCCAGCAATTATTGTCGGAGGTTTGATTCTGGGATTTAGAAACTGTATAGATAGTTTGTATTTATTTAACGATGGAACAATGTCACTTGTAGACACCAGCCAGTTTTGGGCTGGAATCGATAGCTTCCTATGGCTGATTGGTGAGGCAGTATTTCATGTAGGAATACCAGTAGGTATTTGTTGGTCAGTGACAAAGAAGATGGGAACCACCGAGATGCTTGGTATTGTCCTTGGTCTTACATTAGTATCCAGTCAACTTCTTAACGCATATTCGGTAGCCTCTACCGCTGCAGCAGATATTCCAAATTGGAATTTTGGATATTTTAAAATTAATATGATAGGATATCAGGCACAAGTTATTCCAGCTATTTTTGCGGCATTTACATTGGTATATCTTGAAAAATTCTTTCGGAAAATTACTCCACAGGTTGTATCTATGATTGTTGTTCCTTTTTGCAGTCTTTTACTTTCTGTAATTGCAGCACATTTTATTCTTGGACCTATCGGTTGGAAAATTGGCTCATTAATTTCAAGCGTTGTGTATGCTGGAATTACAGGACCAGCAAGAACGCTCTTTGGAGCACTTTTTGGATTTTTCTACGCACCATTGGTTATAACGGGATTGCATCATATGACAAATGCAATAGATTTGCAGTTAATTGCTGATTATAATGGAACGATGCTGTGGCCGATGATAGCACTTTCTAATATAGCACAGGGTTCAGCTGTATTAGGTATGATTTTTTTACAAAAGAAAAATGCTGAAGCACAGGAAATTAACATTCCTGCATGTATTTCATGTTATTTAGGTGTTACAGAACCGGCTATGTTCGGTGTAAATTTAAAACATGCGTATCCATTTATTTGTGCCATGATTGGTTCTGCATTAGCAGCCATTTTATGTACCATAACAGGAACTACAGCGAATTCTATTGGGGTTGGAGGAATTCCTGGTATTCTCTCTATTCAGCCAAAGTATATGATAAGCTTTTTTTTCTGCATGATAATTGCCATTGTAGTACCATTTGTAATGACAGTTGTTGTCGGTAAGAAAAAAGGTATTACAGAAGCTACAGTAGAAAGTAGCAACGAAAGCGTATCTGCTAACATGGGATTTGTTGGCACTACTTCACAAGTAACAGCAGCAGCAGAAAGTATTTCTGGTTTAAAAGCAGTCGTAACAGGAAAAACAATATCGCTAAAAGATGTCAATGATGGTGTCTTTTCAGAAGGGATTATGGGAGAGGGAATTGCCATTTTTCCAGAGGATGAAACAATTTACTCACCAGCAGCGGGAACTGTCGCTATTATGATGGAAGAATCCAAACATGCTTGTGGTCTTCATCTTAATAATGGTATTGATTTGTTGATTCATGTTGGACTAGACACTGTGGATATGAAAGGCGATGGATTTACATATTTGGTATATCAAGATCAGCAAGTAGTAGCAGGAACACCATTAATTCGATTTAATCGTAATAAAATTAGAGAGGCTGGTCATGCAGATACTGTGTTATGCATCGTAACGGAAGATGAAAAACATCTCAATATCACTATGCACACGGATATAGCCGTAACTGCAAAAGTATCAGATATAATGACATTTGCTTAAGACGGGAGGACTATATTGTTAGATTTTAAAGATAAAGTAGTTTATCAAATTTATCCAAGATCATTTCGTGATTGGGATGGAGATGGAGTTGGAGATTTAAGAGGAATTACAGAAAAACTAGATTATTTAAAAGAACTTGGAATTAGCTACATATGGACGACACCTTTTTTTATTTCTCCACAAAAAGATAATGGATATGATGTTGCAGACTATTATCAAGTAGATGCGAGATTTGGAACAATGGAAGATGTAGAGGAATTAATTAAAGAGGCTAAAAAACGTGGGATAGGAATTATGTTAGATATGGTATTCAATCATACTTCTACGAATCATTCCTGGTTTCAAAGAGCGTTGCAAGGTGAAGAGAAATATCAGGATTATTATATATTTAGAGACGGAATACCTAGTCAAATTCCAACGAACTGGGTATCCAAATTTGGTGGTCCAGCGTGGAAGTATGTACCTACTCTCAAAAAATGGTACCTGCATTTATTTGATGAGACTCAGGCTGATTTAAATTGGAAGAATCCTCTAGTCAGGGAAGAACTGAAAAATGTTATTTTGTTCTGGAAAGATAAAGGTATTCAAGGGTTTCGATTTGATGTAGTGAATCTGATTTCAAAACCTGACAAAATGGAAGATGATCTTGTTGGTGATGGAAGACGATTTTACACAGATAGGGAAGAAGTTCACGGATATTTAAAAGAGTTGGTTCATGATACCGATATTGCAGATATGGTGACGGTAGGTGAGATGTCCTCCACTACGTTAGAAAATTGTACGCATTATTCTAATCCAGAGGAAAAAGAACTGTCCATGTGTTTTAATTTTCATCACTTAAAAGTCGATTATCTGGAGGGGGATAAATGGAAATTAAAAAAACCAGATATACAAGAATTGAGAAAAATCTTAGAGGAATGGCAGATTGGAATGCAGCAACATAATGGTTGGAACGCAGTATTTTGGTGCAATCATGATCAGCCTAGAATAGTCTCTAGATTTGGAGATGACAAGGTGTATTGGAAAGAATCTGCAAAGATGCTAGCAACCTGTATCCATATGCTTCGTGGAACTCCCTACATTTATCAGGGTGAAGAAATTGGCATGATGAATCCATATTACAAAAAGATTGAAGATTATAGAGATGTGGAAAGTGAAAATTATTATAGTATATTACGAAATCAAGGTAAAACGGATAAGGAAGCTTTGGAAGTTCTTACTGAACGTTCTCGCGATAATGGCAGAACCGCAATGCAATGGAACAACAGTGAATTCGCTGGGTTTTCAAATGTAATGCCTTGGATTCCAATGCCATTACAAGGAAAACAAGCAAATGTGCAGACAGAAGAGCAAGATTCTGACTCTATATTAGCATATTATAAAAAGCTCATTCAATTAAGAAAAGAAAACAAACTGATTGCTGAGGGAAATATCCGTTTTCTGGATTTAGAAGATGTAGAAGTGATTGGATATATCCGCTATGATAAGCAAAAACAGGATAAGAATGTATCGCAAAGTAAAGAGTATGAAAATAAAGAATCAGAAAGCAAAAAATTGCTAGTATTAAATAATTTCAGCTCAAGAAATATAGAACTAAGAATGGATTCTTATGAAGAATTTCAAAAAACAATCATTGGAAACTATCAAAAGGAAAATATCAATGGGATACAGAATAAAAAAATCATATTAAAGCCTTATGAAACAATAGTTTTGGGTAATGAATCTTAATATTAAATGTAACTTTGAAAGTACTGAATAGTCACATATAAATAATAGATCCATACCCTAGAAAGATAGAAGAACATATTAAAAGTTCCTGCTTTCTGGGGTGTTTATATGTGAAGCGTTTTGTAGCTGAAGTGTTTGTGTTGGGAATGCAAATTCAATTTGTTGTTGCTCAAAGACTTTTTTTATTTGTAAATTCACCTCTTGGTGGATATCCATGTATTTATCATAGTCACCAGTTAATACATAATAAGCTACTTCAAAATTCAGGCTATATTCTGCATATGCGATAAAATGAGTTCGAGAAAAAGCAGTATCATTTACATTTTCAATGATTTCTTTGAGTAGCTTTGGGATTTCCTTTAGTTTATCATAGGTTGTGTCATATTTAACCCCAAGCGTAAATAAAACCCTGCGTTGTTCCATTGTTTTATAATTTTGGATGCGTGAACTTGTCAAATCAGTATTAGAAAATATAAGTTGCTCACCAGATAAAGCACGTAAACGAGTTGTTTTTACACCAATATGCTCCACTATTCCCATCTGTTCACCAGCGACAATAAAATCATCGATTTCAAATGGTCGGTCAAAGAAGATTGTGAAGTAGCAGAAAATGTCTTCCAGAATAGTTTGAGAAGCAAAAGCAATCGCTAAGCCTCCAATCCCAAGTCCGGTAATCAAGGAATTTATTTCAACTCCAATGTTATCAAAAAAGAGAAGTACGGCAATCCCCCAGATTAAGGACTTTAATATTAAAAATATCCATTTATAAGCAACTTCGTTTTTAGAATCTTTGAATTTCCTTTCCCAATACTTGCTTAGAGCAAAGATGGCAAATGATGAAACAAGGAGTGCGCCAATAACCATAATAAAAGCAACAACAGCAATGTCAATAAATTTGGTAAGTACTACATTTAGATATAGAATTTTTGTATTCAGATAAAAAGCCGAAAAATATGCAATTGGAAAAAGATATTTTTTAATGTTGAGTACTAGAAGATCATCAATGGTAGTTTTTGTTTTAAGAGCCCAAGTATTGAGAATGCCAATGTTGTGTTTTGAACATTTTTGTTACTTAGAATTTGCATTTTTGTCAGGTATACGTGGTAGATACAAATACAATTGTATATTATAATATTGTTTGAGGTGATACATAATGAAATTAAATGAAAAGTTACAGATGTTACGAAAGAAAAATAGTCTTTCTCAAGAGCAGCTAGCTGATAAGTTGGGAGTTTCTAGACAAACGATTGGCAAATGGGAAACGGAGCAAACGATACCTGAACTTATAAATATAATTCAATTAAGCGAATTGTATGGGGTTACAATTGATCGAATTGTAAAAGAAGATGATGCATGTAATACGAGACTTACAAACTACTATGGTGTAGATATTAAGATGGCAATCAATTTTTTACTACAAGCAAAGCGTTTGACTTATGCAGGACATGGATTGGAATCAGAACCTTCTCGAGTAGCATCTCATGATTTAGAATATAAAGAAAAAGATTTTTATTATTATGATACATATCTTGGAGGACAATGCTTCACTGGTGAAGAAGCAATTTGGCATCATGAAATTCCGTTTTGGTGCATGAACTATTCTGGAAGAGTAATCGGGGATAATTTTAGTGGAGACTTTTTAAAAGAGGTATTATCACATGTCCCAAAAGAAAGTCCATACAGAGGTCCAGCTATTTATAAAAAAGGAGATTATAGTTATCATTGTAAGGTGGAAGGCGAGTTTATTTGGTATCAAGGATATGAAGAAATATTTTATGGTGAAGAAAGAATATATGAGTGTTATTTCCATGGCGGGGTTGTAAAGTAGATAAATTTGGTGTGGGAAATACCCCCTTTGCGTAAGGATACATGTAAAAATATATCTTAAGATGTAGATAGCCCAAATGGAAATTATTACGATTTTAACAACAATCTTAACTTTTAATTATGATGAAGAAAATAAATTGTCAGTATGCAACAAACGCTACTTAGTCGAAATGCATTCAGCCCGGTTGTTATCATGGGGGGTGGAGACGGTGAACATAGTTGTGATAATATGGGTATTGTTACGGTTCATGATGGTATTTCCTTGCAGGAGGGTGAAATCATTGCCTTTAGTGTAGGTGAAGAACACGCAAGCTTTCAAGATCCAGGGAAATCGGAAGTCATAAGTACGATGAAAACTTGACGGAAGTTGATATTATTACGAAGGATGCTTTTGAACCATCCCTTCCATTATCAGTAGTTATGCATATTGATTACAAGCAGGCACCATGGGTGATTCAGCGATATCAATATGTTGGTAAATCAGTCACTTGATCCATTGGTAAGTGCATATTTTAAAGATGTGGCACAGACAAAGACTTTGATTGAACTGATTCAAGAGAGAAGTGCTATTCGTGAAAGAGCAGTGGAGGAGATGAGAGACAAATTATCGGATGCAATTAAGAATTCCAAAGTGGATATTGTACCTAAAACGATGGTTAATATGGGTTCGAGTGGAAGTAATGATAATGGAAACAACAGTACCATTATGGATACATTACTAAAATTCATTACTATGGAAAAATTAGGTGTTTCATTTGATTCCCACGAAAAAGAAATGGTGGAGAGTAAAGGGACAGTGGTGAGTACGGATTCAGCACAGAACAAAGATTTTGTAGGTGAACCAGTTATTGAAGAAGTTGATAATGCTTTCTAATATAATAATATTGCATTTTATATATAATAATGGTAATCTGCATGTAATCGGTAAATATAATTAAATATTTTGCTATGCATAGTTTTGATTTTGGCATATTAGATATGGAATCGTTAGTAAAAGTTACTATTCACCCAACTACTAGTGTGTACAAAGTGGTGAATAGCAACTTTTACTATTTCTATTGAAGGAAAAGAAAATAGAATGATTGACAATACATTTACAAATGCCGAAATAAATTTATATATAGGGAGATAGTAATGTATCAATTTGAAAATTTTGAAAATATTTCCCTTACAAATCAGATTGAAGATAACGTATTAAGCTATATTATGGATAATAAGATTGAAGTTGGAACGAAATTGCCAAATGAATTTGAATTAGCAAAGATGTTTGGCGTAGGTAGAAGTACATGTAGAAAATTGGGACAGGAGACTATCAAGATCCATAGAGATATTGCAGAAGCAATTAGCAATCATAATACATAATCTAGGATGTAACTGCCTATTGACAATATCCAATGTTGAGTATATAATATACTCAACATTGGATATTTTGGCAAGGAGGCAATATGATTCGAGGACTTATTCTATATTATTTAAATAATAAACCTACTCATGGATACGAGATACAGAGATTTATTCAGATTTCAGGACTTGACCAATGGGCAAAGATTCAGTCGGGTTCCATTTACTATGCACTTACAAAATTAGAAAAAGAGAAGAATATTATAATACAAAGAGAAGAGCGTACCGGCTCTAGAGTCCGCAAAATTTATGAGATTACGGACGCAGGAAAACAAGCACTTCAAGAAGAAATGCGCACCGAACTTGCCACTCCTATTTTAGAGATTGGTTCCTTGAAATATGTTGTTTATCCTATGTTAGGGGTATTAGATAAAAAGGATATGGAATCAATAATTAAAAAGCATATTATGGATTTGGAAGATAAGAAAAAATACTGGGAAGTATGGAAGAACGTTAAGGCAGGAGAAGATGCGCTTAAACTTACACGATTGTCTTTTGTCATGACAATTCACACATTGGAAGATCAAATATTGTGGCACCAGGAACTGTTAGAGCATTTAGAGGATTATACAGAAGAAGCAAAAAGTATGGCACATATGATTCAAATGTTTGAACCAGATAGTATGGACGAAAGAAGCGATGATACAAAGTTTTCCAAACAACTTGAGCAAATTGAAATAATCAAGCAATCGGTGGAATTAGATCCGAAAAAGGCAATTGAGCAGTTAAATCAAATTATAGAAGAAATGAAAAACAAATTATAAAAGAGATTCCATAGAAATCTCTTTTTATATAAACAACATGTCCAATGTTGGATATCAAACATTGTATAATTAAAAGTGGAAAGGATGATGTGATATGAATGAGTTAATAAAAGTATGTGAATTTCAAAAGAGCTATGGAGCACAAAAAGTAGTAAATGGTCTTTCCTTTCAAGTTAATGCAGGTGAAATACTCGGATTTTTGGGTCCGAATGGAGCAGGAAAAAGTACCATTATTCGTATGATTACAGGAATTGAAAAATGTGATGGAGGAAATCTATATTATCAAGGAAAACAAATAAATGCCAGTAGAGATACGATGAAAAAGGAATTGGGACTTGTACCACAAGATATTGCCGTCTATGGAGATTTAAGTGCATATGACAATGTGAAGTTTTTTGGTTCTTTATATGGATATAAAGGAAGGGAGTTAGAGCTTAGAGTAAAAGAAGCCTTAGAGTTTGTTGCCCTATGGGATCGAAGGAAAGAAAAACCTGGAAAGTTTTCTGGTGGTATGAAGCGCAGATTAAATATTGCATGCTCTATAACACATTCACCAAAACTTTTGATTTTGGATGAACCAACAGTAGGAATTGACCCTCAATCTAGAAATTATATTTTAGAAGCGATAAGAATCTTAAATAAGAGAGGAACTACAGTTATATATGTTTCTCATTACATGGAGGAAATAGAAGCTTTGTGTAACAGGATTATAATTATAGATGACGGACGTCTAAAGATAAATGAGGAGAAAGAAGCATTAAAAAAACGGTATGAAAAAGTGGGTTGCGAATCTTTGGAAGATATATTCTTGAAAATAACAGGAACCACATTGAGAGATGGAGAGGAGTAGTTATGGTAGCTTTTAAAAGTATACTTTGGGCAAATATAAAACGAAGAACTACAGATGGCTTTTCAGTTGGATATAATATAATTTTTCCACTCATAATGATTTGGTTATTGGGGCTTATATGCAAAGAAATGTTTAGTAAGGAATCCATTACCAGTTACCAATATTATGGAGTTGTATTGGTTCCTTTTAGTATGTTTATGGCCATTGTTACGGCAGCCTATGGAGGAAAAGATGATGCTTATGCAAATACGGCTGAGCGAATTTTGGTAGCTCCGGTTTCTGTAATCATTATTGTAGTGTCAAAAATCATTGCACAAATCATTGTTATTACTAGTTGTTCTTTATTCGTATTTGGGTTTAGTACAGTGGTGTGGGATGTATGGAGTATTTCTTACTTCTTACCAATTAGTTTATTATACATTTCTATATCCTTTATGATAGCCTCAATTGGTACTTATATAGGATTAGGAATGAAAAATTTTATGAAAATAAAAAATTTGTTAAATGTGCCGATAGTATTATTTGCACTTTTGGCTGGTTGCTTTTATCGATTTGGTACTCTACATAAAGGACTACAATTTGTGATTGACTTATCACCTCTAACTTGGGCGAATCGAAGTATCTTTATGATGATGTTTGATGATAACCGTATTATTCTTTATATAGTATGTGGAATTTTTAATATAGTTGGATTAATATTTACTATGATTGCAATTATATTTTTTAAAAAGGAGGAATATGGAAATGGCGAGTTACCTAGTTATGAAGAATAACTTAAATAGGATACTGGCAAAGAAAAGTACATATCTCATTATGCTTTTCATTCCAGTTTTACTTATTTTGATAGGTTCGGTTAGCGTAAGAACGGGAGTGGGGAAACTTAGAATTGGAATTGTGGGAGATCAGTCTTTTTTAGAAAAAGTACAGATGAATTTTATTGAAAATGATAGGATTAGTTTTAAACTAGCTGATAATAGAAGTATTCATACAGATCAAATTATGGGGAAATATCATTTTGTTTTATTAGAAAATTCAACGGATATAGAACAGAAAGAGATTCTAAGAAAAATCAAACAGGAGATAACAAAAGAAAATTTATTTGGAACAAATGATTTATCTGCTACTCACCGAATGGTATCCATGCTTTTAACAGTATATATGACCATAGCGACAATTTATGGAATGAAATATATTCAGGATAAAAAGGAGGGTGCTCTGGAGAGATTTATAGTATCAGGAAGAAAGAAGAGTAGCTACATGATTGGATGTTTTTTATCGAATTTCATTATTACAGGACTACAAGTGTTTGTAATTTTAACATTTTGGAGTATATTTGATCAGAATTTCTCATCGCCATTTATTGCATTGTTACAAATTTTTATCTTTATTTTAGGCGTTTCCAATGTATATGGCATTATTATAACATTATTAAGCAAATCAGAATTAATGGCTGGTATTTTGGGGTCATCCATTGCTATAATATTATCAATTTTAGGAGGAACCTTTGTGGCAATTGACAACATGCCTGTTGTTTTACAACAAATTAGTATCATAAGTCCTATGAGATGGCTTATGAATATATTTTAGGGAAGAGAATAATATGACGGACATTGCTGGATTAGCTGGAAGGTGGCGACAAGGATCGTAAGATCCTTGCCAAAAGAGCATCAAAACAACTGAGAGATAATTCAAATTCAAAAATAGGAAGATGTTAATTTAATTTATTAATATAGACATAATTTATAGAATCAAGCCACTAAATATAGATAATAATGATATAAATTTAAAAAGAATACAAAAATATTGAAACATATATTATAATGACAAATATATGCACAACAAAATAGACTTTTGATACAAATATATTAATCAATATGCTATAATAAGATTGTCTCTAGGTGGCAATCTTATTTAATTAATAGGAAAGTTCATCGAACTTCGCTATAAAGTGAAGGGTATCACTTAGAGGTAACTAGCAAAGTATAAAATAGTTATAAAGACAGTTTTATTTGAAAAGAGATGATAGTATGATGAAAGATAGTATGTACGATATTGTTGTTATTGGATCAGGACCAGCAGGTTATGCAGCGTGTATTAGAGCAACCGAATATGGTTTAAAGACAGCATTGATTGAAAAAAGCGAAATAGGGGGGACATGCCTGAATCGTGGATGCATACCTACGAAGTCGCTTCTTTCGTGTGCACATAAATATACAGAAATGAAAAAATGTCTGACAAATCATCAAGGGTTGGAAGGAAATCTGGCTGAATTTAACCTGAAAGAAGCCTATGAATATAAGTCTAGCCTGGTTATTGATATCCAAAATGATATGAAGAATCAACTATTGAGCCGCGACGTAGAAATCATCTATGGTGAGGCTACTGTGAGAATAAAGGGAACCGTTGATGTAGTTGAAAATTTTGTTTCTTCGGTAAGTAACGCTCACAGGGTTTTACAGGCGAAACATATCATTGTAGCGACAGGAACTACCCCCATTGTATCGTCTGAACTCAAGTGCGATGAAGAAGTGCGTAAGAAAATAATGACGACGGATGATGTCTTGAGATCCCCACAAAAGTATAAAAAGCTTTGTATTATTGGTGCAGGAGTATCGGGAGTTGAGTTTGCGGATTTTTTTTCAAGAATAGGATGTCAAGTTATTTTATTAGAACAAGAGGAACATATCCTTTCAGGCTTTGATAAGGACATTCAGATATTGCAAAAGAAATTATTAAAAAAACAGGGAGTCACTGTTGTAACTGGCGCGAATAAGATTCAAATTACTACAGTTACGGGGGATGAAGATTCAAGTCATTCTAACATTGAAGATACCAAGGAAGTGTTTGTAATGGAATACTTTATTGGTGGAAATAAAGAGAAGGTGATTTGTGAGGCCATACTTGCAACAACAGGGCAAAGTAGCTCATTAGAATCTGTAATTGAATGTGAAAATACTTCATATTTTACGGTAAATGATAATTGGGAAGTGATGAAGGGGACAAAGGAAAGCGATGATTTATGTGTATTAAATGGAGTTTACGGGATTGGAGATGCAGCCACCAAACCGTGGCTGGCAAATAAATCCATGGCAGAGGGTACTGCTATTGTTGAGCAGATTATGTTACAATTAGTGAATAAAACTCTTTCTGTCATTCCAAACTGCGTATTTACAAAACCAGAAATTGCTTGTTGTGGAATTACTCAGGCGCAGGCTGATTTGGCCGGACAACAATATTATATATCTAAAGTTCCCGTTAAGTATCAGGGAAGCAATCGGATTGAAGGAAGTACAGAGGGGTTTGTAAAACTCCTTGTATCACAAGAGAATAAAGAGATTCTTGGAGCTCATTTGATTTGCGAGCATGCCTCAGATATAATTGGAGAATTTGTACTTGCTATGAACCATCATTTAACAGTCGATCAGTTGTATCAAACTATTTATATTCATCCAGGATTTTCGGAAATTATTTTGGAAGCGTTGAAGAAGGTGATATAAAGTGGCAGATTTATTTTGGATAAGATCAACGAAACATGATGTATATTATAATCAGGCATTAGAAGAATATCTCTTAGAACATTGTAAAAAGGAACAATATATTCTATATTTATGGCAGAACCAAAACACAATAGTCATAGGTAGAAATCAGAATTGTTATAAAGAATGTAGAGTGAACAATTTCTTAAAAGATGGAGGGCAGATTGCCAGAAGAATTACTGGAGGAGGCGCGGTTTACCATGATTTGGGGAATTTAAATTATTCATTTATATCCAATTCGGATACTTGTGAATTGGATCAATTCGCTTCGGTTATTGTCACGGCGCTTAATCAGATGGGACTTTACCCTGAAATAACAGGAAGAAATGATATGATAATAGAAGGAAAGAAGTTTAGCGGTACCGCTTATTATCAAAAACAAGATAGATATTTATACCATGGAACTGTGATGTTGAATGTCGACCTAGATAAAATGCTTCAGTACTTAAGCCCACCCACTCAAAAATTTATTTCGAAAGGTGTAGATTCCATTCGCGCTAGAGTAATTAATTTAACACAGGTTATGCCAGAAATAAACACACAAAATTTAGAAAATAATATGATACAAGCATTTGAAACGATTTTTAATGCATCTTCGGTTGAACTTGAGGTAAAGGAAACGATTGGTCATGAACGATTTGCTTCAAAAGAATGGATTTTTAATCGGAAATCTGGCTTTTATCAGGAGTTTCATAAGAAATTCGAGTGGGGCGATCTAAATATTAAATTACAGGTTGAAAATGGAATAATAACAGAGGCGGTATTGGAAACAGATGCAATGAATTCACAAATGTTTTTGGAAATGAATCAATTATTTAAGAACTGCCCTTATGAATCAACTGAGATTTCAAGGCGAATAACAACGAATATAACGAATAAAAACGATGAAATAATAAATCAGATTGTACAGTGGATCAATATCCTTAACCTATAATACAAAGGAGGTCATTATGTCACATCAAATAGGAGTCAATGAAGACGTGTATATGGAACTAAAACAAAAGGCAGTGGAAATACAAAAAAGAGCTGAGGAAACGACAGTCACTCAGATTATGATGGAAATGATGGATTTACCATCTGTGCCAATTCATCATCCCTATCATCATTTTATTCTTCCAGCTGCGTTTTTAACGGCAACTGCAATCGAACAAAAGATGCCAGAAGAAGAATTAATCGAAAAGCTAGATGAAGCAAATTTACGAGCAAATAATGTTTTGGGTGGGTTTTGTGGAAATTACGGAGCTTGTGGATCAGGAATTGGTGCAGGTATTTTTATGAGTATCATGACGGACACAACACCCTTATCCAATGAGTCGTGGCAATGGGCAAATGAAGTGACTGGAAAATGTCTTCAAGCTATATCAACGGTTCCTGGACCAAGATGTTGTAAGAGAACAGGGTTTTTAGCTGCGATAGAAGCAGTGGATTATATTAATAGTAAGCTTGGTTTACATTTACGAGTTGATGATAATATTGTATGTAGATATTATGACCAAAACAACGAATGTAAGAGGGAGCAATGCCCTTTTTATTTAATTGAAAGTATCTGCAAGTAAGAAAGTATTGTTTTTTAAGGAGGAGTAGAATGAGGATAGCGATTATAGTACCAGAAAGTGCAATGCCTAAAAAAGATCCAGTGAATCCTTGTGCGTGTCAAGACAAACCGGTTCGCCTTAAGTTTAAAACGGGAACACTTACTTGGCTAGTAGAATTAGGAGATAAAGTTTTGAAAGGTGATGTTGTATGTGAAGGTGAAGTTGAGAAGAAAGCATTGGAATTTTTGGCACCTTGCGATGGGAGTTTAGATGAAATATGTATTGAAGATGATGGTGTATTTAAAGCAGATGACATACTAGGCTATGTGAAAGAGGAGGATGATTATGGAAAAACCAATTGAGTTGTATTTAATTTCAGGATTTCTTGGTTCGGGAAAAACTACGTTTTTAAGAAATATGCTAATTCAATCCAAGAAAGAGAGAATCGGTGTAATCGTAAATGAGTTTGGCAATATCGGTATTGATGGAAAGATTATAAGTCAAAAAGACATAAAACTTGTTGAAATTAATAATGGTTCAATTTTTTGTGCTTGTCTTAAGGGCGGATTTGTCAAGACCTTGGCAGCATTTTTAGAACAGCCAATTGATTGTTTGTATGTAGAGGCATCAGGTATGGCAGATCCATCTAGCATCAATAAATTATTGGAGGAACTTCCTGCTATAGTGAAACGAAAAAATAATATTGACCGTAATTATGAATATAAGGGTGGAATCTGTATTGTGGATGCCAAACGCTTTTTAAAAATCAGTCAAGTTATAGTAGCAGCTAAGAATCAGGTGGAAAAAAGTGATTTTTTGGTTGTGAATAAAATAGATCAGGTATTGCCAGAAGATATTCAAAAAGTGCATGAAAGCCTCGAGCAAATACACCCAGGCGCATATATTTATGATACAAGCTATGCAGAGGTACCAATAGAGGTCATGAGAAAATATGTAATACCGATCGCAAGAGATTATGAGAGTGTTAATCTACCAACCAATCGTCTTTATAGTTGTACTCTTAGTTTGACTAATGATTATAAGCCAGAAAAGATGGTTGAATTTATCAAGTTAATTAATAAAAACTTGATTCGTGCGAAAGGTTTTTTTAAATTCAAGGATATTTTGTATCATTTGGAATGCGTTACAGAAGACATTGAAATAGAAGAATTTTCGAAGGAAGAAGAAAATATATCTGATTTGTGTATCGTTATTATTGGCAAAAATGAAATGGATTTAGAAGAAGAAATCAAAGCCATGTGGAACAAAGTTTTTGAGACAGATTTGCCATTGTTAATTGAATAATAGGTTAAGGGGAGACTTATAGATCATGAGGGGATGCTACTAGGAGAAAGGAAATGATGTTGTTATGTATTCTATACTAATTGTTGATGATGAAGCATTAATCCGTAGATCCATTGTATCAATCATTGATTGGAGTTCACTAGGATTTTCTAATATTTATGAGGCTGAGGATGGAATCGAAGCTCTGGAAATCTGCAGAAAATACAAAATAGATCTGGTTTTGACAGACATTGTCATGCCTTTTATGGATGGACTAGAACTGTCAAGGATATTAAGTAGTGAGTTTGCGGAGATACATATTGTTATATTGACTGGACACGAGGATTTTGAGTACGCAAAACAATCAATTGATCTTGGAGTGGAAAACTATATACTAAAACCGGTGGGAGCAAAAAGTTTGCTTAACAAAATGCAGGAAATCTGTCAAAAGTTAAAAATTGAAACGAATCAAAAAGAATACATTACGCGTATGAAAAATCAAATTCATAGGAGTATTCAGGTTCTACAAGAAAAATTCTTATATTCTTTGGTATGCAAAGGGCAGGTAACCGCTGATATGGAAGAGAGAATTCAGTCGTTAGAACTTCCACTGAAAGCAAAGCATTATATGGTAGGAGTTGTAGAACCGATACTAGAAACGGTAGACAAAGCGGATATGGAATTATTTAAATTTGCAGCACAAAATATCGTATATAGTAGTGTCGGGGAAAAGCATTGTACCTTTGATGATTATAATAATCATGTTGTGGTCGTATTCCAGACAGACGAATATGAAGAATGGCACAATATTATTTATGATACCATGATGGTAATTAGAGAAGCTGTCTATTCTATTTTGAAAATATCAGTGACATGTTCTATTGGTTCTTGCGTAACAGAAAGAGAAGAACTGTTCAATTCCTACCGTGCTGCTTGTAAAGCGTTGGAATGCAAGTACTCATTAGGATATAATCGCGTATATGATTTTCGGGATTTGAAATATACGGAGGAAGTATATCTTTATCCTCATGCAGAGATAGAAAAGTTAATTGATGGAATTCGTTCAGCAAGAAAAGAAGTAATTCAACTGGCAATGGCTGGAATCAAAGAACAGATGAGGGGGAAGAAAAATTTCCCATGGGCTAACATGAAAACAGTAATGATTGAAGTGGTAACTGCATTATTTCGTGATATTTCCTTTAGTGATGAAATTTCTCCTGACCTATGGACCCAAGGAATGCATCTTTTTACACAGATTGAACAGGCCAGAGAAATTAATGAATTAAGTAAGCCGATTGAAATTTTTGCTTTCCATGTTTCAGAAGAATTATATGAAAAACAAAATAGTAGAAGTCAAGATATTGTGGAAAAAGTAGAAAAATTCGTAGAAAAAAATTATGGCAATCCTGAACTTTCACTTAGTACGACAGCTGAATATATCGCAGTCAGTTCAGGCTATTTAAGTTCCGTTTTCAAAAAGACAAAAGGAACAAATTTTGTAAAATATTTGACGGATGTTCGTATGGAACAAGCATCAAAGCTACTAAAACAAACCAATCTGTGTTCCTATGAAATCGCATACGAAACAGGATTTTCAGATCCGCATTATTTTAGTATATCATTTAAAAAGTATACAGGAATGTCACCTTCTGATTATCGAAGTGCTTAGAAAGGGTATGCCATGAAACAACCTAATTTTTTTATGGGACTTAAAAACAAAGTATTGCTTTCAGTGGTTATATTAATTGCAGTAACCGTATTTTTATTTACTTATGTAGCACTTGGTATTTTTCAAAAAAGTATGGATGATAAAAATGAATCATTTTATCGTCAGAATATAAAAAATGTTAGCACGCATATGAACGATTATCTTGATGAAATCGGAGCGATTGCAAATGAGTCAAATTATAACTATGATCTTCAAAATTATTTAAGAGCCATTTCGCTAGAACAAAACAGTAGCAATTACAGTGAACTGTCCTCACAGGCAAACATGAGAGACTATGAATTGGCAATGCAGATATTTTCTTCTCCTCTAAACGACAGAACCGATATTACTAATATTATGGTGTTTGGAAAGAAAAGAATGCTCTTATATCGTTCCATTTATTCTTATATCCAGGTGATAACGGATGATACAAAAAGCGAATGGTATCAAAATGCGGTTGAGGCAGAGGGAAAATTGGTAGTGACAGGACCACAAAGACACGCATTCTTAAGCTCGGATGCACAAGAAGAACTCACTGTAAGCCGTTCGATTTATGACAGTGAGAGCGGAGATTTTTTAGGCGTTATTTTAGTTGATATCAATACCAATGAAATTGAGGGATATTTAAACGAAATATCAACTGAAAATGGAGGAAGAATTTGTATTCTTAATAGTAATAAGGAACTGATATGTGACCAAACTGCGACGAAAGAAAATAATGTAGACATGTCTGATGAGGTAGTACTGGAGAAAATCAGTGAATCAATAGAAAGTGACAGCCAAGGAAGATCTATTATACAAATTGATGGTGAAAAATATCAAATTGTCTTTAATACCATGGAGAGAAGTGGCTGGATTATTCTTGCACTTACTCCTTACAATATTTACCAAAGCGCTACCTTTGTCAATATGATAGAGATTCTTTTACTGTTTTTCCTCTTAATGGTTATTATTATGATTGCCCTCAATCATCTGCTAGGAAGAATCGTTATGCCTGTAAAAAGTTTAATGAATATGGTTGATATGGCAGATGCCGGAAACTTGAGCTTACGTGCTGAAGTAGAAAGTCGCGATGAAATCGGACAATTGGCGAATAGTTTCAATAATATGTTGGATAGAATTGAGAATCTAAAAGAACAAGTGGAAGACGAACAAGAAGGAAAACGAAGAATGGAACTGCAGGCATTGCAGGCTCAAATTAATCCGCACTTTCTATACAATACACTCGACGCTATCATATGGATGGCTGAAACAGATAACCGGGATATTGTTCCGATGACAGAGGCATTGGCTAAATTTTTTAGAATCTCCTTAAATAAAGGAAAAGAGTTTATACAGATGCAAGGTGAACTGAATCATGTTGAGAATTATTTAGTCATTCAAAGCATGCGTTATTTGGATAAATTCACCTATCAAATTGAGGTTGCCGATGATATAAAAGAACTCTTAACAATTAAGCTGATTATTCAGCCAATTGTAGAAAATTGTATCTATCATGGAATTAAGCAAAAAAGAGGGCATGGACAAATTTGGATTCGAGCCTATCGTATCGAAAACTATATTAAAGTTGAAATCAAAGATGATGGAGTTGGAATGAATCAGGAAACCTGTGAAAATCTTCTGTATTCCAATGAAGCATTTGCCAATAGTAGCGGCTCTGGAATTGGTATAAAAAATGTCAATGAAAGAATTCAGCTAAGTTTTGGAAAAAGTTACGGACTGCATTACGAAAGTACGCTTGGTGTTGGAACCGTAGTTACGGTTACTCTTCCGGTAATTGAAAAATCAGAAATCGTAAAGGAGCGGTGGCAATGAAAAAAAAATGTAGCAATATTTTAAAGAAATTTAGTCTAGTGTTTTTGACTATTATCTTATTTTTGACAGGCTGTACAAATGCCCCTTTAAAAAGCTCATCTCAAACAAAAGATTTCGTACAGGAAGATAGTAATACAGAAGAAGAGACAGCAACCGAAACAGCAACCGAGACAGCAACCGAAACAGTTCAAACAGTACGGGAAGAAACAAAGCAAGAAACAAAGATTAGAATCGGTGTTACACTTGCTGGCTCTGATGCTAGTTATCAAGTCATGCTAGCAAATTATATAGAGGCACAGTGTGAAAAAGACGATGTAGAATTAACTCTTAGTTATGCAGAGTGGGATGTGAAAACACAGACCGCAACTATGGAGGCGTTTATACAAGAGGACATGGACGCCATTATTTTGTGCCCAGTAAATGTAAAGTCTATGCTGAGTTCTTTAAAAGAAGCTGCCGCAGCCAAAATTCCAGTTATTAATTTAAATATGAAGGTAGATGCTATTTCTACAGAATACATTAGTACTTATGTGGGTGCAAGTATGACAGAAGAAGCAGTACTTGCAGCTTCGATGGTAGAAGATATCCTAAATATGCAAGAAGGAAAAGTTGCAATTATAGAAGGAACGCCTGGAACAGATCCGCAAATTTACCGTACCGAAGGATTTTTTAATGCAATTTCCTCTCTTCCACAGATAAAGGTGGTTCAAATTGGTGAAGGAGACTGGGACAGAGATAAAGCATATCGACAGACGTTGACTATTATTCAGAAAAATCCTGATATTTCTATCATATATGCACAAGATAGCGAAATGGCTATGGGGGCCATCAGAGCGGTTGAAGAAAAAAAACTTGAGAATCAAATCAAAGTAATTGGAATTGGTGAAGGTAACGAGTATTTGCAAGCGATTAAAGATGGGAAGCTTTATGGATTGATTTATCAAGATGCCAAATATGAAGCAACACAAGCTGTGAAATGTGCAATTGAAGCTGCAAGCGGTAATACACTTCGCCCCTGGTATAAAAATCCAGTTCAAATAGTAACAAAAGAGAATGTAGAAACGATTGAAAGTAGTTTAGAAAAACAATAATAGTGAAAATTTAACCTAAGAGATGAAAAAAGTGAATGTCCTTTTTCATCTCTTTTTATTATGATGATAGTATCAAATAAAAGGTAGGAGGAACAAAATGAAAAAGAAATTATTAAGCGTTACTATGGGTATTGTATTAACGGCAGCGATGCTTGCAGGGTGTACAAGCAGTTCAGACGACAAAAGTACAAGTGATGCATCATCCTCAAGTGTAAGTACTACAGAAACTACTACAGATACTACAACAGATACTACTAAGAAAGCAGCATCAGATATTACGATTGGTTCCGTTATTATGAATACTTCAGGTGAGTGGTTTGCAGAAGTAATGAAAGGACAACAAGATGCAGCAGATGAGTTAGGAATTAAAATTAGTATGGTATCAGCAAACAATGATATTTCAACAGAATATGATTATGCGAATCAATTTGTATCACAGGGAGTCGACGCATTGGTAATATGTCCTATATCTTCGGATTCTTCCGTTGCAGCAATAGACTTAGCAAATGAAGCTTCCATACCAGTTGTTAATTGGAATTGTACAGTAAATACAGATACGAATTCCTTTATTGGTGTAGATGCCAATGAATTAGGTGGTAATACAGGAACATATCTTCATGATTATATCGAAGCAAATTATCCAGATGGTTGTAAGGTTGCTTTGATTACAAACAGTTCTTATGAAATTGGTATTGCAAGATGCGAAGGATTTAAAGCAGCAATACAAGATTTAATAGATTCAGGAAAAATAGAAATTGTAAATGAACAAGAAGCAGAAGCACAAGATGATGGAATGACCGTAACAGAACAGATGTTAGCAGCAGATCCAGAAATTAATGTAATCTGGGCATGGAATCAAACTTCTCTTTTAGGTGCAGCAGCAGAACTTCAAAATGAGCAGAATAAAACAGTTGTATTATCAGGAACAGATATGTCAGTAGAACTTGCAAAAGATATGCAAAATGATGATATTACACTGCAGGTTATAACAACACAACAACCATATGTACTTGGATATCAAGCAGTAAAAAATGCTTACAATATAATTCAAGGTGAAACAGTAGAAAAGACAGTTATGGTACCTGTAACAACCTATTCAAAAGACGATATGGATGGAATCAGTGAATACATAACTTCACATGAAAGTCTTGTAAATTAATTTAATATATAAAATCATAAATTAATTAAGATTTTGCTTTATCACTTGATTGCAAGGCCAGACAATAACAAATTAAGTTAGTAAGTATTTATAGTTGCTGTAGTTTTTGAAAGAGATAGTTTGAAATTTCAAAAACTACAGCAAATACTAAAATTTATAAAAAGAGGATGAAGGTGAAGAATGTGACTGACATAGCATTAAAAGCAGAAGGCGTTTCAAAGAGATTTGGTGGAATTCTAGCTCTAGATCACGTACAACTGGAATTGAAAAAGGGTGAAGTTCATGCTTTAGTAGGTGCTAATGGAGCAGGAAAAAGTACTCTGATTAAAATAATAACTGGAGCCCATAGTAATGAAGAAGGAAAAATTTATCTGGAAGGAAAAGAGTTTAACGCAAAATCGACTCTGGATGCCAGAGATCATGGAATCAGTGCGGTATATCAGGAAAATTCGTTAATCAATACGATATCCGTAGCAGAAAATATTTATATGGGAAAACTACTACATAGAAAAATTGGTCCAATCAATCAGGTGGATTGGAAGCAAGTTCATGCAGAGGCAAAAAAATTACTTGACTCTTTGAATGTCAACATTCCAACGGATAGTATTGTTGGAAGTTTAAGTGTTGCACAAAAGCAGATGATTGAAATAGCAAAGGCACTTTCGAATAATATTAAGGTACTTATCTTAGACGAACCGACAGCTTCGCTATCGGATCATGAGATTGACAACCTCTTTCGAATTGTGAAAGATTTGAGAAAAAAGGGAATTAGTATTATCTATGTTTCGCATAGATTAGAGGAATTACCAATAATTGCAGATAGAATATCGGTATTTCGGGATGGAAAATACATTAAAACATTAAAAATAGAAGATGCACCAAAAAATGTTATTATCGAAAATATGGTAGGAAAAAATATGATTACGATAGAACAAAAGAATGTATCACAAGATGTAATTTTGTTGGAAGCAAAGAATTTTTCCTCTGGAAAATTATTTCATAATATTAATTTAACACTACATAAAGGCGAAATACTTGGGATAGCAGGATTAGCTGGTGCTGGAAGAACTGAGTTTGTAAGATCCTTGTTCGGTGTGGATAAAAAAGATTGTGGAGAAGTCTATATTGAAGGAACTCAAGTTAAAATAAGTAATTGTATGGAAGCCAAAAAAGCCGGTATTGGATTCATTACAGAGGATAGAAAAGAAGAAGGCCTGATTTTGAATATGGATTTGCATACAAATATCGGAATGACTATTTTGGATAAGCTGAAAAAAGGACTTTCCTTGGATTTGAAAAAAGAAGGTATTCTAATGAATCAGTATATTAAAAGTTTGTCTATAAAATGCAGAGACTGTCATCAAAAGGCAAGAGATTTAAGTGGTGGAAACCAACAGAAGGTAGTCATTGCGAAGTGGCTGGCAACACAACCAAAGATTTTGATTATGGATGAACCAACAAGAGGAATTGACGTAGGTTCTAAAAATCAAATATATTCGTTAATGAACGAACTTGCTGCAAAAGGAATTGGAATCATTATGATATCTTCTGAATTGCCAGAAGTCCTTCAGGTTGCAAACCGAATTATTGTTTTTGCTGGTGGAAAAAAGACTGCGGATATTAAAAATGAAAACGTGACACAGGAACAGTTGCTTGATTATGCCACCAGACAACAAGCGATGAACGCATAAGGAGAATGAAAATGGAAAAAACAGCAAATAAAATTGATTTTAAAAATATTGCAATGAAATATGCAGTAGTAATTGCCTTAACAGTGATGTGTATTGTTTTAAGTTTTGCAAATGATAAATTTTTGACACAAGCAAATCTGACTTCGATTATTAAACAGATTTCGATTACGTCTATTGTGGCTATTGGAACAACGATGATTATTATTACAGGAAATATCGATTTATCAGTGGGATCCATTGTGGCTTTTGGTTGTGTATGTACCGGATTGTTATTAAAACGTGGAGTACCGATTCCCATTACAATTTTAATTACAATGGCAGCATGTGGATGTCTCGGATTTATATCAGGAGGAGTAACAGCAAAACTTAAATTACATTCCTTCTTAGTAACATTGGCGTTAATGGAAGCATTTCGTGGAATTGCACAAACAATGACAGGTGGTCTGCCAGTTTCAGGATTTCCAGATGCATTTGGTAAAATAGCATCGACCTCGATTGGACCAGTACCAATTTTAGTTATCTATATGATCGTGTTATATGCAGTATTTATATATATAATGAAATATACAGCTTTTGGACGTTCTATTTATGCGGTTGGAGGAAATCAAGAATCCGCAAGGCTATCTGGCATCAATGTAGAAAAAGTAAAAACAATTACCTTTATCATTTCCTCTTGTCTATGTGGATTAGCAGGAGTTTTACTTACAGCAAAGCTTCGTTCAGGAGATCCAACTTCTGGTGTAGGATGGGAGATGGATACGATTGCAGGCGCTATCATTGGTGGAACAAACATGATGGGTGGCGAAGGAAAATTAATAGGCACAATTATAGGGCTTTTATTCATTGGTGTGTTAGATGATGGTATGGTTCTTTTAGGAGTGAGTGCTTATATGCAAAGTGTAGTAAAAGGACTTGTAATTTTTGGAGCAGTTATTTTGAATAGTATTCAAAAACGTAGTGAAAAATAAGGGAGGACTAGAAATGGATAGTAAAGAAAGATTTTACGCGACAGTAAACAGGCAGCCCGTAGACCGTCCAGCAGCATGGCTTGGAATGCCAGATATTAATTCACAACCTACACTATTTGAATATTATGGAGTGAAAAAACTACACGAACTTAAAGTTGCAGTCGGAGATGATTTTTATTCCATTGAAGTTCCATACAAGTCACCAACTGCAAATGCAATATATGCAGCCTTTGATTGGTATATGGATGGAAATGTAGATGCAGAGGACAGAACCTTGACCGCACCTGGATGTTTCAAAGATGCAGAAGAATTAGAAGATTTGGATTTCTTTGAATGGCCAGATCCAGAAAAATATATGGATAAAGAAGAGTGTAGACGCCTGGTAGAAATGGCACCAACAGAAAAAGTAAAGATTGGTATGCTTTGGTCTGCACATTTCCAGGATACTTGCGCCGCTTTTGGAATGGAGACAGCATTAATGAACATGCTATCCAATCCAGAAATTTATGAAGCTGTGGATGAAAAAATAATGAATTTTTATTTAAAGGCAAATGAAATTTTTTATGAAGCAACCAAAGGAAAGCTAGATGCTGTTTTGATTGGAAATGATATGGGAAGCCAACGAGGACTCATGCTTTCACCACAGTGTGTAAAGGACTTTATCATGCCTGGTTGTAAGAAACTGGTAGACCAAGCTCATTCCTATGGTTTAAAAGTAATTTATCATTCTTGTGGCTCAATTTTAGATGTCATACCAGATTTAATTGAAGCAGGAGTTGATGTAATTCACCCGATTCAGGCATTGGCAGCAGGTATGGAACCTCAAGGTCTAAAAGAAAAATTCGGAAAAAAAGTATCCTTTTGTGGAGGTGTTGACACACAAGATCTCCTTGTAAATGGAAGTCCAGAACAAGTCAGAGCAAAAGTAAAAGAACTTCGCACGATTTTCCCTACGGGTTTGATCATTTCACCAAGTCATGAGGCGATTATGCCTGATGTATCACCTGAAAATATTCATGCATTATTTGATGAGGCACAAAAAATTTATTAGATAAGATAAATCAGAAAGGGATGAAGTAGGTTATGGCAGTTCGTAGATTTGGAGATATGATTAAGATAAAGCCTGATGGTTTGGAAGATTATAAAAAATGGCATGCGAATCCAATGCCTGGTGTCAATGAAATGATTAGTAAATGTCATCTAAAGAATTATTCTATTTACAGTAGGGGAGAGTATTTATTTGCCTACTATGAATACGATGGAGATGATTTTGAAGCAGATATGGCAAAAATGGCAGATGATCCAACAACGCAGGCATGGTGGAATATAGTGAAGCCTTTGATGCAACCGTTGGAGAACAGAGAAAAAGAAGAATTTTGGTCAGGAATGGAGGAAATTTACCATTTGGAATAAAGTGCCTATTATATAAAACAAAAAAAAGTCATAATAAACAATGAAAAGTGCAAGTATTAAACAAAATAATATAATATACTTCAAAACATAATAGGTATTTCAAAAATAGATGGAGGTATAAAAAATGAGTGAAAAGCAGTTAGTTCTTGATGCTATAACCTGTAAAGAAGTAAAAAGAATTCCATGGGTGCCATTTATCGGGTGTCATGCGGCAAGTTTAATTGATGTGGATTGTGAAAGCTTTTTTAAGAGTACAGAACATATTATAAATGGGGTATCAAAAGCAATTGAACTTTATAATCCGGATGGAATTCCGTCATTATTTGATTTGCAATTAGAGGCTGAAGCTATGGGGTGTGGCTTAATCTATGCAAAAGACAATCCGCCAGCTGTGTCTACTCATATTCTAGAACAGGGAAAAACGTTACAAGATCTAAAAATACCGACGAAAGAAGATGGACGTTTTCCAATTGCATTAGAAGCAACAAGAAAAATTGTAGAAAAATTTGGAAACGATGTTGCGATTTATGGTTTGATTACTGGACCATTTACGTTGGCACTTCACTTGAAAGGTACCGAAATTTTCTATGATATGATTGATGAACCAGAAGCAGTAGCAGAATTAATGGAATTTTGTCAGGAGGTAGCAAAACATACCGCACAAATGTATATTGATGCCGGAGTGGATATTGTAGCATTAGTTGATCCTATGACATCGCAGATTTCTCCAGATAATTTTGATGAATTTGTAGCTCCTTATGCAACATCAGTATTTGATTATATTCGTGAGCAGGGAAAATTAGGATCTATGTTTGTGTGTGGAGATGCAACTAGAAATATTGAAAAAATGTGTCAGATACACTGTGATAATCTTTGTATCGATGAAAATGTAGATTTATCCTATGCTGTCGAAATAGCGAAAAAGTATAAGGTTTCGGTAGGCGGAAATATTAAGTTAACATTAACGATGCTATTTGGAACGCCATACGATAATATGAAGGATGCAACAGAATGTATGCAAATTGGAGGAATGAAAGGTTTTATTCTTTCCCCTGGATGCGATATGCCTTATGCAACGCCTGTTGAAAACGTACTTGCTGTTACAAAAACGGTACATGGAGACATTGAAGATATTTTCGAAACAGGAGATGTAATGGAGGGTGTTATTTATAATCTTCCTGATTACAGTAACGAGGAAAAAGTGTTTATCGATTGTATTACGCTGGATTCTGAGTCTTGCGCTGCATGCCAATATAATATGGAGGCAGTAAGGGTAGCCGCAGAACCAATAAAGGATCAATTAGTAATTATTGAACACAAGATCAAAGAAAAAGAAGGCGTAGCTTGCATGATCAAACTTGGAGCATCAAATGTACCTACAATTTGTGTGGATGGTCAAATAAAGTATGTTAGTATTTTACCTGATACGGCTGAAATGACTGCATGTTTTATGGAAGCAATTGAAAAGAAAAAAGTAATAAAAAGTTAACGATATTGTCTCGGAGTTAGACCGGTTAATTTCTTAAATACCTTGGAAAAATAACCCTGATCTTCAAACCCTACAGCGATGGCAATATCTAAAATGGCATAATTCGTATTCAAAAGCAAATGTTTGCTTTCCTCAATGCGAATCATGTTTAGATATTCTTTGAAGGAAGAGCCACTGGACTGTTTGAAAACAGTAGAAAAATAAGTCGGGTTTAAATGGACATATTCGGCTAAATCTTCTAATGTTAAATTCTCTGAATAATGTTTGGATATATAAGCAAAAGCTCGCTTAATCAATTCGCTGTTTTTATCTGGGATATAGTTGAACATACTGTCCGTAAATGCTACTACGATTTCTTGCAATTGCAGACAAAGTTCTTCTATATTTAAGATTTCAGACAATGTTTTTAAAAACTGGTTATTAATACGTAAAATCTGGTCGGTAGATGCTCCACCTTCAATTGCCGCTCTCGAAAGAAGGGAGGAAAGCTCCATCGCTCTGGATTTTATCGTATTAAAATCATTTCCTTCAGAAAAAAGTACATAACCTAAAAGATCATTTAAAATTCCTTTTGCTTCCTGGACATTTCCAGTTCTTACTTTGGTAATCAAAGCCTTTTCTTTTTCGTAAGGATAGGAAGAATTTAAGATATCACCGCTGTTTTTGTATCGTTGAATGGATTCACTGATTTTGGATTGCTGATCAAGTTTATTCTGGTTAAAAATAAACTGCAAACGACTATCTACAATCAGACCATTAAATAAAAAAGAAAGCAAACGGCTGATTTGAGTTACACGTGAAGGTGAAATTTGAATAATGTCAGAAGAACGGTCATAGAGGTCTAATAGTTCCTCAATAGACATGGAGTAACGTTTGGCAATATCCAATATTAGTACAGAGTCGGGAGTTTCCATTAAAAAGGGACCAACTAAAACAGCTCCCCAAAAAGTACCTTTGCTCATAAAAGGAAAAGCAATGTGATTAAGGTTTGCATGGCAGGAAAAGATATAAGAACCTCCAAATTCAACACTTCGTTTGCACTCATTTAAATGCAGGTTTTTACAGGAATCTTTTCCAACCTGATTTTTCTTGAACGGAGTACAAAAAGCAGGAGAGTCTCCTATTATCATCAAAACCTCTCCTTGCTCATCAATAATCTGAATTGTGACACCAACACAAGCGTGAAATGCTTCTAACATCTCATGCAACTGTTCTTTATCAATCATGGTATATAAATATGGTTCCCGTATAATAGAGTTTGACATCAATGCACCTCGCATAAAATTACCAAATTTAAATATATTATATCATATAGAGTCGAAATAAAATACCATTAATCCAAAAAAATTACCAAAATAATTAGCTGATTTTCGTATAATGAATGTATAGCATATTGGGGTATGTAAATTTAATTAACGGCATGTAAAAAGCAAAAACTAAGGCAACTTTAAAGGTAGTGAAAAGTTGCACACTAAGTATATGGAGGTTTTAAAATGGGTATTATTCAAGAAATGTCAGAATTTTTACAAAAAGGACGAGCAAAAAATGTAAAAACATTGGTACAACAGGCATTAGATGAGGGTGTTGATCCAAAAGAAATCCTAAATGATGGTTTGTTAGCCGGAATGATGATTATCGGAGAAAAATTTAAGAAAAATGAAGTATTTGTACCAGAAGTTCTTGTGGCAGCTAGAGCAATGAATGCAGGTCTTGCTATATTAGAACCTAAATTAGTTGAAGTAGGTAATAAAGCAGTAGGTAAGGCTGTAATTGGAACTGTAAAAGGAGATTTACATGATATTGGTAAGAATCTTGTGGCTATGATGCTCAAAGGAGCAGGATTTGATATCTTTGATCTTGGTGTAGATGTTGAGGCAGATACCTTTATTGAAAAAGCAGAAGAAGTAAATGCAGATGTCATTTGTATGTCAGCACTTTTAACAACAACTATGCCGAATATGAAGACGGTTATTGAGAAATTGAAAGAAAAGAATCTTCGCGAAAAATATATTGTAATGGTAGGCGGCGCTCCTGTTAACGAAAGCTTTGCTAGTCAAATTGGAGCGGATTATTATACACCAGATGCTACTAGCTGTGCGGAGAAAGCAAAAGAAGTTGTATTAGCAAATTAAATAAAATCAGGATAATAGTAGGATAAGCTACTGTACAAAATTTATACATCGTACAGTAGCTTCCTTTTTACATGCGAGTGGATTGCGTAGCAATAAACTTCCTCTCCACGAGGTATGCATTTTGGCACGTAGTGCCTTTTATTTAATAGGGAAGTTCGTAGAACTTTCCTAATTAAATAAATACGTCTTTGTACATTATTTGAGAGGAACCATATGAATGATATTAGGATTTTTTATGGAAAACAAGTAAGACCAGATCAACAGACCGTCATGAATATTTTGGAATGTAAAGAAGATAGTCCAGTATATAGCGAGATGCAAGAAACGTACGAGCAACTTTTGGAGGAGGTTCAAAACAGAATCCAGCCAAAGGCGGCTGCAGCTTTTGACGTGATAAAAGAGGGAATAGGGAAGTTAAGCAAAAATACAGAAATATTGTATTGTGTGATGACGATAGGGGATAATATTTCGGCCTATAGTCGGAAATTTTTTGACGAAGGAGATTATGTAAGAGGAATGCTTGTCGATGCAATGGCAGATAGCTGCCTATTTGCTATGGAGAAAGAGATTTTCGAGCAGATAAAAGATATGTGCAGAGAAAAGCAAAAAGGTATTTGTCATCGATATGAAGCACCTTTGGATATTCCAATGCAAATGCAGAAAATGGCATTTGATGTAGTTGATGCTAAAAATACACTAGGACTTTCTATTACAAGTGGATATATGTATAATCCAGTAAAATCCTACTGTCAGGTATTTAAATTGACAGATAATACTTCAGAATTTCACATGGAACATGATTGTAGCCGGTGTGATCAATTCAATTGTCCGATGCGAGAGAAGGAGAAAATCTCTGTACAAATTCAGAGTGCAAAGAAAGGACAATTGTTTCTTGCTCCTAGGAATAGTAATCTGTTAGAAGTGCTTTTTCAAAATAATATTGTTCTTCCTACACCTTGTGGGGGCCATGGTAAATGTGGAAAGTGCCGGATTCAACTGATGCAAGGAACTCTGGAAATAACCAAGGAAGACGAAATGTTTTTCACAGAAAAAGAATTGGATTCTGGTATGCGTTTAGCATGTATGGCAGTAGTAAAAAGCGATATCTGTATTGTATTAAAGGAACAAGATGAATCGCAGTTTCAAGTATTAGGTGCAGATGAGGAAAATGAAAAGCAAGCACAAGATTTAGAATATGGCTTTGCAATTGATGTCGGAACCACCACACTTGCTATTTCTTTGATAGGAATGACAAGTAAGAAGACATTGCATACTTATACCGTAATTAACCACCAAAGAGAATTTGGAGCAGATGTGATTGCAAGAATGCAAGCATCAAATACAGGAAAAAAGGAAGAACTTAAAAAAAGCATTCAAAAAGATTTGGAAACAGGAATGCTAACTTTGATTGAGCGATATGAGGTATTATCACATCAAATTGTTCGAATTACTATAGCAGGAAATACAACAATGTTACATCTCTTAAGAGGATACTCCTGTGAAACATTGGGCACATATCCATTTGAAGCAGTTTCCCTTACGTTAGAAGACTTAAGTTATAAAGATGTATTTCAAAGAAATACATTTGATCAGGCATGTGTTATTTTGCTCCCGAGTACGACGACTTTTGTTGGGGCGGATATTACTGCGGGTATTTATGTATGCGACATATTCCAAAGTGAAACCGTTTCTATTTTAATAGATCTCGGAACAAATGGAGAAATGGCCATTGGTAACAAAGATAAAATATTGGTAACTTCAACCGCAGCGGGACCTGCTTTTGAGGGTGGAAATATTGAATGGGGCATAGGAAGTATTCCAGGAGCCATTTGTAATGTGAAAATACAAGAAAATCAAACCATAGTAAAAACAATTCAAGAGGAAGCAGCGGTTGGGATATGCGGAACAGGAGTTATTGAGATTGTTGCCGAACTGGTAGAGCAAAGCATAGTGGATGATACAGGAATGATGGAAGAACCTTATTTTACTGAAGGTTATCCAATTGCAGACAATGCACAAGGCGAAAAAATAGTTTTTACGCAAAAGGATGTACGGGAGATTCAACTTGCTAAGGCGGCTGTCAGAGCGGGATTAGAAACGTTGATGTTACGTTTTGGTGTAAGCTATTTGGACATTGATCGCGTCTATATTGCAGGGGGATTTGGCTATCATATGGATTTGAAAAAGGCTATTACAATTGGTATGCTACCAAAAGAGCTAGAATCAAAAATGATTGCAGCAGGGAACACCTCTTTAGCAGGAGCATCACGCTTTTTGCATAGAAAGCAAGATGAAACCATTCTAAAAGAAATTGCTCAAAATACCAAAGAAATTTCTCTTTCTATGGATCAAAAATTTCAGGAATATTATATGGAATATATGTTTTATTAAGGTATCAAGTGTTTGGAAAATGTCTATTTGTAAAAGTTAAATTGCTATATAACAAAAGAGAGATTCATTTAAGAATCTCTCTTTTGTTGTGAATTAAATTACTTATATTTTAAACTTTCCAACTTGATCTTGCATATTCTTAGTTAATGCGGTAAGGTTTTCTGCCGAAGTAGCAACATCTAGGGAGGAGGCATTCAGCTGTTGGGTTGTTGCTGAAATCTCTTCACTAGAGGAAGCAACTTCTTCGGAAACAGAAGATGCATCGCTTACTCGATCGAGTATTTGTATCTTCTCATTATTAATATCACTTGCTTCCGTGCTTACTGTTTGAATTTTTTGTCCAATGTCAGTTATAGCAGTTACAATATTTCTATAAGAATCTATTGCATTATTAATCATTCCTACCTGCATATCAAGTTCATTACTCAATTCGTCCGTTGTATTAATAATGATAGTAGCATCGCCAGAAATATTGCTAATTAAATAATCAATATTATGTGAGTATTTTTGCGACTGTTCTGCTAATTGCCTGATTTCTGATGCAACAACTGCAAACCCTTTTCCAAATTCTCCAGCTCTTGCGGCTTCAATTGCTGCATTAAGTGATAGTAAATTAGTTTGTTCTGCAATATTGTTAATAACAGTTGTAATCTCGGTAATCTGACTGATATTATTATTTAATCCCTGAATTTTATTTGCAAATTCAGTAAAGGCATTGCTTACAATAATAACCGAATTATTAAGTTGGTTCATATTCTCATTACCAACAGTCGACATATTATTAATATCTTTTGTATTTGAATCAATATTTTCAATGTTTATTACAATATTATTAATCTTTTCCCCAAAAGTAGTTACGATTTGATTAATATCTGACAATCCTTCCGCTTGTGAGGTTGTAGCTTTTCCTGTTTCCTGTACTGAGAAAGAAATATTATCAGAAGCCGATGCCATTTGTTGAGAAATGGATGCCAAACTATTCGTCTGATCTACTATAGTATCTGATGATCCTTGAATTGATTTAATCATACAACTGATTGAATATTGCATTAAGGCAAGAGAATCATGTGCCTCACCAAGTTCATCTTTACTTTTACTTTTAATTTCAGGTTTTTTACTAAAATCACCTTTTGAAAAAACGTTAAGTGAAGATGTAATGGCTTTAATATTCTTTACCATAACGACAGTGATAATATAAACTGTAATTAATCCCAAAATAAAGAAAATAATAGACATAGTAACCAATCCAATTTTCATTGAATCTAGAGTTGTTAAAATATCCAATTCATTAACCGTAACTCCTATAAACCATCCGGTACCTCCAACTGGTGTATAGGCAACCAATTTATGAACACCCTTATAATTATAGGATCCATATCCAGTTTCACCATTAGTGGTATGCTTCGCAATGTTAGACATTTCTTCCAAACTGGCATCTGATTTACCTAGTTCAACCATATTTACTTGATTCAAAACGTTTTCTTGGTCATAATGTGCTACCACAACTCCAGTCTTATTAAGCATATAAGCTTGACCCGATGAAGCTACCTGAATTTCATTGGTCATACTACTGAGCTCATCACCATTTCTTGCACCGATGAGTACACCAATAATAGCATCATTCTTATCTTTAATAGGAACGGCATAGTTAACAATAAGATTACCATCTGATGCGCTTATAATTGGGTCTGTTACCTCTTGGTTACCCTTTAAGACTGATTGATAATATTCTCTTTCGCTAAGATCAATTTCCATACCACCGATTATCATTACCTTGCCAGATGTATCTCCAATTCCAAAGCTATTGTAACCCTCACGTGTAGCTACTTCTTCTAAGTAGGCTAGTTTATCCTCTTTTGAAATCGTTGTATCTCTTATTAATGTGGAATTAGCTAAAGTGTTCAAAACACCAAATTGATAATTTAGTTTAGCTTCAATAACCTTTGCAGATTCAGTAGCTACATTTAATAGCATTTCTTCTGCAACCACAGTAATTGCATTCCTTGAGGTAACAAACGAAACAGATCCTAAACCTAAACATACAAAAAAAACAACTAATCCAAATATAACTAAAAATTTCATTTTAATACTTTTCATCCATATCCCTCTTTCTTCTATACCTCTATTAATATAGTAAAATAATATGTAATTATTCATAACCCATTAACGCGAGGTGTTTTGCAAAGCAAAATCCCGAATTTTATAGCGCTAAATTGCAAGTTTGTTGCATTTTATGTGCATCACGTAGCGGTAACTATGAAGGCACTGAATAGTAACAATAATATTTAATTAATTATATCATAGCAAAATGTAAACTCTATAAATTCAGTATTAAATTTTTAGAATATATTTTAGTAAATTGGAATTAAATACAACCCGATTTTCAGATTTATGGTTTTGAATTATTAGCAAAATAATAAAAATTGTATGGAATAATATGGTATTTTAGTATAAACTATAATCAGTTGTTTATTTCTATTTTTTAAGTAACATAAGTAGCAAAAGGAATTTTGAGTATTGTGACAAATATACGAGAAGGACGGTAGAGGATGGTTATGCCAAATAGTCGAAAGATATTGTTTGTAATTTATTTTTCTTTGACATTTGTGATTGCAATTGGAGATTATCTATTTTATAGGACAGATGCGATGGCATACGTGAAGTATGCAACGATGGCGTCCTTATTCTTAATTGTACAACTATGTCATAAGGAATATATAGAGCAGAAAAGATTGGTAAAGGCATATTGGTTTATGTTGATTGCGGATTTTTTTCTGGTATTTTCAAAAACATTGCATCTGGATATTAATCTTAATTCGCTTGGAATGGCTAGTTTTTTAATTGCATATATCATAATGATTATGGTATATGTGCATTATTTACAAATGGGGAAAAGACAAATTGTTTCAGCGGTATTGGTGTATGGAGTTTTTGGACTTTTGGTATTTAGGTTGAGTCAAGGTATAGAAGGAATTATGTTAGTCTTTGCATTTATATTTGGAATGATTCTTTGTACAATGACATGGATGTCTGTGTGCGTATTTTTCCAAAAAAGCTTTTCCAAAACAAGTCGGATTTCTATTGCTATATCAGGTATACTGATGTGCATCTGTGATTTTGGGGTAGCATTAAGTATGTTTGATCCGATATTTTCTGTGGGTCATCACCCAATTTTAAATCATATTATTTGGATTGCGTATATTCCAGGCTGGACAATATTGGCTTCTGTGGTGATTGGCAACGATCTATATAAAGAATAGTTACAGAATAAGAATCATAAGGCTACTAGACATCATACTCTAGTAGCCTTAAAATATGCTTATTGTTTATCACATGTTTTTAGGAGTTGAGTAGGAATAAATTAATTGTAACTAATAAGTGCGAGCTCATACTCAGAAGCTAACTCGTTGATTTGTTTTTCACCTTTAATAGCTTCTATAACGATTTTGTTTATAACTCAGCACTGAATGCTCTTTTCGTTCTTCCCATGATAATTGACCTGCTTTCTCTTTGTTAAAATAAGTATATCAGATTCATTATCTTTTGTGTTAGAGATTGTCTAGTTTCTGTAATCCATTATAGTTAGAACATACCGTTTTCTATAATACATTTTAAATAATAATCAAAAGATATAAAAAAGGATTAATTGACAGCGATTAACAATTAAAATATAATGAAATTATATTAAACAAGATTTAAATACGAGGAGATTTAGTAATGAAAAAAGTAACAGTCTTAGATATAAAATTCAAATTTGGTGAAGTTGAGGATGTCATTCATCCAGTTGTATTAAAGGATGATGTGAATATGGTTCTGATTGACGGTGGATATACCGGTTTTTTACCTATTCTCGAACAGGCTATGGAAGAGAATAATCTTTTTTGTGGTGATTTGACACATGTTTTGATTACACATCAAGACCATGATCATATGGGAATATTATCTGAACTGAAACAGAAATATCCCCATATACAGGTTGTTGCAAGCAAAAAGGAGTCTCCCTATATTTCAGGTCAATTAAAGTCCCTGCGCTTGGAGCAGGCAGAGGCAATGCAGCTAAATTTACCTGAAGACAAAAAGCCCTTTGGATTGTATTTTTGTAATATTTTGAAAAATGTACAACCTGTTGAAGTGGACTTGGAGGTAGAGGATGGTGAGGTACTTAATTGGTGTGGAGGCTGTACCATCATTGAAACTCCTGGACATACACCGGGTCACATTTCCATTTATGTGAACCAGATAAAAGTGATGATAACAGGGGATGCAGCGGCACTTGAAAATGGCGAATTAGTAATTGTAAATCCTCAATTTACATTGGATAACAAAGCGACTGAGACATCACTAAATAAAATCATGACATATGGTGCAAAAGAAATTATCTGCTATCATGGTGGTATACAATTGCTTGCTTCTAATAAAGACTAATGCAAAGGGTAATACATACAGGATTTATTTTTTTATTTAATAGCAAAGTTTTGTGAAAAAGGCACTCAGTGAAAAGATGCACACCACACGGAGAGGTGTGTTACTAAGGAAGGAGATATATGGCACTGGAAGGTATAGTTATTGGTATATCGGCATTTATAATAATTGGTGTGTTTCATCCCATTGTTATAAAAACAGAATATTATTTTGGTAAAAAAGCATGGCCAGCTTTTCTAATTGCAGGGTTGATATTCATAGTGTTATCTCTATTTATGAATAACATGATTATTTCAGCAATTGTTGGTATTACAGGTTTTTCCTCGTTATGGAGCATCCATGAATTGGTGGAACAGGAACAAAGGGTCAGTAAAGGATGGTTTCCAAGTAATCCAAATAAGAAAAGGTAAATTGTAAACATCTGGTGCATCGCGTAGTGATAACTATAAAGGTACTGGATTAATAGCTATAATGATCACAGTAATAGGGTTACTCTAACAGCCATCTACTATCGGTCAATTCGACCGGGCAATCGGTCCTTTTTAGGAGGAGGCTTATTCGCGGATATGTTTAATGATGCGACGCAAAAGATTCGGGAGCATATAAATTTGCATTCTGATGAGTTGAAGGATATTCTTACGTTGCCTGGCTTTCGTGATGGAATTGAGATGAATGGAACTATACTTAAAAAAGTTCCAAAAAACTTTGATCCAGCGCATCCGATGGCGAACTATCTTAAACACAAATCATGGTATGTGGAGGTACCATTTGAGGATTCATTACTCGAAGACACAAAGGGAATTCTTGAGTTCGCAGTCGAAAAATACCTATTAATAAAACCATTTAACGATTTTTTGAACTGTGCTTTGGCTGATTTCAAGATGCCAGTGCGATAAGAGGTAAGAAATATCTCTTTGTATATGCTAATTTTCAAACGAAGGAGTGTTTTGCTTATGAGTATAGACTATCTCATGTTTTGCGGGTCCCAAAGTCATGTTTTTCATGTTTTAATAAGAACAGTAAAAGAAAGGTAAGGTATGAGAAGAATACAAACATTGAAGTCAATGGCGATAAGAAACAGTTTGGAAAGAGAAAAATAATTGAAATGATCTCTTTTAAAGTGTTTGATGGGGATATCTGTGGTTTTATCGGACCGAATGGTGCTGGAAAAACAACGATGATTCGAATGATTACTGGGCTTATTGAGCCAACTGAAGGGCAAATATTTATCAATGGTATTGACGTATCAAAAAACAGAGAAAAAGCCTTGATGGAAACGGGTGCAATAGTAGAAACTCCAATTTTTTTAATTACATGTCAGGGAGAAAGAACTTACAGAATCTTGCAAGGTTTAACACAGACATGACAAGAAAACAGCAGCTTGAAAAGGTCGAGGAAGTACTTGAAATTGTAGGATTAAAAAATAAATCAACAGATAGAGGAAATGACAAATTAAGACCTATTCACTCGGAATGAAACAACGACTTGGAATTGATCAGTTTTATGACGCACCTATGGTTTGTATTATTTTATCACCAAAGGATAACCCAAATGGAACAAAAGACGGTTGGTTAGTGATTGGCGCAATGCAAAATGCGGCATTTGGAATTGGTGTAGGTTCCTGTTGGATAAATCGTTGTAATGAAATGTTCAAATTAAAAGAAGGGGAAGCATACCTTGAAAAATGGGGATTAGAAGAATATATGGGAATCGGTTGCTGTATATTAGGATATCCAGCGCAAGAATTCACTGCTAAGGTGATTAAAGAAGGAAGAGTTTTGTGGGTATAAGTATTTGAATACTTAATAGTATGTAAAACAAGATGTAGAAAGAGGCGGACTCTAGATCACGAGTGTAATAGCATAGCGGTAACTATGAAGTCGAAGCGCCTTTGATGATTTTAGTATTGATAAAATAGTAACTACGATGAAAGAAAAATGAAAGAGTTATTAAACAATCCCGGAATCATTCGCAATAAACTAAAAATAAAAGCGTTGATTACAAATGCTCAACAATTTTCAAAGATACAAGAGGAGTATGGAACTTTTGATCAATATATATGGTCATTTGTTGATTATAAGCCTATCATAAATTCATGGGAGAAATTAATTGATATTCCAACCAGTACTGAAATTTCGGACATGATGAGTAAAGCATTAAAAAAGAAAGGCTTAAAATTTGTTGGGACTACAATATGTTATGCATATATGCAAGCAATTGGAATGGTTAATGACCATTTGCTAGATTGCCCATGCAGGTTAAAATTATAAGATAAGTAGATTCAAAAACTTTTGAGTAAATAATTAGGTTTTAATAATTAGAGCGCAAAAGGCATACTGTATATAAAAATATAGTAAAATTGGGCTTTTTACATTGACTATTGAAAATCATACATTATTATGCTACACTTTAAAAACATATTTTATGATATAAATAAAATCAGTAAAATGATAAAACAAAAGAAAAGTGAGGTATACATAGTGGGTCTATTTCGAAATTTAAAAATAATTCATAAATTAATTCTTTCGTTCTTAGTAGCGTTAATATTTATGGGTATAATTGGATTTATTGGTATTTCTAATATGAAAAAAATCAGTGATAATGCCATATTCATGCATGATAATAATCTGAAACCTACAAGTGAAATTAATGAACTTAATATAAATTTGATGCAAATAAATACCGATATAGTTATGCTAATCAGTGAAAATAATTTAACAGATACACAAACTATAGAAGAAAACATTAATAAGTTAGAAAGTGAAAATACGGAACTGATTCAATTGTTAGATAGTACAAAATTATCAGATGAAGAACAAAAACTTTATTTAGAATTTAAAAAGAGATTTGAAGAAAATACTTCCTCAAATAATGGAATTATTGAATTAATTAATAATAGTAATAATAATCTGGAAGCACAATCTACATTTAAAAATAGTACAGATGCGAGAGAATTAATGTTTTCTTATCTCAAGCAATTAGTTGATTTAAAAATGAAAACAGCTATGATGAATAATAGCGAGAATATCCTAATATTTAAGAGCTCATTTACTAGTATGATAATAATTATTCTATTTAGTATATTGTTGACAGTTATTATTGGCTTTTTGATATCAAGCAATATTTCTAAGCATGTAATGAAAATTCAAAAAGTTTGTGAAGCAATTGGAAATGGAGATTTAACAGAAGAAATTAATATACATTCAAAAGATGAGTTTGGAAGCCTAGCAAAGGCAATTAATCGTTCAACCAAAAACATTAGCAATGTAATATCAGAAGTAATAAATAGTTCACATACGGAAAGTGCGGTCAGTTTAAGAATATCTGAATCAACAGAGAATGTCTCATTGCAAATGAAAACAATCAAAGAAACAGTAAAACTTATATCAGATGGCGCTGAAGATTTAAGTGCATCAACGCAAGAGGTAAGTGCATCAACACAAGATATAAATGCGGTTATATTTAATCTAGAAAATAAAGCAAATGATGTAAGTACTTCAGCAGAAGAAATTATGAAACGTGCATATCAAATAAAAGAAACAGGTTCAAAGGCAATTGAAGAGGGTAATACAATATATGAAGAGAAACAATCAAATATTTTAAAGGCAATAGAAGAAGGTAAAGTCGTAGAAGAAGTGAAAATTATGGCGGTGTCTATTGGTAATTTAGCATCGCAAACAAATCTTCTTGCATTAAATGCTGCAATAGAAGCCGCAAGAGCAGGGGAACAAGGAAAAGGATTTGCAGTGGTAGCAGAAGAAATCAGAAAGCTTGCCGAACAATCAGCACAGGCAGTATCAAATATCCAGGAGGTAGTTAATAAAGTTCAGGAGGCATTTTTAAGTCTTTCAAAAAGCGGTCATGATGTGTTAGATTTTATGCAAGACAGTGTAACGCCTAATTATAATATGCTTATTAATACTGGATTACAATATGAGAAAGATGCAGAATTTTTCAATAATATGGCTTCTGAAATATCTAGTATGACTAAGACAATCACAAATACAATAGATCAATTAAGTAATGCAACTCAAAGTTCTGCTGAAATCGCGCAAAAGTCTGCGTCAGGTTCTGAAGAGATTACAAATAGAATTAATGGAATATCAATAGCAATGGAAGATGTGGCACAGTCTACACAAAGCCAGGTAGAATTATCGATTAGACTTAATAATCTTATTAAAAAGTTTAAAATTATATAAATATATGAATTCTTGCGTATAATTTATATATTTACAATAATTAAAATTCAAGAATTTTTAGATCCAATTCAGTACTCAAAAATTCAATCTTGTTTGAAGGTCAAGAATACACCATGCTTGCGGATGCCTATGCAACATGCTTATGAATTATGGGTATAGAAGTGAAACAATAAGATTATATTACCCGATGGAGTCGATTAATAATTTGCTTGGAACAGATTACTCTTTGGAAGAATTAATTGAAATACTTAATCAGTTTATTGAATTTGTAAGTAACCATTTGGGAAATGTGACACATTCAAATGTGAATAGCGTTCGTATTTCATATCACCGCACCTTTTATCCTATATTATGAGAATATTAAAATCCCGTTTTAGATAAAAGGTGGAATTGTTTATCTGATCTTTGCATTACCTATGATTATTCAAGTTGCAAAAGATGATAACCATTCAAAATTATAAGTACATTGGGACGCATTATCGCTAACGACTCCTTAATTATAGCTATTTAAATCAAAAAATCTATCGAACAAAATATTTATATAAGCGAGTCAAAGGAGAAAACAATGCCATGAGCATACATAATATAACATATAAACGATCCATACAAAGCATTATATTTGAGAAAATAATTTTATTAGAGGGGTCAAAAAAAACGTATTCCAATATTCATCTAACAGAAAAGTTAGTTCAAAAAAATGCAATTAAAAATAAGGCATTATATGAATTAAAGAAGATCAAGCTAAAATCAATCATGGAAGAATATAGTTTTGAAAATATGCAAGTCTTTATAATAAACAATAAAAATTCAGCAAAACAAAAAGTTGTTTATTATATACATGGTGGAGCATGGACAAATCAGCCTATCAACTATCATTGGATTTTTATAGATAAACTTGCCAGAGAATTAAATCTTAAAATTATAGTGCCTATTTACCCTAAAGTACCTGAATTTAGCTATACAGCAGTATATCCTAAATTACTGCATTTATATAAGGATATCCTAAATTCCATAGAAACCACAAACCAATTATATTTAATGGGAGATTCAGCAGGTGGAAATATCTCTCTCGGACTAACTCAACTAATATCAAAAAATAATCTGCCCCAACCAAAGAAAATTATACTTTTTTCCGCATGTGTAGATATGGAATTTAAAAATCCTCAAATTCCTCGTTACGAAACGAATGATCCTATGCTTTCAGCAAAAGGCATGGAAGCAATCACGAAAATTTGGGCAGATGATAAGAATTTAAATGACCCTTTAATTAGCCCTATTTATGGTGATTTATCCAAAATTCCAAGTATTGTACATTTCATAGGAACACACGAAGCATTATATCCAGATGCCATTAAATTTGATCAAAAAGTTGAGCATCAGGGTGGTAAGATTCGTACCTATGTATATCCTAAGATGAATCATGTATTTGTATTGCTTCCAATTCCAGAAGCAGAAGAGGCTTTTCGTAGAATAAAAAAAATAATAAGGCATAAATAGGATAATACAATGTAACTATTCAGTACCTTTATAGTTTACGCTTTGATTGCCCAACGCAACTTAGCTGAACGCGCCCGACTATTGATATGACACTCTTCGGAGGAGGGGCGAATAGGATTAGGCGCTATTTCACAATAGATACCTTCCTTTAAAAAGTGCTTAAAAGATTTTTTTACACGACCGTCTTCACCGGAATGAAAGGTAAGTATTGCTACGCGTCCACCCTTTGCAAGGATAGCGGGAAGTTTTTCTAACAATTCATCTAACACTTCAAACTCATCATTGATATCAATTCGTAATGCTTGAAAGCATCGCTGACAGGATTTTTTTATCTCATCCTCATTGATTTGTGGCAAAGATTTCAAAGCATCGTTAATGATGTTACGTAGCTGTGTTGTTGTTACTATCTCAATTCCCTTTTTGATATTGGCAATAATGGCACGAGCAATTTCTACTGAATATGGCTCATCGGCATTTTCTATCAACATACCATTTAATTCATCAAAAGAAATTTGTTTTAAACGGCTGGTTATAGATTTATCCATTTCGGGATTAAGCCGTAAGTCTAAGGGGCCATCCGACTTATAAGAAAATCCTCTTTCAGGATTATCAATTTGCATAGAAGAAACACCCAAATCTGCCAATACAAAATCGAATGGACCTACTTCAAAAGCGATTTGATCTATTTGGGAAAAATTCATTTGTCTAATATCTAAAATTTCAGGACCATAACCCAAACGCTCTAAACGATTTTTGGTGCGCGGTAATTCAATGGGATCTACATCAATCGAATATAAGTGCCCCTTTGAATTTAAACATTTAAGCATTTCTAAAGTATGACCGCCATAACCTAGCGTGGCATCTAACCCGATTTGTCCAGGTGTAATTTGTAAGAATTCTAATATTTCTTTTACACAAATTGAAATATGCATTCCGGCAGGAGTGCTACCTTTTTGAATTACCTTTGC
>JBGUEQ010000023.1:0-70848 GCA_041821265.1 Lachnotalea sp. | reverse complement strand
TACACAAAACGGCAACTTTTTGGGAATGTTCTTTCTCTATCGGATTTCTATCTTGAAGCGTTTTCATTATTGTTTCTATTGTATCAGTACCATAATCTCTTTTTGATAATAATTTATCCTTATACATTTGGGCTTCTGCATTGCCCATTATCTTTTCAATATCTTGCTCAAATTCAGTTTTTGTATCAAATCCAAGTGCAATGTTGCATTTAACACCATAAACTATTTCTTTAGCCAATTCTTCTTTAATTCGTTGTATGATTTTACGTGTCATTTTCGCATCTGTTTTTGGTAAGATGATAATAAATTCATCTCCTCCTATTCGCGCTACAATATCATTAACTCTGCAGACCTTTAATAATACTTCTGCTGTTCTTTGAATTAGTATATCTCCTGCCTTGTGTCCAAATACATCATTAGTAAGCTTTAAGCCATTCAAGTCACCAAATATGATTGATATAGGAAGTGAAGATATCGTATCGACTATCATTAAATTATTTTCAAAACATCTTCGATTTATTAATCCGGTTAAAGAATCGTGGCAACTTAAATAATTAATTTGTTCTTCCCCTTTTTTCTTTTCAGTAATATCAATAAAGGTAACAACTGCACCAGTTATAATTGAATCTTTTAATTTGGGATAAGAATGATATTCAACATCAATTTTAGTTCCATCTGATTTCAAGAAGGATTCGTCACTAATATACAACTTCTCACCAGCTGTGAGTGAATTCAATATTTTATAACTAGCTTCCATTGTTTTGTTACACTCACTAAGGCTATCATAAATCAAACTTTGCATATTTTTTCCAAGAATTTCTTCTTGCGTTTGATATCCTAATATCTCAATACAACTGTCATTACAAAATATTAATTTTCCAGTCATATCAATTCCGAAAATACCTTCTGCTGTTGTGTCTAATATTAAATATAAATCTTCTTTTGTTTTATTAATCTCTTCATTCGCTAATTCAAGTTCTTTTGTACGTTCCTTTACTATTTCTTCAAGGTTGTTGACAAATTGAAACATTTTATCCGCCATAAAATTAAACGCAATCGATAATTTTCCGATCTCATCATTACGAATAACAAGGGCTCTTTGTGAAAAATTCCCTAACGCAATTTCTTTTGCCGCTAAAACTAATCCGTCAACTGGTCTGAAAATTTTCTTGATCGCAATATAATAAAAAATAGAAAAAAGCAAAATAGTAATGAAAATTGAAAATATTGTTATTTTCATATTATAATAGATTTGATTCGTAAATAAATCACTCGATATTGCTGAAATAATTATCCAATCCAATCCTTCATTTTGATAATTGATAACATTTACATAATATCCTTTATTACCACTTTTAAACAAAAAATTATCTGTATCCTCTGTATTGTATTGATTAAACATAGCTGAAATCAACGTATTATTTAAGTCATTAATGGTATTTCTCTTGATACTTCCATCATCAGCAATCGTAAAATTTATACCACCAAATGAATTAGCTATTAAAAGGTTGCTATTCTTCTCCATCACCACGGCATATCCGTTATAGTCCTTTATCATGTCATATATATTATCATTTATAGTGGATAATATCATGTGGGTACCTAAAACACCTTGTAAGTCCCCCTCGTTGTCATAAATAGGCGTTGCTGATGAAATTGTCAAATCATCCATTACAAAATGTTTATATACTGGCGAAAAGGTTGTAACTTTCTGCATTTTCGCTGCTTTATACCAATCCCTTGTTCTGGCATCAAATTTTTGTGTTTGAAATACAAGATCTTCTTTTAAAAGATTCTCATCCATCGAATAATACCAAGAACAACCATCTGTATCTGTATCATTCTTTACAACTTCAATATTACCTTCTTCATTTCTTCTAGCACCATAATAATTTCCATTATCCAATCCATACGTAAAACTATAGATTTCATTTTGATGTGTTTGCAATACGCCTGCAAAATATTTATTTCGTTCCTCTTCATTCGATAAATCAACGATTCCATTTTTAATAATTCTTTCATTTACTTCATTTACATGTTTGGATGAGTTTAAAAATTCATTGATTTTATTACTTATTTCAAGATTAATATTCGCAGACATATTCTTGGTTATTTCATTAGTAGAAGAAAGCCATTTTGAAAATACAATTTTGCCAATAATCAAAGTAGCAAAAATGATATTAACAAGAAAAGTAATGATTATGATATTGCGAATTGATATTTTTTTATTATTTAATTTATTTTCCATGCATAATCACCTGTTTATATTATTATAATTAATAGCTACATTTAACTAAATCACGAATCTAATGTTATTTATATATTAAGTTAGATTATATGTCGTGTCAACAATAATCGAATTATGTCACAATACTTTTTAATTTATTCCAAAAAAATCCATAAAATCATAAATAATTGTAAATTTTTATGATTTTATGGATTTTTATAATAGATTTATTACATAATTTTTACGAAATACCTAATAATATAAGCACTAAAAAAGTATTCTATTATACCTTTATCATTAATGCATGTATTGAATGATTTGTTCTAAACCATTGTACTCCACTTCGACATTATAAGTAACAATTTTTAGTGTAAAGTTACGAATTACTTCCATTCCCTCAAATTCACCATATCGATTTCCAAATATAAACTGTTTGTTTTCATTATCCCAAAGCATTGTAATAGTGGAATATGCTCCGTTCTCATAGTTATAATTATTACCTTCATCTTCATAAAGTGTAAAGCTTCCATCCGCGCCAGGATAAACATGAATTTCCATAGTTTTCGCAATCTCCTCAGCATATTGGATACCTTCTATGATAGGAAGAATTGTTCCAGCTTTTATAAAAATTGGAATTTTGTCAATAGGAGTATCCACTACAATCTCTGTACCACCTACATAATATTGATTTGTCCAATAATCGTACCAATCTACCCCTTCTGGCAAATAACATAGCTTATTCTTTTCTTTGTCAAGAATAATGTTTTCTGAATCATAATACATCGGTTCAGTTACTGCATAAACAAGCATAGATGGACCAAATAAAAAGCCATCTCTTACTTTCCTTGATTTTTCATCTTTCATGAAATCAAACAGTAAACTTCGCATGATCGTTGCATTTTTTAATCGGACTGCACCTGCAAGTGAGTAAATGTATGGCATAAAACGATATCGCAGTTTAATAAATTTCTCGATTGCATCATAAAATATATCACCTTTTTTACCAAAATTCCAAATTTCTCTTGGAGTATCCGTTCCATGTGAACGAAACATTGGAAGAAACGTTCCTATTTCCAACCAGCGTACGTATAATTCACGATATCCTGCATCCTTCACCCCTTCATTATAATTTCCTTTCCAAAACCACTTCGGTGTAGAATCTGTATTACACCCACATCCACGGTTTTCCCATTTGCTCCCTACAGTGAAAAATGCACCAATATCAAGAGTCCAATATGGATATCCACTTAAGCCAACATTGAGACCTTCTATGATTTGTTTTTTTAAAATTTCCCAGGTTGCGCAGGTATCTCCTGACCATAACATAGCTGCGTATTTTTGACCGGAGGCATATCCCGAACGAGTCAAATTCAAAACACGAATGCTACTATTATCTTGCTTTTGATTCTCATAGATTCCTTTTGCATGAACAAGTGCATATGCATTAGCTTGTTGGGGATCAAGATATTTCTTATGCTCACTTCCCACTAATTCAAACCGTTCCCAAGGCTCTCTTTTCAACTCGCCATTCCAGTCTGGACCACTAAAAGGTTCGGTGGAATCACACCACCATGCATCAAACCCACTATCAAACAATTCTTCTTTTGCTTGTTTCCAGTACATTTTTCGTGCATCTTCATTAAATGCATCATAAGTAGATAAATCATTCAATAAATATCCTGCTTCCAGAAATTCTGTATGATTTTTACCACCCATGTTCATATTTGGCCAAACTGATACCATCGCATGCGCATTCAAATCATGTATTTGTGCCATACATTCCTTTAAATCGCCATAGCGTGTCTTATCCACTAACTTTTCGCCCCAATTGCCTGGCGCCCAGCTATTCCAATCCTGAACCACCCCATCTATTGGGACATCAAGTTCACGATAATGTCTAATTATTTCAACAAGCTCTTGAGCCGTATAATATTGTTCTTTTGATTGAATATAACCATACGCCCATTTAGGAAGCATAGCTGCTTTGCCCGTTAGATAACGAAATCCCGAAATAATCTCATCCGGGTTTTGTCCCGCAATAAAATAATAATCAATCTGATCGATGGTATCTAAATATAGATACGAACCATTTTCATCATCATTAAATGTCATAAGAGAACAGCAATCAACTAAAATTCCATACCCATTTGTTGATAAAAACATAGGCATTGGAATTCTCATATTATGTTGATATAAGTATTGGTTGTGATTTCGATAGTTATATATACCTTCTTCTGCTTGCCCGAGTCCATAGATTTCTTCTTTTTCTTGCCAATTAAAATTTAATTTACCTCTATATGCCGTTCTATCTGTATACGGCTTAAGATTTTGTATAAAATTACGTTCTCCATCAACCGTTTTCACTCTGTTAATAACTGGTTTTTCATTACCCGTATTATATCGTATGACGTCTATTTTCGATAATGTTTTTTCGCCCTCCATCAGATATTGCTTGTCAAAATCTTTCTCACGCCATGTAATGAAACCATCATTTTTATGAACATATGCCGTGATTTTATTGGTAGATACACAGATAAAATCCTCCATTTCAAAAACCGTAAACTTAGCTAATTTATCTGGTACTCGATTGATAATAAGCGACTCATTTTTTACTATTTCTTCTTTTGTATAAACACATCGAATAATATTCTCTGAGATTGGTTCTAACCGCATTTTAGCATCTGCTAAATCAAATTCAATAAATTCTTCACTTATCACGTAATTCATACTTAAATTCCTCCTGTTTGGTTTCTTCCTCTTACTGTAACACTTGCCATAAATCATTTTACTCACAGCAAGTTCCACAATTGAACAAGAAAGGAACATCCTTAATGAGTTGGATTTCTTTTTGTAATCCCTGATAACTTACCGTGCATATTTTATCTTTCTTAGCAAGAAAATTAGCAAATTTAAGTTTCCCATTTTCCCAAACTATATCTACCGTAATATTTCCTCTTGCAATAAGTCCAGAAATTTTCCCATTTTCCCAATCATCTGGAAGTGCCGGTAATAATTTAATGAAACCGTTATGGCTTTGTAAGAGCATCTCTGCAATAGCACTTGTTAGTCCGGTATTCCCATCTAATTCATATACATGATCAAATGCATTCGCCCCTCTTGTTGGAGGATGATAAACTAATTGATTGGGTTCTAATAAATTTAAAAGCATATTTGTTATATGTTTGTATGCTTCATTACCATTACAAAGTCTAGCTTCATACAAAATAAGCAATGACCTTGCCCAGCCAGTATCTTCCCAATTTTCTTCTGGCGATAGCTTTGTTTGAATTGTTTTCTTAGCTGCTTCGCATAAAGACGAATTACTTTCCACTGTAATCTGTGAAAATGGAAATAGGCCTAATAAATGACTTGTATGCCTATGTTGTTCGTCTACAGATGGTAAGTTATGATTCCATTCAGCAATTGTACCTTCTTTTGTGATTCGATATGGTAATAAATACTTCAATTTATTAGATACATCCTCATACTGAGGATTCATTTCATATTTTAATATTTGACAAGCCATTAGATATATCTGAAATAGTTCTCGAATCATTACAATTTCGTAGGTACAGCCGTTACTAATTTGTAATGTCAAATTTTTATATTGGAAACTATTTTCAGGTGAAATAGAAGGCCCACTTGTAAACCAATTGGAGTCTTTTTCTTTAAAAATATAATGACTGAAAAATTCTACCGCCGATTGAATCAGTGGAAAGACACGGTTTCGTAAAAAAGTTTCATCTTCTGTATACTGATAGTACTCCCACATCTGTGTTAATATCCAAACACCACCCGTAGGACACGGTGCAATTGAACTTGACCAATATGGCGCTGCATAACCCCATGCATTGGAAACTAATTCTCCCACCCATCCATCTAACCCGTATGATTCTTTGGCTGTTATTTTACCGGCTTTTGATAATTCATTACTAATCCATTCAAAAAGTGGCAATGTTGTTTCTTTTAGATTTGTCACTAGTGCCGGCCAATAATTCATCTGTGTATTAATATCTAAGTGCATATCGCAAGTCCAACCAATCCTACACGCGACATTATCATTCCAAATACCTTGTAGATGTGCTGGAAGCTTAGAATCACTTCTTGAACTACAAAGCAATAAATATCTTCCATATTGAAAAAGTATTGGTATATGTTCGGTCAGTGGTTCATTTGATATCAATTCAAATTGCAATTTTTTCATAATACTTTTTATATCAAATTGATGTGACATATATAGTTGCTTATAGCCTTTTTGAGTACAGCTTAGAACATGATTTTTGACTTTATTTAATAATACATCATTTACAACTTCTTTATTCTCATATGTATGATTAAAATCTGTTGTCATATTCAAATATAAGAATATTTCACTAGCATTTGTAATGTCTAACCCACTATTACTGGCACAACATATTCCGTCTGTTATAACCTTTCCATAACCTACCAAAGTAACACCACATAAATCATTGCAATGTAGTGTTTCATATGCATGACAAATAAAATTCATATCACCATCTCCATATGTCACTGTTGCATAGTCATTACTCGCAAGAAATGAAAGTTTAACGTGATTTTCTTGACTGAGTTGAATTCGATAAACCATAATGTTATCTGGATGCGAAATTAACACCTCTTCCTTTATCGCATCCTGATTATTTGAAAAAGTTGAAGTTGCTAGCCCTTCCATAATATCTAAACTTCTTTCATATAATGTTACATCCTCTGATTGAATTCCATAGTCAATGAATACTTTGCCAACAGGTAAATTGGTTCCATAATTTTTGCGTATACCAATAAATTTTTCTGCTAATTGATGTACCTTATCAAAATGACCTAATTCTGCCTGCTCACGCATTTTGTAAAATGCAGTAAAAGCATTGTCTTGATTATTATCAATTGCTTTTTCACCACTGTAAAATGTATTTTCAGATAACTCAATGCAACTAATCGGAAGTCCCGCCAATACCATTCCACCCATATGCCCATTTCCAAGTGGATATCCATCATTCCAACCCTTAGACACTTGTTTTGATAATAATTTCATAGAATCCGATTTCCTTCCTACATTTCATGTTCTATTCTTTTACTGCGCCTGAGGTCAAACCACCTACTAGATATTTTTGCCCCACCATATAAACTATAATAACTGGAATTGTAGTAAGAATAATATCTGCAAATATATAATTCCAATAATTTGTGTTCTTTCCAAAAAATTGATATACAGCCATTGTCATAGGGAAAAGTTTACTCTGGCTTGATAAATATAGCGGTGTTAAAAAATCATTCCATACTCCCATGAATTGTAGTATAAAACAGGTTACCAATGTTGGCTTTAAGAGTGGCGTAATAATTTTAAAAAATAGTGAAATTGGTCCAGCACCATCGAGTACTGCTGCTTCATCTAACTCAATTGGAACAGATAAAATAAAATTACGTATTGTAAACACGCAAAACGGTATCATTGCACTTGTAAAGGTTATCATAATTCCTAATTTACTATTTGTTAGGTTGAAAAATTTCAGAACTCTGACTAATGTTACAAAATTTACGGGAAGAAACAATCCACATAAGAAAAAGTAATATAAAAACGAGTTAAGTTTTGTTGGTTTTCTACATAATACAAAGGCTGCCATGGCACATGAAATAACACCAATAGACGTTGAAACGAATGAATAGGTAAAACTATTGATAAACCCTTGTACTAGATTACCCTGATCTATAACATGTAAATAATTTTCAAAATGCCACTCTGTTGGCAAAGAAAGGGACATCCTTGCTGCTTCTGATTTTGTTTTAACAGAATTAATCAGTACCATATAAAATGGAATCACAACAATGAGGCAAAGTATAATACTGATTAATTGTTTTATAACTGTTTGAATATTCTTTTTCATCATTGCTGAACCTCCTTTTTACTCATAACTTTTACAACTATGATACCAATTCCTGCGGTTATAAATAAAAGTATTGTATTCAAAGCAGAAGACATACCATATTCTCCACTTGCATAGAGTTGGTAAGAATAGGTGGTAATTACTTCTGTCGCATGACCTGGTCCGCCATTTGTCAATACATAAATGATATCAAATACTTTCAATCCATAAGTCACACCAAAAACAAAATTTATCATTATAGCACCGGATAACATAGGTAAAGTAACATTTCGTAACCGTTGCCAAAAATTTGCTCCATCAATTTGCGCTGCTTCATAATAAGACTTAGGTATTGTATTTAAACCCGCAAGAAATATAGTCATAACATAACCAATCCCACGCCATGCGTCCACACCATAGATTGATTTCCAAACCATATTTAAATCAGATAACCACTTTTGTTTCAATATTCCTAAATGTAACAAATCCAAAATTGAATTAAGCAAACCATTGTTGTAATTCAATATTGATTTGAATAATAAACCAATAATTACAAAGGGAAGAACCGATGGCAAATACAATAATGTCCTATATAATCCTTTTCCTCTTAACCCTTCTTGTAGCATAATTGCAATCAATAATGCAGGAATCAATTTAACTATATTAGATATAATTGTAAACATAATTGTATGATAAATACCAGAAGCATAATCTTTATTGGAAGTAAATATACTCATATAATTTGTCAAACCAACAAATTTAATTCCATTTGATAAACTTCTAGAGTTCCAGTCGGTCAAAGAATAAAGCACTCCCAATAAACTAGGTAATAATAAGAAACATATGTATAATGTTAGTGGAATAAGAAGAAACCATTGGGGATATATTTTCTTTTTGATCATCGTTATCCTTCTTTCTAAAGATGGTGCAGAAGTAATATATTCCGCACCATCTTTTTATTAAATAGGAAAGTTCTATGAACTTCTTTATTTAATTAAGGCACTTCGTGCCAAAATATTACTTCCAGTTTGTATCACTTGCTGCATTCGCTGCTTGGGCTCTATTGGTATCCATATTTTCTAATACCTCATTTGCAGTCATTTGCTCCTGACAATATGCTATCATATCAGCTCCAAAGTCCATCCAATATGCATTTGTATATTTTGTTGCTGTTTGTAAAACACTCGTGGTCATTTTTTCAGCAGGTATTGTATCCATAAATTCTTTTTCTTCTGCTAACCAGTTTTGTTTTACCTTAGTATCCGTAACATCTAAATTTGTGTACTGAGGTGAATTATCCAAAATTTCTTGTAACGTATTTGTTTGTGTGCAATACTCAAAAAAAGCTTTTACTAGATCTGGATGTTCTGTTCCTGCATATCCAAACATAGTAGGTCCGCCTGGATTTGTTGGGAAAGTATCATTGTCTCCGAGAGGAATTAAAAACATACCATATTCATCTGTTGTACCTGTATCATCTTTGATTTGTTTGATATAGCTTGAATTTGCCATTGCCATTGCAATTGTACGATCTCCAAACTCATTTGCCATATTCGAACTATCTGTACCAATCCAATCTTCTCCAAAATATCCTGCATCAGATAACTCTTTAAATTGACCTAATACATCTAGCATTTTCTCATTGTTAGCAAATGTTGCCGTATTGTTATTTAAGCCATCATATAAACCAGGTGTAGTCTCTTCATATACGCCACCAATTTGGAAAAAGGATAGTTGATGTTGCCAGCCATCTGCTCCTGGCATAAACCATGGTGTAATGTTCTTCTCAGCAATTTTTGCACATAAATCACTTAACTCTGTATATGTTGATGGAACCGTCCAGCCATTTTCTTCAAATAATGACTTATTATATACCATTACATACTCAGGTGAATTATGCCATATCTGTAAACCATATAATTTTCCATCATATTCGCATGATTGAAGCCTTGTCTCGGGCATAATACTTACCCAATCTGCTCCAGTAAAATCAATACAATATTTATCTGGATCTACAATTTGTGATTCAATTGCAAACGGATCTGATTGTATCCAGAAAATATCAGTGCAAGAATCTGTAGATAACTTGGATTGTAAAACATCTGAATATTGATCCGCTGGTATTGTCTGAAGATCTACTGTTACGTTATAGGTATCTTCAAAACGCGATATAGATGCATCATACCTGTTGTCCATCCAACCAGCAGAAACTAGAATACTTAATTCTTCTCCTGAAAAGTCCTGTGGACCATCTTGTGTAGCGTCCGTAGCCTCGCTTGTGTCTGCTGTGTCTTGTGTAGTACTCGTTGTAGTGTCATTTGTAGCGACTGCATCGGAACCACTTGATTTGCTACACCCTGTTGTTAAAACACCTAGCATACTGATACATAATAATAATGATAATGCTTTTCTCTTCATATAATACCTCCCATGGTATGTTCTGCTTACAGAACGATTATTGATATATAAATCATACCCAAATTTCCATCTCTAGTCTATGCACTTTTTCGCATAGTATTTGTACTATTTTAACATTTATATATACTATATTAATATTAAATACATTATATTGACTATTTTACCGAATTTCATTATAATTAAATATGGTATATAGTATATTATTAAAATATACCATTGAATTTATTTAGTTATATTTACTTTTCTCGCTATACTGAATTTTTTTAATATCTTAGCACTTCAATTTTTGCTATGCAAAACACCTTGTTAATAATGTGAATTGAATAGTTCCTCAATAGTCTACTAATAAACGTAATAAGAAGAAGGTGCCTGCAATGCGTCAACTTAAACTTCAAACAAAACTATTTATTGCCTATGTAGGTTTGTCCGTATTAATATTATTAGCATTTAGTATTTTTTTTTATAAATATGTTTCTCAGCAATTGATAAAACAAGAACTACATTCTATTGCCGTTCAAAACACATACTTTCAGACCCAAGTCGAGGAAATAATTAACGATATGGATACAGTTTCGATCAATATTAATTATAGTAATCTAGTGAAGGCAAAACTTGACACTTCCTTTAATTTGAATATATCAAGAGACACGTTAGATGATCTTGCTAGCTTATTTGTTACAATAAATGGTGCTGATATCAAGGTTGATCAAATTAACCTATATGATTTAGTGGGTAACATGCTCAAAGTTGGAATTAAAACAAATACCGACAAGGTTGATGTTGATAGCCTTACTTGGTTTAATGATGTTTTGAAATTAGATGGAGCAAAATTAATTAGTGAACCTTATGAAACCTCGTCCCTATCCACTTCTTCCTATTATTCTGACTGGTTTATATCCGTATATCGTTCCTATAATAATCATTATGGTAGAACCGTTGGAGCGGTCGAAACGGTTAAATTTTGCAAAAATGTATTCAAAAGTATTATTAGCTATAAAAAGAAAAATAAAGATTTAGCGCAGGTTTACATCTATTCAGAGGATCATAAATTAATATATCCTTATGATTTAACAATAGAAGAACAAAATGCTATACCCGCTTATTATTCTTATATGCAAGATGATATAGATTATGTAGCAATTCATAATCCTAATACAGATTCAAAAGAATATCTTGCATATACCTCTTCCACTTATACCAATTGGACCTACATTACGGTTCAACCAGAGTCCTATATTTTAAAACCAGTGAATCAACTACTAGATATTTTATTTTTATTTGTACTAGCGTTGTTGGTTGCTTCACTTTTTATTTCCTATTTTTTATCCAAGAGCCTAGTGAAACCAATTAAACATTTAAAGCACATAATACAACGAATAGAACTAGATTCCCTAGGTGAACAAACACTCAACGGCTACCCAACTTCTTATAACGAATTTTTGGAACTTCATTACGCCTTTCAACTTATGAGCGACAAACTAAAAATATCGATGAATGAATTGATTGAATCAAGAGAACAAGAACTAAAATCGCGAACCTTAGCTTTACAAACACAAATTAACCCACATTTTTATTACAATACACTTTCAAGTATAATGGTACTAACTGAAAACGAGCGCCCTCAGGAAGTTATTTCTATGTGCCGCTATCTATCTCAAATCATGAGATATATTACGGATAGTTCCACTAGCTTTGTTAGCATACAAAAGGAACTCGATTATGTAGATAAATATTTATATTGTATGAAAGTACGATATCAAACAAGTTTAAATTATACAATTGATATCGACAACAAATTATTAGAGCTCTTGATTCCCAAATTACTAATACAGCCTATCGTTGAAAATGCTATAAAATATGGCACCAATTGTATTCCTCCCTGGAATATTTCGATTATAGGCCGTATATACGATACCCATTGGCAAATTGATATTATTGATACAGGTAATGGATTTACAGACGATGATATCATTATAATTAACGAACGAATTCATAAAGTCGATATCAACCCAGGTATGCAAGAAATGCACGTGGATGGGCTTGGAATGATAAATGTTTATATGCGTTGGAAACTCTTTTGCCAAAATGCGATGATATTTAACTATGGCAATACAAAAGAAGGACATGGTATAGTATCAATTGGTAAAACATTAATAGATTCGAAGGAGGAATTACAATGAAATATACCATCGTGGTTGCAGAAGATGAAGAATTATTACTAGATAATCTTATAAAGAAAATCGAAAATTTGGATATAGGTTTTGAAGTGATTGGAAAAGCCCAGACCGGCATTCAAGCATATGAACTAGTAAAAGAATTAACTCCTGATTTAGTAATTACTGATATTCGTATGCCAACCATGGATGGCATCTCTCTTATCAAAAAAATCAAGGAACGTTACCCATTAACTGATTTTATAATTACTAGTGGCTTTTCTGACTTTGAATATACCAAAAATGCAATTCACCTTCAAGTAGTTGAATATTTACTGAAACCAATCGACCCTGAAGAACTCAAATTAACCTTAACTATGTTGGGCAATAAATATAAAATACAGCAGAGTTCATTTCATGATATATTCAATCCTTCCACCACTCATAATACTCCGGCTCAGGTTTCTGAAATACTAAAAGATTATATGCTAAAAAACTATTGCGAAGACATAAATCTTAACCTAATCGCCAATAATATGAACTATAGTTCCAGTTACTTAACCAAAATTTTTTGCAAGCAATACAATTGTACCCCTTCCAAATATCTTATTTCTCTTCGCATTCAAAGAGCGCAACAGCTTCTTATACGGAATCCCGAAATTTCAATACGTCAGGTGGGAGAATATGTTGGATATAATGATCAGGGGTATTTTAGTAGAATTTTCAAGAAACAGACCGGTCTAAGTCCATTAGAATATCGTGAATTAGGTTATATAAACGTACCTAATATATAGAAAGGGTTTGATAACTATGCCGTACCTTCCTAGTTATCAAACCCTTAATTTGGGAATCCTTTATTCCTTTATTTTTCGAATATAATTTGAGCGATGTGGTAGCTCTCCTATATGTTTTTTATACATTCTATAGAAGTTTGACATATTATTGAATCCAGATTCCAATGCAATTTCATTCATATTCATATCTGAATTTTCCATCAACTCATTTGCCTTTTTTAATCGTAACTCAGTAACATAATCAATAAAACTACAATTAGCAACCTTTTTAAAATAAGAACTAAAATAATTATCACTCATACGTACCAAATTAGCCACTTCATGTAATGTAATTTTATCCGTATAATGTACATTAATATAATGAAATGCTTTTTCTAATCGTTTCATTGTATTCTTCTTTTCAGAAAGGTTCTCCTCTTGATAGCCAATCGTTACCTCGCTTTGGTAATATCGAATCAAAAAAGTCAATATTCTTAATACATCAGCGACAATTAGAAGTTTATATCCCTCTGCACTTTTCTCATATTCAATGGCTATTTCTTTCATCGTTTCGTTTATTTCATATGCAAAAGTATCTTCACTATTTATTTTGTTTTTAAAATTGCTTCCTCTCTCAATGAAAGGCTTTAAATAATCATTGTTTAAGCAGGATACTAAGTCCATTGAAAAAATCATTACAGTCAGACTCATCATTTCACTTTCCACCAACCAACCATGAGATTCAATATTATTAAAAATAATCAAATCCCCTTCATTCAAGTCATATTGTTTTCCGTTAACAAAATATTTTCCAATTCCACTTTGTACATATGTAATTTCACAAAAATTATGCCAATGAAATGAATCTTCACAGTTGTCGCTTCTTTTGAGAACAACCTGATTAATTTCAAATGGAAAATTATTGTCTAATATTCTCGTGTCCCTATAAATAATCATATGCTCGCACCTTGTTTCATTTTATTATATTTTAAAAATCGTAACTAAAATCATATTTATTTAGTCAAAAAAATCTACCAATATATTAGGTAGATTTTTTTGAACTTATATAACTAATGATGCTGGCGTATAAACTCTTGCTGCAAGTTCTGTATCTAATAAATACAACCCTTTTGCATCATCACCAAACAATTGATATCTTTTCAAAATATCTTCTGTATTCTTCTCTTCTTCACCTTGTTCTTTTACAAACCAGTCAAGAAATTGCATGGTACGAAAATCTTTTTGTTCATACGCAATGCCATAAATAGCATGAATTGACTTAGTAACGCTTTGTTCATGTTTAAATGCCATCTCCATCGGTTCATGAAAACCATTATAAATAGCATGTGGAGCTTTGACATCTTCAAACACAACTTTTTCATTGTTATTTAGTAAATATTTCATAAATAACATTGCATGATCTCTTTCTTCTTGTGTTTGAATCATAAACCAATTCGAAAATCCATTTAGATTTTTATCAGCATAAAAATTTGACATATCAAGATATAAATAAGCGGAATACAATTCGAAATTTATTTGTTTCGTTATTTTTGTTACAATTTCTTTATCAAGCATAATCTAGTACCTCCTCAAAATATAATAATAGTTACATAAATATATGGATATCTAAATATATATAGCTTTGATAATTAAAAGTACTTACGATTTCCCCAAAGATTGCTCTTCTTTAAATCTAAATACTCATTATACGCTTTTTCTAAAATTTGCTTCTCATTCGAAAATTTCAATAGATGATAAGCCTCGTGAAACTTATAATAACCGGAATCTATAAAATATTCTTCACGTTGTGGTTTGCTGTAATAGCTATTTGCCATCATTAAATACCAATGAACATCTTTTGCAACTGTATCCTCTGGAACAGTAAATGTATATTGACTCTTACCAACATATTTGATGATTGCAGCATCAACTCCGGTTTCTTCTAGAACTTCTCTGGTAGCTGTATCTTTGAATTCTTCGCCCTCTTCAACAGTTCCTTTTGGTAAAACCCAGCCTTCATACTTATTCTTAAAATTCTTATATAAGACTAATATTTTACCCCGAAATATAACCACACCGCCACAGCTAGTTGCTTCTATCATTGCAATCCCTCCTGTATATGGTGTGTCCTTAAGACTAATTCTAGTATACCCTTTTTCTGAAAGTCATGCAAGCAATTAGTCATAAAATGCATCAAAAATTTTCTTAGCGATCGGAACAGCGTATTCACTTCCCGCTCCAGCACCCTCTACCACAATGCTTACAACAATCTTACTATCTTCTACTGGTGAAAATCCGACAAACCATGCATGGCTTTCGCCCTTAACATTACCAAATTCAGCAGAACCTGTTTTTCCAGCAACGGTGTATGATTGTCCACTCAACTTTGATGCCGTACCATTTTCAACTACATCTTGCATAAATTCCTTCATAATTGAGGCTTCATCTTTCGAAATAATGATTCCATATTCGTCAGCATTATATTGTTTGACCATTTTTCCGTCATAATTCTCCGTATGGTCCACCAAATATGGTTTCATCATAACACCATCGTTTGCAATCGTTTGAGCAATTAAAGCCATATGAAGTGGTGACACAAGTGTAGATCCCTGTCCAATCATAGTTTGCATTATATCGTAAGTACTTGATTCATCGGTTAAACTAAAACTACTTTTGTTATAAACCATCGAGTACGGTAGTGCCGAATTAAATAGGAATTTATCACACAGCTTTGCAAATGACGTAATATCTAACTGTAAACCAATATTTGCGAAAGATGAATTACAAGATTTTGAAAAAGACTTTAATAAATCTTCTGAACCATGTACCGTATTATGATAACAATTAATGGTACTATCCTCCAACACAATCTTACCAGTACAATTATATGAATAATCTGCATAGTTTGAATTCTCTTTGATATACTCAAGAAGTGTCAGTATTTTAAAAGTAGAACCTGGTGGATACTTTCCTTGTGTTGCTCTATTTAAAAGTATACTATTGTCCGTATTATCAGATGCTACAAGGCTATCCCATAGAGTATCTATTTGATTAGGATCATAATCTGGCTTTGATACCATCGCAAGAATTTTTCCTGTATCCGCTTCCATCACGACTACTGCTCCATTATTATCTCCTAGTGCATTGTAAGCAGTTTCTTGAAGTTCACTATCTAGTGTTGTTACCACATTATCTCCGGTGTTTTTGACCCCTTTAAACTGCTTAATTACACGTTCTAAAATTGGAGCATTAGAACGTAATAAATTAAAATTCATAAGTGATTCTATACCGGCTTTTCCTTTAGAAGAATACCCAATCACGTGGGCATACATATTGCTATAAGGATAGTTTCTTATTTCCTTACCTGCATCACTAACTTGTGATTCGGCTAGTATTTTACCGTCTGCAGACAAAATTTCACCTCGAATTACATACTTCGCAAACAAATCCTGTCTTGTGTTATAGGAACTGGTAATCACTTCTGGACTTTCCACCACATTATAGTATACAAAATATCCCATAAGAAAGACAAATAGTCCTACAAATATGTATGCTACGATCAAAATCTCTTTATTCGTTTGATTCTTCTTGTTCTTTTCTTTTTTTTGCTGTTCGTTTTGCCTTTCTTGCAGCATCTGATTTAATTTTTTCAATTTCTTCATCCTCATCTTGCTTAATGATATATAATCCTTGCATGATTGCAAACATGATTAATGTACCTAATATAGAACTGCCCCCATAGCTCACTAATGGTAATGTTACACCCGTTAGTGGAATGAATTTGGTTACACCACCTATTGTTAAAAACACCTGAAACCCATACATAAGGGAAATCCCTAGTGCAACAAGTCTATAAAATCGATTCCTTGCCTGCATCGCAATATTGATGAACATAACAAAACAACTCACACAAATCAAAATAAGACATAATCCGAAAATCCCACCTAATTCCTCAACAATGGCTGAAAATATAAAATCTTGGTCGACTACTGGAATTGTATCCGGAATACCTTGATATAATCCCATTCCAAACCATCCACCAGTTCCAATTGCGAATAAGGACTGGCTTATTTGGTAACCTTCATTTTCAATTACGCTAAACGGATCTTTCCATGCAATGACTCGAACCCTGACATGGCTAAACAGTTTATATCCTATCAAAGAAGAAAAAACTCCTGCTAATATCCCACCTGTCAAATATAGATATTCTTTTGTAGCTACATATAACATGAAAACATAAGTTATAAAAAATATAAGTGCTCCACCTAAATCTTTTGAAGTAACCAAAATCAACACATGTAATGCCGCAAGTACAGTAACAATTATAATTTGTTTCAATTCTTGCGATTTACTAAGAAGGGCGGCTACAAAGAACACAAATGTTATTTTAATAAATTCAGAAGGTTGTAACGTTACCCCAGCTATACTAAAAGATAATTTGGCTCCATAACTAATGCTACCTGCAATTACAACTAATCCAAGAAGTCCAATTCCTATTCCGGCATACAAATATCCCAGTTTATCTAAAAACTTTACTTTTTTCATAAGGAACGGTATAAATATCGTAATAATCATAGCCACTATCACTATTTTAAACTGCTTTACTGATTTAGTATAAGACAATCGTGTTAAAATAATGAAACTTATGGATAACAGCATACACATGTTATTAATAATCAACTTAGATGAGTTTGGATAAATTACACGATACAATGCAATCACCGCTGACAAAAAAACTACTTGTGCAAAATAAAAAATTACAATAGCCAAATTACTTGTTATTAAAAAAATCATAAGATACGCGATAAAATGTATTGTAAACATAAGTTTATTTTGAACTCGTAATACATTATTCTTATCTGCTTCCTCCGTAAATCGAAATATAGCAAATCCCTTATAAGTATAAATAGCTATCCCTACTATGATTAAGTATTTGGATAATTCAATTAGTATGTTTATCACTTTAACACCTACTCTATCCCTCTTTTAAAATGTCCTCTTGTAAAGTCACTTAAAGTATTATGAACTGGTTTATGATAGATAAAACAATCAATATATTTTTGCACGATAGGTGCAATCTCCTTTGCATCTTCTATTGTGAAATTCAGACGTATACTTCTAGGTGCCAAAGAATTTATTTCTTTCTCATTGTCTAGAAGAACCAACGGTTGACAATTGTAAATTGTATTATAGCAGTATTTGCAATTGTTTCGTACAAAAAATTGCTTGTTAATTCTATCTTTAATATATAATTTTGTGCTAGCTTTATTACATCCTTCTAACGTTTTGTGGATACATTGAGCAGTAACCATCATAGGAAGGTAACCATATACGATTAATTCACTTTCTCTAACACCTCTATCCATAAGCTCTTTATAATTTAATTCTAAAGGAGCTGTATCATAAGCGATATGCAAATTCTCCCAAAATTCGCGAGAGACCCCATTAAAAGTATATACATTATGGTCAATAATAATCTCTTTCTTAAAATCTAGTTCTTTTAAATATTCAAATTCTTCATAATTCTTTATAACAACACCGTCTAGATCCTGATCTAACATATTACTATCCTGACGAAAACCTGTCGCAGGTGAATTTCTAAAAATATGTGGCATAACTAAAATAAATTTTTTATTTGCTTTATGACATAAATCAATATAAGTTTTGATTGGTTTTTTAACTGCATTTGCATCAATATAGATAGAATATATTTCATCAAATTTCAATATTTCATATAAATAACTGTCATTTTCAATATAAACATTAATCGTATTGAGTGATTTGGGTTCCATTTTCTTAGGTTTCAACGCAGTAATTTCAGGTTTTGTTTGCAAAAGACCTCTTTGATATACTTGAAGGAGTTTATCTTGCAATTGCTCTAGCGCATTTCTTCGAAGCTCATTAATACTTTGAATTGGAATGAAAATATGATCTTCCATAATAATATCGATCGATTCAAATTCGAATGGTGTATTACCTGTCTTATTTATTTGTTTACGAATTCGCTCTTCATCCATCGGTTGCTTCATCGCTTCTTCAACCAAATTCCCATAAGTTTCTATAATAACTTCACCCAATTGAATTTTTAATTTTGCTGCAGACCCTTTGGTTAAACCTAAACAACCTTTGATTTTTTCTTTTGGTTCCTTATCAATATATTGAGATAATTCTTTATGAAGTTCTTCATTTCGTACTCTTTTCGCTGGCTCCGTAAGGGTAATCATATCCCTACCATTTTGTTCATTGTAGTACCCTTGGTTGAAACCACATCGATTAAATATATCCTCTAACTCCCTTTTATCTTGTTCAAGTACCTTATATCCTTTTCTACCATTTGCAATAAATAAATCGATATATTTTCGATAGAGTCGTACAACTCCAGCAGCATATTCAGGCTTTTTCATTCTTCCTTCAATTTTAAATGAATCAATACCTGCTTCCAACATATCAGGTATAATATCTATCGTGCACATGTCTTTAGGGCTTAATATATAGGTCTCATTTGATTGATTGATTTGCTTATTGTTCTTCATTACCTTGTAGGGCATTCTGCAAGGTTGGGCACATCTACCCCTGTTACCACTTCGACCTCCAATAAAACTACTTAATAAACATTGGCCTGAGTAACAATAGCATAGTGCTCCATGTACAAAACTTTCTATCTCAACATCTACCTTATCATGTATTTCCCTTATTTCATTTAAAGACAATTCTCTTGCTGTTACAACTCTTGTAGTGCCCAAGTCTTTTAGCATTTTTGCACCTTCAACACCACAAATGGTCATCTGTGTACTCGCATGAATGGGCAAATCCGGAAAATTCGTTTTAATAAATTGAAATACACCAATATCTTGTACAATAACTGCGTCAAGTCCATGTTCATAATATAATTTTAAATAATCGTATAGACTGGTGTTTAACTCAACATTCTTTAATAATGTATTCACAGTCAAATAAAGGCTTCTTCCATGTAAATGAGCATAATCAATGGCATTAAGCATCAAATCTTTTTCTAAATTGTTTGCATATGCTCTAGCTCCAAACATGGAGCCTCCAATATATACTGCATCTGCACCCGCATTTATCGCTGCTTTCATACTTTCAAAAGATCCTGCTGGTGCAAGTAATTCTATTTTTTTATTATTCATTTTATATTCCTCAAACACAATTGGCTGTTACATTATTTGCAACAGCCATTTTAGTATTATTTATTTTTTTGACTATTTGAATTATCTTTTAATTTTGTTTCCAATTTAACAACTGTCTTTTGCAACTCATTTATTTCATTCTTAAAAAAATCAATCTTATTTTCAATTTCTTCTCTTTTTAATTTTTCATTAATCAGGTCATGCTTCAAATCATACATTTCCTTATCCTTCAAATCCAATTCACTCTCAAACAATTCTGCTTGTTTCTTCGCCTTAAAGTAATCATCTGCAATATTTAGTTCAATATATTTATTTTGTATATCAAGTGTAAGGTGCTTAAACCCTTCTGACAGTGTTACTTCTGCAATTTTATGATTGATATAAGAACCAACCTGCTGTAAATAAGCTTCACTTTCATATCCACTCAGTGTCAATACTTTGCCACCTATAATAACATCAATATTATTCTTAACTGCCATAAATACATCCCCATTTCCCAAAATTAAAAATATCCACCTAATATATTCTTTGATTTACCACTATATTTCATTTATTTCACTTATTATAATCGATATATAAATAATAATCAACAATTGGTTAGCTTTGCCCAAGGCCTAAATGATGATACGCAAACTCCGTAACAACGCGTCCTCTTGGTGTACGATTAAGGAACCCATTTTTAATCAAAAATGGTTCATATACATCCTCAATAGTACCTGCATCTTCCCCTATTGCAGCTGCTAATGTATCAAGTCCTACTGGACCTCCTCTAAATTTTTGTATCATTGTCGTTAGTATCATTCGATCGATGTGATCTAAACCATACTTGTCCACATCTAATAAATCAAGTGCAAATTTAGCAACTTCTTCTGTAATAATTCCATCATATTTTACCTGAGCAAAATCTCTAACACGTTTTAACAGTCTATTCGCCAATCTTGGTGTACCTCGAGAGCGCCTTGCTAATTCAATAGCACCCTTATTGTCTATAATAACATCAAGTACTTTAGCCGAACGTATGATAATCTGTGTTAGTTCTTCTGTGTTATAAAATTCAAGCCTATGTACTACTCCAAACCGATCTCTTAAGGGAGCAGATAGTAACCCAGCCCTTGTAGTCGCACCTACTAACGTAAATTTAGGAAGGTCAAGTCGAATAGAACGAGCAGATGCCCCTTTTCCAATTATAATGTCAATTGCATAATCTTCCATCGCTGGATATAGTACTTCTTCTACTTGTCTATTTAATCGATGTATTTCGTCAACAAAAAGCAAATCACCTTCTTGAAGATTATTCAGTATTGCCGCCATTTCACCAGGTTTTTCTATGGCCGGTCCTGATGTAACTTTCATATTCACCTTCATTTCATTTGCAATAATACCTGCAAGTGTTGTTTTGCCTAATCCTGGCGGCCCATAAAACAGAACATGATCTAATGCTTCACTACGTTGCTTTGCCGCTTCAATGTAAATTTTCAAGTTATCTTTTGCTTTTTGCTGCCCAATGTATTCATCTAAAGTTAGGGGACGCAAATTACTTTCAATTTTAATATCATCTTCAGTTAATTCAGTTGTAATAATTCGTTTTCCCATAGGTTACATCAATCCTTTGTTTGTTATAAAGAAGTTATTTTTTTGAGTGCTGCTTTTAATATTGATTCTGAATCTAAATCTTGTGTGTCACCTACTTCTTTCACTGCTTTTAATGCTTCTGAATTAGAATATCCCAGTGCCGTAAGTGCCAAAATTGCCTCATTCTTCGCTTCATTTTTGTTGTTATCATTGTGTGACGCTACTTGATTATTTTCAATTCTTTGTTCAAAAGCATCTTCTAATTTAAGTTTATCTTTGAGCTCCATGATAAGCCTTTGAGCTGTTTTTGCTCCAACACCAGGAGCTTTCGATATTGTTTTCACATCATCTGATAATACAGCAAATCTTATATCATCTGCCGTAAGAGCCGATTGTACTCCTAATGCGCCTTTGGGTCCAATACCCGATACACCTATTAGTAATTTAAACATATTCAAATCATCTTTGGTAATAAAACCAAATAGATTCATGGCATCTTCTCTTATATGCATATACGTATATATCTTAACGTCTTTCCCGATACTTGGAAGGTTTGAGGCAGTCTGACTTGATATTTTAATATTATAGCCAATATTACTAGCCTCAATAACTAGTAACTCATCTTCTATTTCGACCACTTCACCTTTAATGTACGATATCATTTTATTCCCCTCCATTGGTACGACGTCACACATAGATTGCGTGGTGTGCATCTTGGCACGTAGTGCCTTTTATTTTTATTGTGTCACTGCATCTAGCTCATTTTCTTCACCATTTATTACGGTAACTACCATTTTGTTCGGTAAACACACAATTGTTTCCCCTGTTTTATTAATTGATTTCTCATGAACGCATATTTTATCCGGACATGATGCATCAGTAACGGTTGCTGTATTGTTCTGAATTACTAATCGGTTGCTTCCATAATCACTAATGATAGCAATGGTAGCATCTTCTGCCAAGGAATATGTCCCATATTCTTTACCATCAACAGTTACAATAACACTTGCACCCGAATGATTCATTAAATTAATTCCTATTATACAAATTATTCCAATTAACAAGAAAACTCCTATTAATATTCCATCATTTTTCTTCATAAAGATTAAGCTTCAACAACCAAATATTTACCACTTGGCAATTTAAATACTTCTAATGATTCTTCAATATCTTGAAGTGACATTCCTTGTACATCAACACCATTTTCGTCCCAATATTCTTTGATTTCTTTCGGTGAATTTAACACAATAGCAAGACAATCCTCTAAAAATTCATCTGCTTCTTCTAGCGTTTCTGCTACTGGTTCTTTTAAAAGCTGTGTTTGCTTTTGTAAAAATGTTTTTAAACATTCCTCATCATAATTAGACATAATATTTCTCCTTCTATTATAAAAGTTTGTAACTATTCAGTATCTTCATAGTTACCGCTACGCAATGCACACAAAATGCAATAATATTGTATTTTGGCAATATAAAACTCGGATGTTGCTACACAAAACACCTCGTGCTCTATGGGTTCTGAATAGTTACAAAAGTTTTTTCATTTCTGTCATAACCCCATCTTCCAAATAGGAACCCGCAATATGTTTAGCAGCTGCTTTCACTTCATCACGTGCTGTTGCTACTGCATAGCTTTCGCCTGCATGTGCCAACATACCTAAATCATTAAAATTATCACCAAACGCCATTGTTTCATCTATTTGAATGGATAAAGCTTTTTGTATTGTTGCTATAGCATGCCCTTTATCAACCTTGCTATCCATAAAATCAAGCCATTCTGCACCTGCCATAACTACTTTCAGATTATCTTTCCATTTATTAATTAATTGTTCTTCTGCAACAGTTTGAATACCATCTTTTTTATATAATGCAATTTTAATAATATCCAAATCTTCTTCTAGTATATCATCAACTTGCTTGATTGTATTATGATAACCATTGATTAACAAGTCTTGAAAATCTGCATCCTCTGTTTCAATATACATACATTCTGGAGTAGATACCGTAAGAAGAACATTTTGATCTTTCAAATTTCTTGCTTCATAAATCAAGCTTTTTGCAATTTCTTTATCCATTGTTGATTTAAACATTTCAACTCCACGACATATAATATATGCACCATTTTCAGCTATAAAAATCATTTCCCTATGAATGGAATCAAATAATCTTCTAATACTTGGGTATTGTCTACCACTAGCAGCTACAAACACGATTCCTTTTTTCTTCAACTGAGTAACTACTTCAAAGATTTCTGGATTTATATCAGCTGATCCATCTTTTACAAGTGTTCCATCAATATCAGTTGCAATTAATTTTATCATATTTTCCTCCACTGCCACAATATTCCTATGTGTAAACTAGTTAATAAGAATCATGTAACTATTGTATTTTACCATTAATTACTTTCTCTAAAATAGGTTCTACCCTGTCGGTAGCGAACTTACATAGATTAATAATATCTTGTTTTCCACTATTTATAGCATAATTGTAACTAGCATCTGCAAGCATTTCTACATCGTTATAATTGTCGCCAAATGCCATTGTCTGATCTGGCGTAATGTTAAATTTCTGTTGCAATATCTTCAGTGCGTTTCCCTTATTAGTATGAAGCGAAATCATATCTAGCCACTCAGTTCCAGATGTAACTACCGTAACTCGATCACCCCATTTATCTCTGAAATATTCTTCGGAATTGTGAATACCTTCTCGCTCATATACTGAAATTTTTAAGTAGTTCTCTGTTACATTTAAAATATCTTTTACAATTGTTACATTATTTTTTACAATATTTTGCATTCTGTGGGCGTATTCATTTGACTTTGGCTCTAAATAAGATGTGTTCATACCTGATAGTAATATTTCACACCCTGTTCTTTGACGAATGTCCACAAGTATCTCTTCACCTATGTCTTTATCTATCACTGTTTTATGAATAATATGTCCTTGATAAATCACCAAGGCCCCATTCTCACAAACATAAGCAATATCATCTTTCACTGGCCCAAATAACCTTTGAAGATTTGCATACTGTCTTCCGCTAGCAGCAACAAATAGAATTCCCATTTCTTTTAATCTTTGAATATATGGTACTATTTGTTCACTAAGCTCTTGGGCATTGTTTTGCAGCAATGTACCATCCAAATCGCTTGCGATTAATTTAATCATTCTACTTCCTCTATTTCCAATAATTGCAACGGTGAATCTATTATGTAATCAGCATTATTTTCTTTTAATTCATGGCGATCTCGAAATCCCCATGTTACACCAACGGTAAACATATTGGCAGATTTTCCCGTGATCATATCGGTATCGGTATCTCCAATGTAAATACATTCACTTGTTAGCAACCCTAGTTCATCTGCAATAATTAATGCTCCATCGGGGCTTGGTTTTCTTTTAATATGTTTTGTCTGTCCTAAAATAATATCAAAATAATCAGCTCCAAATATCGTTTGAACTACATCTACCGCTCTATCATGCGGTTTATTAGAAAGAACTGCGATTTTAAAGTTTTTCTCTTTTAATTCTTTTAGTAAAGTTACAATTCCATCATATGGTTTCACTTGATACAAACAATCTTTTATAAAAAATTCTTTATATTTTAGCTTTACTTGTTCTAAATATTTTAAATTTGTATCACCTGCAGCAATCAGACTTCGCTCTAACATCATGGCCGCGCCATCGCCAGCAAACAGCTTATACGATTCTATCGGATTAGGTCTAAAACCACATTCCTGCAGTGCACGATTTGCTGAATATGCAATAGATTCAACTGAATCCGTAAGTGTTCCATCCAAATCAAAAATACATGCTTTATACATTGTGTAAGCCCTCCTGCTTTTCCAAAAGATCAATACCTCTTGCTAATAATGTCTGGTATAGCATAGCCACAGGTAGTCCTACAACCGTATTGTAATCACCATAAATTTCTTTAATGTAGATGGCTGATTTACCTTGAATGCCATAGGCACCAGCCTTATCCATCGGCTCACCACTATCTATATAAGTATAAATTTGTTCGTCTGTCATCTCATAAAAGCTAACATCTGTAGTTGAATAAAAGGAATACATTTCGATTTTATCACCGTGAGAATTAATTACTGTAACTCCCGTATAAACTTGATGTGTCTTTCCTTGAAGTAGCTTAAGCATTCTAAAAGCATCTTCTTTATTCTTAGGTTTACCAAGAATATGGTTATCGATCGATACAACCGTATCCGAACCAATAACAAGAGCAGCACTTTCATTTTGCGCGATATCAACTGCTTTTTGATGAGACAAGGAAACTACTACCTTCGCCGGGTCCTCCTCTGTAATGATTTCTTCACAAGTACTTGGTTTTACTGTGAATTTTACATTGATTTGCTCTAGTAATTCTTTACGTCTTGGTGACGCAGATGCTAAAATTATATTATTCATTCAATTCTCCTCATTTATTGCTTTGAAACGCTTTGAAACAGTACTATTGTTCATTAATAAAAAAGTTCTACGAACTTCTCTATTAAAGAAAAGACACTAAATGCCAGAATGCACAACACCACGCGGATAGAACGTGTTTTACTACGCCGCCCACGTAAGCACAAGAGTATCTGTGAGCAGACACTTTGTTATAATAAAAACTTATCAATTACATGTGCTACACCATCGTCATCATTGGTTAAAGTAATGTAATCTGCTGCTTCCAAAACTTCTTTCTGCGCATTACCCATAGCAACGCCCTTACCTGCATATTGTATCATAGTTAAATCATTATATCCATCGCCACAACTAATCATTTGCTCTTTTGACATGTGAAGTGTATCTAATAGTTTCTCAAGCGAATGTGCTTTATCAACATGTAATGGCATTATTTCTAAGAAAAAAGGTTCCGAGCGGTATATATTAAGTTTGTCCCCAAAACGCTTTTTCATATTTTTCTCAACTTCAGCTAAATAATTAGGTTCTCCAGTCATAAGGCACTTATTAATAGGATAATCTATATATGAGACAAAATCTTCAACCACTTTAATTGGCATGTGATTTATTACACTCTCTTTTTCTATGTACTCATCGATTTCACTTGAGGTAATAATCGATGTATCATCATAAGAAATAATCCCCACCTTGGCTTCCACCGCAGCTTGATATATTTCAGAAATCAATTCATTCGGTATTGTATTTTGAAATATGATCTCCCCATTTTTACAGTTCATCACCTTTGCACCGTTAAATGATAATACAAACCCTCCAAATTTCTCCATTTGAAGTTCATTCGCAACTGGCACGATTCCTGCCGTTGGACGTCCTGATGCTAAAACAACATGATGACCTCTTATTTGTATTGCTAGAATAGCCTCTCGCGTAACTTGTGATATTTCTTTCTTCGAATTTGTTAATGTTCCATCTATATCTAGAACAAGCATTTCATATGCCATAATTTCCTCCATTTGTGCATTGTTCTCACACCGATAGCATGTTATAAAATCATCCTTGCTAGCAAATGATTTTATTTATCGGTATTATATCATGAACATAGGAACTGTTCATGATCCCGTTATAAAATCATCCTTGCTAGCAAATGATTTTATTTATCGGTATTATATCATGAACTTGAATAATCTTACAAGTTTTATAACCTATTTATGGTATGGTTCGTGATTTAAAATTCGATATGCTCGATATATTTGTTCTAGTAATATTACTCTCATTAGTTGATGTGGAAATGTCATCTTTGAAAAACTAAGCTTATAATCTGCTCTTGAAAGCAATTCTGAATCTATACCTAATGATCCACCAATTATCAAAACAATGTGGCTTGTTCCTGCAACTCCTAGTTGTTCAATTTTATTTGACAATTCTACAGAATCCAACATGTTACCCTCAATTGCAAGTGCGATTACATATGATGTATCCGGTATATACTTTAATAGTCTCTCTGCTTCTTTTTTCCTAATTTGACATTCCTGTGCATTGCTAGCGTTATCTGGAGTTTTTTCATCTGCTACTTCTATTATTTCAAGTTTACAATATCTACTTAAACGTTTTGTATATTCATCGATTGCTCCGGTAAAATATTTTTCTTTTATTTTTCCAACGGTTAATAACGTTATTTTCATTGATAATAAATCCTTTCTTATCTATTGGTTTGCCATAATATACTTACATTAATTTTATTACATTTGCATGATTCATCATATATTAGTATACTATATTTTTTATAAAATATTTTTTTTATCTTATTATGAATGAAAAACTTGAAAATTCTTTATTAACTATGCTAATATAATTATTAAAGTTATTAATATAGGCATAAACGTGTAAATAAAATTTCACATTTGTCTTGTTATGCGTTAAATCGCGGGAATGGAGAAAAATATGGCTTGGTGCCCCAAATGTAGAAATGAATATATAGAAGGTTTTACAATATGTAAAGAATGCAATGAACCACTTGTAACTTCACTAGAAGAATATGACAAATCTCTTTTAGACAAGAAATTAAATATTCAAACCGAAGAAGCAATTGACGATATGTCCGAAAATGATTCCAATGATACTGATCGTGAAGAGGAAGCTTCGCTTACAAAACAAACACAGGTCTATGTAAAAAAAGAAGATCGTTATAAGGATATGCTCTCCTCCGCATATACTCTTTTAATTGTTGGCTTTGGTGGATTAATAATTTTGCTTTTAATTGTTACTGATATTCTTAATTTGCATCTCCCATCTCCTGGAAAATATGTCACATATAGTGGTATGGCTATATTGTTAGTAATTTTTGTTGTTATTGGTATTCATTCCTTAAACGCATCTAAGCGATTGGCAAAAGAAGCGGATAGCGAAAACCAGCTTACTGATGATATTTTAGGATGGTTTAATAAAAATATAACTCCCGACTTAATTGAAAATGGTATAACAGAAGATATGGCTGACGAAATACAGTATTTTAAAAGAGTTGATAATATTAAAGAAATAATTGGTAAAGCATATGGTGAACTTAATGAAGATTATTTAGATCATCTTTCTGAAAATATTTATCAAGACAAGTTCTAGCAAAGAGGCTGTAACAAAGTTACAGCCTCTTTTTTTCAATTAATAGGAAAGTGTATTGCTAGCAACCCGCGTGGACGCGAGAGTGTCTGCAAGAAGACACTTTATTCTTAAATAGGAACACTCTCGGGCACTAAAACATCTGGTAACAGATACTTTTAACGAACTCTATTATCTTCAAAATGCACAAATGTTAATAAGCAAGCTTTTATTTCATTATATTGATCTTCTGACTTTGTGCTTTCGACTATAATATCTAAAGACATTGCAATATCATTTAATAAACGTTCATTCAACATATTTTTCATAGAAACTAATTGATCTAACTTTGCCTCATACGTAGTGCAATCTAAAAATGCTAATAATAATGGAGATATTTGCTCTTCTTCATTCATATTAATATTTTTTGTATCAACTTGCGCAAGAGCCTGATCTATTTCTTTTGGAAAATTATTTTGAGTAAGTTTTTCATTATTAATTGAACTATCCTCATTAATAATACCACCTGTATTCACATCGTATTTAGCAAACCTATATTTTTGCTTTACATCTGGATATTTATCTTGATCTACTTCACTGATAAACATCGCATAAGGTCTTATATATGTTTGGAAATCTCCATAAAGTGCTTGATATACTACCATTTTTTCTCTTGTTTCAGAATGTGTTGCAATCGCAACAATTTGGTATACTTTATTTTTAAAATGTTTATAAAATTCGCCTGGTTTTACTTCTCTCTCCATATTCAACGCTATGTCCTCATAAAATGAGTGCTCTTTTTTAAGCATTCACTTATTCTTTCTTATTTTTGTTAGTTATTATGAAAATCTAATGTAACTATTCATGTTATATGAATTATATCACTTTTTTAAATTATTATCTATTCATCTGCACATAAAATATGATTGTAATTCACTGTATTTACTGTATAATAATAGTGGAGTTTTATGCACAAAACAATTATGTTATTATGGTAATAACTCAACACCTGTATCGATAACTAATATTTTGTATTAGTGTTTCCCATCGACAAGTAAAAAACTCTTTTTGAAGCGGACATGGGTTGCGCTACCGTCCACTTGCATACAAAAGCTTCTGTATGCAGACATTTTTGCTAAGACGATTTAAAATAGACACACCATTAAATTATTTAAAATAGAAAGGACACAACTATGATTTTAGCATGTCAAAATATAAATAAAGCATTTGGAACAGATGAAATATTAAATAATGTTTCTTTTCATATAAATGATAGGGAAAAAGCAGCTATTGTTGGAATGAATGGAGCTGGTAAATCCACGCTTCTTAAAATTATAATGAATGAAATGCCCTCAGACAATGGCGAGGTGATTTTAGCCAAAGGTAAAACGATAGGTTATTTAGCCCAGCATCAAGATTTATCAACATCTAGAAGTATTTATAATGAGATCCTTGAGACAAAAGCAGATGTGATTCAATTAGAGACTCGAATTCGCACTATGGAAGAAGAAATGCGCACAAAAGAAGGTGCAGAACTTACTTCCATGCTAGAATCCTACAACAAGGCAAATCATGAGTTTGAATTAAAAAACGGCTATGCATACAGAAGTGAAGTCGTCGGAATTTTAAAAGGTTTGGGATTTTTGGAAGATGAATTTAGTAAGGAAATCAGCTCTCTATCGGGTGGTCAAAAAACTCGCGTTTCATTAGGTAAACTCTTAGTTGCAAAACCAGATATCATCTTACTTGATGAGCCTACCAACCATTTGGATATGGAATCAATTGCATGGCTTGAGACATTTCTGCTTAATTACAATGGAGCTGTTATCATTGTTGCACATGATAGATATTTCCTTGATAAAGTTGTTTCGAAGGTAATCGAACTTGATAATGGAAAAAGCAATGTTTTTTCTGGAAATTATACGGCTTATGCCGAAAAAAGTGCAATGCTTAGAGAAACAGAACTAAAAGCATACTTTAATCAGCAACGTGAAATTAAGCATCAAGAAGAAGTTATTACAAAATTGAAATCCTTTAATCGTGAAAAATCAATTCGAAGAGCTGAAAGTCGCGAAAAATTGCTATCCAAGGTTGAGGTGCTAGATAAGCCAATGGAAGTCAACGACAAAATGAATATTAAGCTTGAACCGCAAGTAATAAGTGGCAACGATGTCTTAGAAATCGAAGGACTTACAAAAGCATTTCCTCCGCTCACATTATTTCATGATATTAATTTTGATATCAAACGCGGGGAACGGGTTGCTCTAATCGGTAATAATGGAACCGGTAAGACTACAATACTTAAAATTATTAATGGTATTATTCAAGCTGATTCTGGTAAAATCAAACTGGGTTCCAAAGTTAAAATTGGTTATTATGATCAGGAACATAATGTTTTACATAAAGATAAAACATTATTTGAAGAAATATCAGACGAATATCCAAATTTAACCAATACACAGATCCGAAATGTACTCGCTGCTTTTCTTTTTACAAATGATGATGTTTACAAAAGAATTAAAGAATTAAGTGGTGGAGAACGCGGGCGTGTATCATTAGCTAAGCTAATGCTCTCCGAAGCCAATCTCTTAATATTAGATGAGCCAACTAACCATTTAGATATTACGTCAAAAGAAATTCTTGAATCTGCATTAAACAGTTATACAGGAACTGTCTTATTTGTATCGCATGATAGATACTTTATTAATAAAACTGCTACTAGAATTCTTGATTTAACTCATAATTCTATCATAAATTATATTGGTAATTATGATTATTATATTGATAAAAAGGACGAGCTAACCCAAATATATGCGAATCCTATCACTGATGATATGGCAGTGAATACAGAAGACAATAGTACAAAACTAGATTGGAAACAACAAAAAGAAGAACAGGCACGCCAACGAAAACGTGAAAACGAATTAGCAAAAGCTGAAAAAAGAATTCATGAGTTAGAGTCGCGAAGTTCTGAAATTGACGTACTTATTATAACCCCGGATGTTTGTACCAATGTGGCTAAACTAGTTGAATTGAATAATGAAAAAACTGAAATTGATGAAGAACTAATTGAACTTTATGAAAAATGGGAAGCACTTGCAGAATAAATCGATAAAAAGGAAGCACAGACATATCTCAATCTGTACTCCCTTTTTTGTACTAATTTATTTTTACAATTATTTATTTATTTATTTATTTATTTATTTATTTAAATATTCCATGATACCTTTTGCTCCAACCTTACCTGCCTCCATAGCAAGTATAACAGTAGCTGCACCTGAAACAGCATCTCCACCAGCATAAACGCCTTCTTTGGTAGTTTTTCCATGCTCTTCATCTGCAATGATACATTTCCATTTATTCATCTCTAAACCTTGTGTTGTTGAAGAAATCAACGGATTTGGTGAAGTACCAAGTGACATAATAACAGTATCTAGCTCTAATACAAATTCAGAACCCTCTACCACAACTGGTCTTCTTCTACCTGATACATCTGGCTCACCAAGTTCCATCTTCACGCATTTCATTCCGCTAACCCAACCATTCTCTTTGACCATAATCTCTGTTGGATTGGTTAATAAATCGAATATAATTCCTTCTTCTTTTGCGTGATGTACTTCTTCGGCTCTTGCTGGAAGTTCTTCTTCACTTCTTCTATACACAACATGAACTTCAGCTCCTAGTCTTAAGGCCGTTCTAGCAGCATCCATTGCAACATTTCCACCACCTACAACACCTACTTTTGAACCAGCAAGAATTGGTGTATCATAAGTTGCATCAAATGCTTTCATAAGGTTGTTTCGAGTTAAATATTCATTTGCAGAAAATACTCCATTTGCATTTTCTCCAGGAATTCCCATAAACTTAGGGAGACCAGCGCCGGATCCGATAAATACAGCATCGAAACCTTCTTCATTTAGCAATTCATCGATTGTAGTTGATTTACCAATTACAACGTTTGTTTCAATTTTAACTCCTAATTTCTTAACATTGTCAATTTCATGTTTTACAACGCTTTCCTTAGGTAAACGAAATTCTGGAATACCATATACTAATACGCCACCCGGCTCATGTAAAGCTTCAAAAATAGTAACTTCAAATCCTTCTTTTGCTAAATCTCCAGCACAAGTAAGTCCAGCTGGTCCTGACCCAATTACTGCAACCTTTTTGCCGTTTAAAGCCTTTGGAGCTTCTGGTTCAATATTATTTTCTCTTGACCAATCAGCTACAAATCGTTCAAGCTTTCCAATTGAGATTGGTTCTCCTTTAATTCCCCTGATACATTTCCCTTCACATTGACTCTCTTGTGGACATACACGACCACAAACAGCTGGTAATGCAGAAGATTTTCCTATTGTTTTAGTTGCTTCTTCTACGTTGCCATCCGCAACTTCTTTAATGAATTTAGGAATGTCAATTGCAACTGGACAACCAGCAATACATTTCGCATTTTTACAATTTAAGCAACGCGCTGCCTCTTCCATTGCTTCTTCTTGATTATATCCTAAGCAAACTTCTTCAAAGTTTGTTGCACGCACCTTTGGCTCTTGTTCCCTTACTGGTACTTTCTTCATTACGTCCATTATTCGTCACCTCCACAAACACCACATCCACCATGGTGTGTATCACCTTCACGAAGTTTTAACATAGCTTGTCCTTCGTCCGATTTATACATTTGCTGTCTTTTCATTGCTTCATCAAAATTTACTAAGTGGCCATCAAATTCTGGTCCATCAACGCAAGCAAATTTAACTTCTCCACCTACTGAAACTCTACAAGCACCACACATTCCAGTACCATCTACCATAATTGGATTCAAACTAACAACAGTTGGTATCTCAAGTTCTTTTGTTAGCATGCTAACAAACTTCATCATAATCATTGGTCCTATTACCACTGCCACATCATATTTGTTTCCATGATTTGTCACTAAATCTTTAATTACTTCAGTAACCATTCCTTTACGCTCATAAGAGCCATCATCAGTTGTAACATAAAGATTACCTGCCACTGCTCTCATCTCATCTTCTAAAATAAGTAAATCCTTCGTCTTACTACCCATAATAACATCGGCATCAATACCATTTTTATGTAACCATTTAACTTGTGGGTAAACAGGAGCCGTTCCAACACCACCCGCAACAAATAGTATTTTTTTATTCTTAAGTTCTTCTATGCTTTCAGATATAAATTCTGAAGCACAGCCAAGTGGACCAGTAAAATCCCTAAAGCCATCACCTACCGCTAATTTGGACATTTTTTCAGTACCAGCACCTACTGTTTGGAATACAATTGATACAGTTCCTGTCTCTTTATTATAATCACAGATTGTTAGTGGAATACGCTCCCCCTTTTCATCTAATTTTACGATAACAAATTGTCCTGGATTACATGAATGTGCAACTCTTTTTGCTTCAACTTCCATAAGATAAATATTGTTTGCCAGTTCTTCGGCTCTAACTATTTTATACATAAAATTCCTCCTTATTAAATAACACTTATTACATAATAGTTCAAATTGAAAAAAATATCAATAAAGAGTTATCGATTAAAGGCATAAATATAAAAATTAAGCATACATAAATTTATTAACAGCTATATTTTTCAAATATATTGTGATATAATTTTTATATTACGAAATAAGTAATATAATTTAAACATCGTATGACTAAAAAAATGTGGGGTGATTTGTATGAAATTGTTAGAAGACAGAATCCTTAGTGAAAGTATAGTTCTTAATGAAGAAATTCTAAAAGTAGATGGATTTATTAATCATCAAGTAGATCCTAATCTTATGAAAGAACTTGGTGAAGAATTTGCAAGACATTTTAAAGACAGAGGAATTACAAAAGTAGTAACAATTGAAAGTTCTGGAATAGCTCCTGCTATAATGACAGCTATCGCGCTAAATGTTCCATTAATTATTATGAAAAAATCTCCCTCCAAAGTACTTAAGACTGATTTATATCACACCGAAGTAGCTTCCTTTACAAAAGGTACAAGTTATGAATTAACACTTTCAAAAGCACACATTACGGAAGAAGATCACGTATTAATTATCGATGATTTCTTAGCGAATGGAGAAGCTTCTACTGGTGCGATTCGACTTGTAAGAAAAGGCAACGCTACCATTGCTGGTGTTGGTATCTTAATTGAAAAAGCGTTTCAGCCTGGACGTGAGAAGCTTGAAGAAGGTAAAATTGAAGTTTACTCTTTAGCAAGAATCAAATCGCTTCAAGGTGGCATTATCCAGTTTGAAAATGGTCAATAACAATACATTTCAATGCATTTTAAAAGGAAGACTTTCTCGAAAGTCTTCCTTTTAAAATGGTGTTAAATCATAACCACCTGCTGAATTTATTACTGCATGAAATGTCTCGGCAGTTAGAACATCAAATGTATATTTATCAGCTCCAGCTATTTTGTTACCGTTACTATCCGTTCCATATACTTTCTCAAATGCATAAAGATTATATCCACCAATCTCAATCGCTGAACTACATTCTAATTGAAATGCTCCCGTTTCATCTACTAATTGATTTCCTAGTCTTTGCACAAGAATATCATAAGCTTGATCAACAGAAAATCTTGTGGTAATTTCCAAGTCGTAGCTACATTGAATCGTATTACTTATAATCCCATTATCATCAATTGCAACAACGGATAGTACAAATTTTCCCAAAGGCATATCCAGCGGTCTTGTATATAAATAAGATGTTTCAGTTGGCTCCGATCCATCCAAAGTATAATATACGTTACAGTTGTTTGGTATAGTAATACTAATCGGAAGTGGCGAAGAATAAAGTCCTGATGCCGGATTAATCACAGGATTCTCTGGAACCGTAGAATTAACGGTATACTCTTCAATCGTTTCAATACTTAAATCACCACTTTGATTTACAGACACAGCTCTTATCTTGGTTGTACCACCGCGAAGTCTAATTTGCCCGGAATATTTAATCGCTAAAGTTGTTGGTTTTGTACCATCAACCGTATAATATATGTCACTATTTTCTGCTGATGCTATTTCTAGTGATACATATTTATCATATACTCCACCTTCAACACTAAAATTGGGTCGATTCAAATAAAACTCTCCTAGTGCGCTAGGCAAGGGATTTTTTTCTATTTCATCTAAATATGCAATAAGCTCATCTGTCATATTTAAATCTGAATATAATTGAATAAGCCGTTTTGCGGCATCAACATTAGTAGTATCAATAGCAAGAATTTCCTTCAACAATATAATTGCATCATCTGTCTTCTCAAGTTTTTGATATACTAATACCATTAATAATTTAATCTTCACATCACTATTGTTAAGTGCTGATGCCTTTTCCAAATAACTGTACGCTTCGTCATAGTCACCGTTACTGATTGCATCTTGTGCTTGCGCATATTGATAGCGGTAAGAATGACTATGCCTATATTGTATCGTAACCATGCTAATAGCTATAGTTGCTAAGATAGCTAAAAAAATATATACATATTTGAATTTAATGTTAGAACTATGTAAATTGTGAAGTTTACTATTTGCTTTTTTGATACATTCTTTTCTTTTTACAATTCTTTTGTGCTTTTGATATTTATTGTAATTATTCTCATTATCGTGTTTATGATTTTCTTTGTACTTTGGATCTTGCTTTGTTATTATATCTTGAGTGGTATGACCCTTTTTAAAATTTTCTAAAATCATTTGGCTTTGCTGGGCTTCTGCAAGATTTCTAATCACCATTTCTTCTACAGGATTATAATCAGGAACCATTTGAACTTCCTGACCACAGTTTAAGCAAAATAAATCCGCTTCTTGTAGTTCAGCACCGCATTTAGTGCAGACCATATTATTTCCTCATTTCTAACTATTTATTGCTGATTCCACACAATTATTCATCAACATTGCAATTGTCATAGGACCAACGCCTCCAGGTACAGGTGTAATTGCACTAACTTTATCAATTAGTGAGTCGTAGTCCACATCTCCGCACAATTTATTATTTTCATTACGATGAATTCCAACATCAATAATTACTGCTCCATCTTTTACATATTCCGCTGTAATAAACTTTGGTTTACCAATTGCCACGATTAAGATGTCCGCTCTTTTTGCAACTTCTTTTAAATCTTTGGTTTTAGAATGCGCAATTGTTACGGTTGCATTCTCTCTCAAGAGTAGTAATGCCATTGGTTTTCCTACAATATTACTTCTTCCAATCACAACACATTCTTTTCCTGAAATATCAACATTAGAACGTTTTAACAATTGTATAATCCCAGCAGGCGTACATGACAAAAATCCTTTTTCACCAATACACATTGCACCTACATTCTGTGGATGGAATCCATCAACATCCTTATTTGGAACAATTGCCTTGAGAATCTTATCTTCTTCAATATGGGAAGGTAGTGGTAGTTGTACCAAAATACCATTCACTACTGGATTATTATTTAATTCATTTATTAAATCAAGTAATTTTGATTCAGATACCGTATCTTCTAATTCATATGCAAGTGAATTAATTCCGATATATGCACATGCTTTTTTCTTATTATTTACATAAACTGAGGATGCCGGATCACTGCCAACTTGAATGACAGCTAACGTAATTTCTTTCCCTTGTTCTTTTAAATTCATAACTTGTTTTTTCAACTCGTCTTTAATTTCTTGTGAAATTTGTTTGCCATTTATTATATCTGCCATTTTGATTCCTTTCCATTCGTAACTACTAAAATAAGCCTACGATTATGCCATTGTCATCTACATCAATATAATTAGCTGCTGGGTATTTCGGTAATCCAGGCATAGTCATAACCGCTCCTGTCAAAACCACAACAAATCCAGCTCCCGCTGAAACATATACATCTCTAACATTAATCGTAAATCCAGTTGGTCTTCCGAGTAAGGTTGCATCATCTGATAATGAGTATTGATTTTTTGCCATACATACCGGAAAGTCTTGAAATCCCATATCTTCTATTTTGGCTAACGCTTTCTCTGCTGCTACCGAATACTTAACACCATCCGCACCATAAATTTCAATAGCCACTTTACTGATTTTGTCCTTTAGCGCAATGTTGTCCTCATAAATAGGCTTGAAATTGCTTTTCTTAGTCTCTAGTGTTTCAAGAACTTTGTTAGCAAGTTCAATTCCACCTTCTCCACCTAATTCCCATACTTTAGATAATGCAAATTCACAGCCTTTTTCTTCACAGAAATTTTTAACAAATTTATATTCTTCTTCTGTATCTGTAACAAAAGAATTAAGTGTTACAATAACTGGAACTTGATATTTTTGTAAATTCTCAATATGTTTTTCAAGATTTACAATACCTTTACTTAAGGCCAACAGATTTTCTGTTGATAAATCCGCTTTGGTAACACCACCATTATATTTCAAAGCACGAACAGTTGCAACTAAAACAACTGCATCAGGTTTTAAGTCCGCTTTACGGCATTTTATATCAAAGAATTTTTCAGCACCTAAATCCGCACCAAATCCTGCTTCGGTCACTACGATATCAGCTAATTTAAGAGCTGTTTTTGTTGCACGTACACTATTGCATCCATGAGCAATATTAGCAAATGGTCCTCCATGAACCAAAGCTGGTGTATGTTCTAATGTTTGAATGATATTTGGTTTGATTGCGTCTTTAAGCAGCGCTGCCATTGCACCGGTTGCTTGCAAATCATTGGCAGTAATTGGCTCTCCACTATAATTATATGCTACAATAATACATCCTATTCTTTTTTTTAGGTCTGCCATGTCGTCTGCAAGACATAAAATTGCCATAATCTCTGATGCAACTGAAATAACAAAATGATCTTCTCTTACTACGCCATCCATTTTATTACCTAGTCCAACTACAATATTTCTAAGAACTCTATCGTTCATATCAAGGCAACGTTTCCAAACCACTTGTCTTGTATCAATATTAAGTTCATTTCCCTGTTGAATGTGATTGTCCAAAAGTGCTGACAATAAATTGTTAGCCGATGTAACAGCATGAAAATCACCTGTAAAATGTAAGTTCAAATCCTCCATCGGTACAACTTGTGCGTACCCGCCCCCTGCGGCACCACCTTTAATTCCAAAACAAGGTCCAAGTGATGGCTCTCTTAATGCAATAATAGCCTTTTTATCTAATTTATCCAAAGCCTGCCCTAAGCCTACTGTTGTTGTTGTTTTCCCTTCACCTGCAGGTGTTGGATTAATCGCTGTTACTAATATAAGTTTACCATCTTTATTATCTTTTACTTTATCCCATAAATCATCAGATAACTTCGCCTTATATTTACCATACAGTTCAAGTTCATCCTCTGTAATATCTAATTTTTTTGCAATTTCTTTAATGTGTATCATTTGTGCATCTTGTGCAATTTGAATATCTGTTTTCATCACGTTTCTCCTTTAGAATATTAAATATTTATAACGATTCAGTATCTTCATAGTTACCACTGCGCAATACATATAAAACTCGGGATTTTGCTTTGCAAAACGCTTCACGTCAATAGGTACTTAGAAGTTACAAATATTTTTACCATAACTTACACGCATTCGTCAATGAATTCCTCAAATTCTTCTAAGGACATTATTACTTTCCGAGGCTTTGTACCTTCTTCCTCTCCAACTACTCCTGCATCACATAGCTGGTCCATAATTCTTGCCGCTCGATTAAAGCCTACTTTAAATACTCTTTGAAGCATACCAATAGAAGCTTTATCTTTTTCTATAATAAATTTACCAGCGTCAACAAAATAAGAATCACGCTCAGTTCCTGAGTTACCTGAATCTAAATTAGCTTGTGTATTCGTGCTTATTGTTGCTTCTACTTCTTTATTATATTCCACTTCACCATGTTGCTTGGTTAAGAATTCGACCACATCGCTCACTTCTTTATCTGTTACAAATGCTCCTTGCACACGTGCTGGTTTCTGATAACCTTGTGGATAAAATAGCATATCCCCTTTACCAAGAAGCTTTTCAGCTCCATTCATATCAATAATAGTTCTAGAATCCACTCCAGAAGATACTGCAAATGCTATTCTCGATGGCATATTGGCTTTAATTAGGCCTGTAATGACATTAACGCTAGGTCGCTGCGTCGCTATAATCAAATGTAGCCCAGCAGCCCTTGCTAGCTGTGCTAAACGACAAATGGATTCTTCCACTTCACCTGGAGCAACCATCATTAAATCCGCAAGCTCATCTACAATTATAATTATTTGCGGAAGCTTTTGGGGCTTGTTATCGTCTTCGATATCTTCAATTGATTTAATCTTCTCATTATATCCTTTTAAATCACGTACGTTTAAATCTGCAAACTTCTTATATCGCGAAGTCATTTCAGCTACAGCCCAGTTAAGAGCCCCCGCTGCCTTCTTCGGGTCCGTTACAACCGGAATAAGCAAATGAGGAATTCCATTATAAACACTAAGTTCCACTACTTTTGGATCAATCATAATAAGTTTAACGTCTTCTGGATTGGCCTTATAGATAATACTCATAATCAATGTATTGATACACACTGACTTACCTGATCCCGTAGCACCTGCAATCAATAGATGTGGCATCTTTGCAATATCAGCTACAATGGTATGTCCACTAATATCTTTGCCCGCTGCAAATGAGATATTGGATGGATGTTTCTTAAATTCTTCCGATTCAATTAAATCTCGAAACATTACCGTACTATTTTCTTTATTTGGCACTTCAATACCAACTGCTGCTTTTCCAGGAATTGGCGCTTCTATTCGAATATCAGCCGCCGCTAAATTTAGTTTAATATCATCAGACAAACTAACAATTTTACTCACTTTAACTCCCATTTCTGGTTGTAGTTCGTATCGTGTAACAGTTGGTCCGCAACTTATATTTGTAATATTTACTCTTACACCAAAGTTTTGCAACGTCTGTTGTAATTTAGCAGCAGTCTCTCGTAAATGAATATCAGAATCACCACTACCCTTTACAGAACCTCGTTTTAATAAATCCATTGGTGGGAATACATATTCTTTTTCTTTTAATTGTTCACTAGCAACAATTTCTGGATTAATTTGCACTTCTTGTTCCATCGCCACTTCTTTGGGCAAGTTTTCTTTCTTCTTTCTCGGAGTATCTTTGATAATATCTAAAGCTTGTTTTTCTAGAGGTGATAATTGATATCCACTCTCTTTCAATGGTGCTTCTTCATAGTTTGGCACCACAGGTCTAATTATTTCTGGTTCATCCTTTATTTTGATTCCTTCCAATGCCTGACTATCATTATTATAATCTAGCGGTGCTACATGAAATTCATCCATTTGAACTACTGCCTGTTTATTATTTACAGAATCATCATTTCCTATGTTAAGACTAGCCGAACTAGGTTCTGGTGGGAAATCCATTGTAATTTCATGAATATCTTGTTTAGCGGATTTGTTAGCAACATCAATGGAAGTATTAACACATACCCCTTCCACTCGTTTGTCACGTCGTTTGTCTGCTTCTATTTGTCTTTGCTCAGCACGTTCTTTACGTTTTTCATTTCCTGCAATCGCAGTAGACTTTGCAGTCGAATATACTTTGTCACTACTTTTCTTAACACCTCTTAAAAATGATCGCTCTGTAATAATTACAAGTGAAATTATCATTAAGGTTATAGAAATGACATAAGCACCCACAACACCAAATGCAGCCATGAATAATTTACATAATAGACCGCCAACGATTCCACCTGAACTTTTATGAAGGGCTGAATATTTATAAAATTCATCAACCGAATGATTTATTACATATGCTTTACTAAATAACTGTGCTAAAACACATAAAAATAGGAATAATACAATTCCTGTTATCAACTTTATTATTACCTTTGCATTTTCCTTATTTGATATAAAAAAAGCACAACCAAAAAACAACACAAAGGGTAATATGTATGCTAAAATTCCAAACACTCCAAAAGCAACACTACTTATATAATTCCCAAGACTTCCCCCCACTCCAAAATTACTAATCAAAAGAATGATGGAAAATGCTAATATAACTAAAAGAACTATCTCTGCTTTGATAAAGCTATCATTTTGATTAGCCTTCGTTTTACTATTCTTAGCTCTTGAAGTGACACTCTTCTTATTTTTATTATTTGTAGTTTTAGTATTTCGTGTATTTCTTGATGTACTTGTTTTTTTGTTAGTGCTTGTACTCATTTAGTTGCCTCCCGGTATAAATTGCAAAACTTTTTGTAACTATTCCATTCCCTATTAAATTAAAAAATATCCAACGCTTGCTGTTATTCCAGCGAATAAACAGTAAAACGCAAATATCTTAAACTTATTCTTCCTAACTACAACAAGCATTGTCTTAATACACACATATCCAACAACTGCAGCTACAATAGCTCCAATGCTATAATTCACAATTTCTACCGTGGTAAACTTCATGCCATTTAAGTCTTTCACTTCTAGAAGTGCAGCGCCTAATATAGCTGGAATAGACATAATAAAAGAATACTTAACTGCAAATTTCTTATCAAATCCACTAACAAGACATGCTGTAAGCGTTGTTCCTGAGCGAGAAATTCCTGGAAGTGTTGCAATACCCTGACAAATACCAATAATAAATGCATTATTATAGGTTACCTGTTTTGGCGTCTTAGTTCCTTCATTATATTTATCTGCTATAAATAATAAAATACTTGTTATAATTAAACATATACCTGGAATAATCAAAATTCCTGATACTACTTCAATTAAATCTTTTGCTGCATAACCAATAATTGCTGTAGGTATCGTCGATACGATAACTAGTACAACAAATTTTCTATAGGCATTGCGAACCACCTGTCGATAAGGGTTGTTTACTTTATGTATTTTGTTTCCAATAAATACCCATGCATTTGTAATGCAGTCTCCTACAATACACACACCTTCTATTATTAATTTCTTTATATCTTTAAAATAAACAACAAAAACAGCTGCAAGCGTTCCCAAATGTAACATGATATCAAATAGCATACCTGATTCTAAATTTATTTTAAATAACTCTTTAAATATAGCTAAATGACCTGAACTACTAACTGGCAAAAATTCGGTTACCCCTTGTATAAACCCCATCAAAATCGCTTGTAAAAGTGACATTGTTTTCCTCCTAAGCATCAAAACATTCCAAACGTATGTTTGTCTAACTCGTCATATCATTAATTATAACATTTCATCAAAGAAATGTCATTATTAATGTTTACTTTAATGAGAGCTAATAGTTTCTATTCACAGAATTGCCGTATTTTGCAGTAAGGCGGAGTTACTGTTCACACAGTAGCTTAACACTAGCTGTTAAGCTACGTAAGAAAATGATTCGACAAATGATTTCTGCTTCGCGTAGCGAATTTGCATGCAGAAATCATAAGTTACTGTGAACGGAGTGAACAGTAACAAGGCGGATCGTAACAACTATTAAATTATTCTAATTAACTTGAATATATGTAAGTCTTATAGTAAACTTAAATTGTACATATTAACCTCTTCAAAAGATAAAGGTAAGGTGATATTTATGAGTGTAACAGGAATTTCCAACATATCCAGTTATGAAAGAGTATCAAACGGAAATAAAATTAATTCTGCTTCAGATAATGCATCAGGATTAGCTATTTCCGAAAAATTAGAGAGTCAATCAAAAGCACTGTCGCAATCTTCTGATAACGCTTCCTCTGGTAAAGACTTATTAAATGTAGCAGATAATAGTTTAAGCAACATCAATGACAGTCTTCAACGAATCTATGAATTAAGTTTAAAAGCATCGAATGGAACTAACTCTTCTGATGATTTAAGCGCCATTCAAGATGAAATTTCTCAAATGAAATCTGGAATTCAGGATGCCGCTAAAAATACACAATTTAATCAACTGAATTTATTAGACGGAAGTATGGCCGACATCCACTTAGCCACAGACCCTTCCGGTGGAGGCCTTAAAATCGAATTATATAATTCTACTCTGGAAGCATTAGGTATCGCTGACTACAACGTTACTAGTACATTTGATATTACTGATATCGAAGATGCGCTTAAACAAGTTTCTTCTGCAAGAAGTTCTATTGGTGCTCAAAGCAATGTGTTAGATAGCATAACTAGCTATAATAATTCTGCCGCTTTTAACAACGATTCAGCCCTAAGTACAATTAAAGATGCTGATTTATACGAAGAAATAACACAAAAGAAACAAGATGATATCATGCAGCAATATAAAATTTTTACCCAAAAAGCACAGGTAGATCAAGAATCTTCCTTTAATAAAGTAATTGGTTTAGATCCAAACAATTAAATAAGTTGATAATTTTCAAAAACAATCGAGTAGTGGTAGCTGATTTTTCGGCTATCACTACTCGATTATTTTAGTTAATAGGAACGCTCTATGAACTTTCCTATTAACTAAAAGGCACTTCATTCTTGTATTTATCAATCATACCATACAATTTCTTCAAAGCATCTTGAATACCACCAACTTCATCAATTATGCCTTCAAAAACAGCTTCCTTGCCAACCAATATTGTACCGACATCTTTGGTAAGAATACCAGTTTCCATCATTAACTTTTCTAATCTTTTTTCAGTAGTATTACAATGATGTACAATGAATCTGAGAATACGATCCTGAATTATTTTAAAATAATCAAATGTTTGCGGAACTCCAATAACCAATCCGTTAATTCTTACAGGATGAATAATCATCGTACCCGTTGGAACTATAAATGAATAATTAGTAGCAACTGCAAGTGGTACACCAATTGAGTGACTTCCTCCAAGTACTAGTGAAACCGTAGGCTTACTTAATGAGGCGATCATTTCTGCAATCGCAAGACCGCTTTCCACATCACCACCCACAGTATTAATAATAATCAGCACACCATCCACGTCATCACTATCTTCTATGGATGCCAATGTTGGTAGAACATGTTCATACTTCGTTGTTTTTGTCGTTGCGGGAAGACATTCGTGACCCTCTATTTCTCCTATAATACTTAATAAATGAATTTTATAATTATTTTTATTTTTATCCAATGTTAATTGACCGGTTTCTTTTACTTTTTCATCTTTTTTTTCTTGAATATCTTCTTTTAGATTTTCATCTTTTAATTTCGCTTCTTTCATATTTTCCATAAATAATCCTCCATATTGTATGATAAACATAACTAGCATTATACCTTAGTTCGTATCATCTTTTATTATGGAGGATTATTGTGATTTTATACAAATCATAGTTAATTGTTTTTCATTACTGCTTTTGTTTTCCATTTTCCCGAAAAATATCGAATAATTGTAATGATACAAGCCATGCCCCACGAAATTGGAATTGCTACCCACAAACCCGTAGAACCAAAATAATGAATCAGTAAATATATGTTTCCACCGCCAATATTTTGTCCGGTAAAAACCGACAAACTATAATACAATAAATTGATGATACAACTTGTGCAATCATAGGTCCTGCAAAAGATAATATCAGCTTTGTAGGATTTCCTTTATTCATATTCTTTATCATTTTATTTTAGATATAGCTTGTTCTAAATCTGCAATAATATCTTCAACATTCTCTATCCCAACTGATAATCGAATTAAATCAGGTGCTACACCTGCTTCAAGAAGCTGTTCATCTGTCATCTGACGATGTGTATGACTTGCTGGATGTAAAATTGATGTACGAGAATCTGCAACATGTGTTACAATCGCTGCTAGTTCTAAACTATCCATCATTTCAGAAGAAGCTTTTCTTCCACCCTTTAGTCCAAAGGAAATCACGCCGCAAATACCCTTAGGCATATACTTTTCAGCTAAATTATAATATTTATTTGTTGAAAGTCCTGCGTAATTCACCCATGCGACTTCATCCTTTGCTTCGAGGTATTCAGCAACTTTTTGTGCATTTTCACAATGTCTTGATACTCTTAAATGTAATGTTTCAAGACCAATATTAAGTAAAAACGCATTTTGTGGTGATTGAATAGCACCCAAATCACGCATAAGCTGTGATGTAGCTTTTGTAATATAAGCAGCTTTTCCAAACTTTTCTGCATAGATTATTCCGTGATAAGAATCATCTGGAGTTGTTAAACCCGGAAATTTATCTGCATGTGCTAACCAATCAAAATTACCGCTATCAACAATACATCCGCCTACGCTTACCGCATGCCCATCCATGTATTTTGTTGTAGAATGAGTAATGATATCTGCTCCCCATTCAAAAGGTCTGCAATTAATTGGAGTTGCAAATGTATTATCAATAATTAATGGCACTTCGTGATTATGAGCAATCGTTGCAAACTTTTCAATATCTAAAACAACAAGTGTAGGATTTGAAACGGATTCTGCGAATACTGCTTTGGTATTTGATTGAAATGCTTTATTTATTTCTTCTTCTGATGCATCTGGATCCACAAAAGTGCATTCAATACCACATTTTTTTAGAGTAACACCAAGTAAATTGAATGTTCCGCCGTAAATAGTAGCGGAACAAATAACGTGGTCACCCGCTTCGCAAATGTTAAATACAGAAAAAAATGTTGCTGCCTGACCTGAAGAAGTAAGCATTGCAGCATATCCACCTTCAAGTTCACAAATTTTCTTGGCTACTGCATCGTTTGTAGGATTCGCTAATCTTGTATAAAAATAGCCTTCATCTTCCAGATCAAATAGTCGTCCCATTTGTTCGCTTGTATCATATTTAAATGTTGTACTCTGATAAATCGGTAAAACTCTAGGCTCACCATTCTTTGGTTGCCAGCCTGACTGAACACATTTGGTTTCACATCTGTAATCATTACTCATCTTAAATTCCTCCTTGGTTATAACAGAACTTAATTCGTAACTATTCAGTACCCACTATTCCGCGAAGTTAAAATTATGCAGTATGCATAATTTTACGAGTGTATCACGCGCCAAAATGCAATTCTATTGCATTTTGTGTACATCGCGTAGCGGTAACTATGAAGGTACTGAATAGTTACCTTAATTCTGTAAATTGTTGTAACTATTTAGATACTATTCTACTTTGCCTATAATAGTTGTAGCCGGATGAACATTTTTTAAATATTTATCTATTACAAATGATACATCTTCTAACGAAACTTTATCTAGTTTTGCAATGGTCTCATCTACTGTAATTATTTTATTGAATTGTAACAATGACTTTGCATTGTTTTCCATTCTACACTGTGTACTTTCCGTACCAATAATTAATTCTGTCTTGATTTCTTCTCTTGCATTATTGAGTTCTTCTATCGAAATTTTGTTTTCAACAAATTCTTCAACTGTATGATAAATTTCTTCAAGAACATCATTAATTAGACTTGGATTCATTGCAGCATATATTTGAAACAAACCACATTCATCGTAAGAACTTCCGTATGAATAAATCGAATATACCATGCCTTCTTCTTCTCGTATTCTTTGAAAAAGTCGCGAATTAACGCTTCCCCCTAATACTGAATTCACAATAGAAAAGGCATATCTTTCTGGTGATAGAGACGTAATCGCATTAAATGCAACGTTGATATGAGCCTGTTCAATATCCTTATTTTTTCTATAATCACACCTAGTAAATATTGGTGGAATTAAACTATTTGAATTTCCTTTTGACAATATCTTTCCAAATTTATTTTCTAGTTGATTCATTATACTGTCTTGATCAAAGTTACCTGCAATCGAAATTATAATATTTTCACCAGTATAATAATCATTTTTAAATTGAAGTACTTGCTCCCTCGTAAAACTTTTTACTGTCTTTTTATCACCCGATATAATAAATCCATGCGGATTATTCTTCCACACTTTTTCTTGAAGAATTTCATGTACCATGTCTTCTGGTGAATCTTCGTACATATCAATTTCATCTAAAATGACACTTTTCTCTTTTTCAAGATCTTCCTTTGCCATAAGCGGATTTAATATCATATCACTTAGTAAGTCAATACTTGCCTCTAGATGTTTATCTAATGTACGTATGTAATATGAAGTATACTCCTTGCTCGTAAAAGCATTCAGGTTACCCCCAAGACTAGTTGTAATGTCCGCTATGTCTTTTGCACTCTTTGTTGTTGTACCTTTAAACAGCATATGTTCTATCACATGTGAAATCCCATTCAATTCAATGCTTTCATAAGCAGATCCCGCCTTTACCCATATGCCTAATGATGCTGACCTAAGATATGGCATAGGCTCACATACAACTTTTATATTATTTGAAAGTATAAAGCAATTTACCATTCCTAATCCCTTCCGATATATTTATCAGTTTAAATAAGGTGTCTACAAGCAGACCCTTTAGCGTCCACGCAGGTTGCGTAGTAACACACTTTCTCTCCGCTCGGTGTGCATTCTGGCACGTAGTTCCTTTAATAAAATAATAGAGAAGTTTTCGTAAAACTTTTCCTATTATTTTATTTAGCAAAAGCGACCGAAGGCGCTTTGCCTACGGTCACTTCTAATGACAGTATTCTTGTTGTAAGTCTCTTACCATTTTATAATATACAACCTTACAGTCATTGTTTTTATCTTCTTCAATCAATTGAACACAAGGATTTAAATAATTGTCCCAAACTGATTTATAAATATCTCTTGAATTTGAAAGTTTATTAATCCTCTTGACTATAGTTGGTGCAATATCATAATACTCATTAACGATTTCTTCACCACCAGGTTGATTCATTAGAAAATCATCTCTATAATTTCTAAGTAGTGTAAGCTCATAACAATCATCACTTTTACCTAATGTCTCACATACAGCTGTTGAGATATAACAAAGTTTTTTTCTAAATCCTCCATTAATATGCTCAAAATCAGATTTACCAACATTCGTTTTAGGAAATTTAATCTTCCACTCTTCTAATATTCTATCTGCAAGAATTTCTAATGATTTATTATTATATTCTAATATGATTGGAACGACATAAACTGCAATACTTAAATTGTAATCCATAAGTTTTTGTTCTTTCGCACCTTTTTTCGTTAATGAATCAATATTTTTAGCTGCTCCATCTGCAAAGTTAAGTGCCAAACTACGAATCACTTCTTCCTTATCATTAGTATAACGATATACTTTTGATATTGCTTCAAGTGTATCCTCATAAGTATGATACAGGGATTTGAAATATTGCTCATATTTATCCTTCTTAAAAGCAACCAATGGACTTTCAATTTCCATTAATAGCTTAGGAAGATTATTCATTCCCATTTGTAAATTTATATCATAATCTGCCGGTCTCTCTATGTTATTTACTGCAGTCGCAGTTATTTTAGTATCACTAAATATATCTGAAACCATAATTTGCTCCCCACAATACATGCAAATTATCTTGTCCCGGTCTTCTGGTATATGAAGTATACCTTGACATCTTGGACATATACCCTCTTTAAAGTTCATGATTTCCTCCATGTAATTTTGTTTTTAAAATTGATTTTCTATTCGTCCCTCTTCTAGCCTAAAGATGCTAGAAGCTGTCCTCTAGAAAATCACCCTTGCAAGCAAGTGAATGAAATCCTATTCGTCCCTCTTCTAGCCTAAAGATGCTAGAAGCTGTCCTCTAGAAAATCACCCTTGCAAGCAAGTGATTTTCTATTCGTCCCAGTTATGATATACGGCTTGGACGTCGTCGTCTTCGTTTAGTAAATCTAACGTTTTCTGTAGATTCATTATTGCATTCTCATCAGTAAGTTCTACCCAGTTCTGTGGTATCATGGTTACTTCTGCTTCTGCCATTGGGATACCTGCTTTTTCTAATGCTTGTCTTACTGTAGAAAAGTCTTCTGGGGCTGTCGTCACTTCAAAGCTGTCTTCTTCTTCTGCAAAATCTTCTGCACCTACATCTAGTGCTAACATCATGAGTTCATCTGCATCCATATCGCATGCTTCTTTATCAATAATAATCTGGCCTTTTTGATCAAACATAAAAGAAACGCAACCTTGTATCCCAATGCTTCCTTTTCCTTTGGTAAAAGCACTTCTAACATTAGCTGCTGTTCTGTTCTTGTTATCCGTTAATGCATCAATAATAACAGCAGTTCCGTTTGGTCCATAACCTTCATAAGTTACAACTTCATAGCTAACAGAATTGATATCTCCGGCTGCTTTCTTAATGCCCCTATCTATTGTATCATTAGGCATATTGTTTGCCTTTGCTTTCGCAACAACGTCTCTAAGCCTACTATTGTTATCAAGATCTGCTCCACCTTCTTTTACAGCTACGGCAATCTCTCTCCCAATTATTGTAAATATTTTACCTTTTGCAGAATCGTTTTTTTCTTTTCTATGCTTTATATTCGCAAACTTTGAATGTCCTGACATACCAAAACTCCTTTTCTATATGTAATACAATTTTTTAGTGCTTACATGGAATATAAGCACTATATTTTTTAATTTTAACACCGAATTAACAGTAATTCAAGATAAATATTATGATTACTCTTCTATACCGTCTTCTTGTCCACTTTTACTGATTTAATCATTTTATCTTCTACTTTAATTACATCAAAAATGTAGCCTGCATATTCAACAATAAGTACTTCACCTTCTGTTGGTATTTTATCCAATAATGTGATTAAAAATCCATTTAATATTTCACAGTCTTCTGTTTCAAATTTAATTTCAAGAATATCTTCCAACTCTTCAAGTGGCGCCATTCCATCTATAATAAATGAGCCATCTGCTTGCTTTAACACCATAATATCTTCTTTGTCATATTCATCTAATATGTTACCAACAATTTCTTCTAAAATATCTTCCATTGCTATAACACCAGCAGTTTGTCCATATTCATCCGCTATTATAACCATATGTACTTTTTGAAATTGCATTGATTGAAATAATATGTTAATGCTTCTAGTTTCGGGAATAAAAAGTGCTTTTCTTAAAAGTCCCTTAATTGACTTGATTTGTTTATTTCTTAACCCAATGTTTGCATTATATGCAATAAACAAATCTTTTAAGTTAACGATTCCAATCACATTATCTATATCACCTTCAAATACAGGAAATCTAGAATAATTTTGTTTAAGAATATATTTCAATACTTCCGATAACGTAAAATCACCATTGATGGCGACAATATTTTTTCGATGAATCATGATATCTTTAGCATCTTTGTCTCCGAATTCAAATATATTATTTATCATTGCTGCTTCGCTTGCAAGTAAAACTCCTTGTTCATGAACTTCATTTAACATCGACATTAGTTCTTCTGTAACATCATCATCCACTTCATTGGGATCGACCCCAAATATACGACACACTATATTTGTGCTTAAAGTAATTATAAAAGTGATAGGTGTAAATAAAATCACAAGAACACGGACTACTTTCACCAATTTATATGACCAACTATCACAATACTTTTGACCAAATTTTTTGGGAATCAATATTCCGAAAGTAAGCAATAGATATATCACCAGACAAGTGTCTAAAATTGGTATATTAAAAAATCTCACTTGATAAAACCCGATAAAAATACTTATTAAATTTATAATGATTTGAATTGTATTTATTAAATTTGTTGGCTCATCAATCATTTGATTTAATAAAATTGATTTTTTGTCTTTAACCTCTTCTGCTCTTTTATCCACTTTGTTTTTGTTAATCGCTTGAATTGCTGCTCCAAAACCATATAATAATGCATCCGCAACAATTAAAATAACAAAAATCATAACCCCTACAATCTGACTTTTCTCTGTCATGCTTTATTGAAAATCCCTTCTATGTATTTAGCTCAAGACTTATAAGTAATGCTTTATCAACTTTTTCTAGAATTTCGTTGTCTAAGTGACATACTTTATCTTTCAGCCTCTTTTTATCTATTGTCCGTAGTTGCTCTAACAAAATAACTGAATCTTTCACAATTTCATACTTTTTTGAATCTATTTCAACATGTGTAGGTAATTTAGCTTTATTCATTTTAGAAGTTATCGCTGCACAAATTACAGTTGGACTATGCTTGTTTCCTACATCATTTTGAATAATCAGAACGGGCCGAATTCCTCCCTGTTCCGAACCTATGACAGGCCTTAAGTCTGCATAAAATATATCGCCTCTTTTAATTATCATTTTCTTCACACTCCGATGATTGTAGTCTATGTATCACTACTTGTATTATTGACCGTTTCATCAGACGTATTCTTAAATGAATTTATTTTTTATCGACTTTATTCATTAAAATAATCCTTTGTTCCAACTATTTGATTATTTTTATTGAAAACTCGTGGTACTCTTTTTCCTATATCACATACAAATTCGTAATTAAACCTGCCTGATAAATCACCCATTTCTTCTACACTAATTGATATATCCCCGTCTTTTCCTATTAATGTCACTTCATCTTTTGGCATTACGCCTTCAATATGAGTCACATCTACCATAAATTGATCCATACAGATACGACCTAGGATTGGTGCTTTCTGACCTCTTATTAAAACCCACCCCTTATTCGATAAGGTTCTTGGATAACCATCTGCGTATCCTACCGGCACAGTGGCAATTTTAGTAAGTTTATCTGTGGTACAAGTCCATCCATAGCTAATTCCTGTACCTGGTTCAACTTCTTTTACGTGCACTATTTGACTCTTTAACTCCATCGCAGGGATAAGCTTCACCTTATCCCTGTTCACTTGTGGCGATGGATATAAACCATATATGATAATTCCTGCTCTAACTACATCCATATTGGCAGCATTGATATCAATAATTCCGGCACTATTGGAACAATGTTTTATTGGGATACGAATTCCCATATTTTCTATTTCTTCTACAAAATCATGATACCTCTTTAGCTGCATATTCGCTGAAGTTTTATCAAATTCATCCGCTTTTGCAAAATGTGTAAATACTGCTTCTATTTCTATATTAGGTAACTCGCTTATCTTTTTGATATCCATGAGACTCACGTCATTACATTGAAATCCAATTCTACTCATACCTGTATCTATTTTAATATGAATCATTATTTTTTTATTTAATTCAGTTGCCTTATCTGAAATCTCTTTTGCCATCTCAAACGTAAATACAGTTGCTCGTATTTCCTTCTCTATTAACATTGGATAATGCTGGTCAAATACGTATCCTAAAATTAAGATTGGTTTCTTAATATTATTTCTATTCAATATAGAAGCTTCTTCTGCCGTGGCTACGGCAAATCCCCATATATAATCATAATCTTCAATTAAATGTGCAATTTGTACTGCTCCATGTCCATATCCATCTGCTTTGATAACCGCTATAATTTTAGTTTTATCTGCAATATTAGCTTTTATTTGCTGCATGTTGTTTGCTATTGCATCCAAATTTACAGTAGCGTAGATTCTATTATATTTATCCATATTCTCTCCATTTGTGTCCTTATTCACGCGCATACTTGTAGCTGTGAATCACACTTTCAATTCTAGTTTTAAATAGACATATGGCATGGTATAGCGCTTATAATATTTTCTGTAATATCCCTTGCCATCATACCAAATTCACCCTTTTGGCTAGCCGCCTCATCACCTGATATACCATGGATATATACGCCTAAAGCTGCTCCTTCAAAAAGTGACATCCCTTGTGCTAAAAGTCCTGCAATCATACCTGATAATACATCACCCGCGCCAGCTGTTGCCATACCACTATTGCCACTCTGATTAATATATACCCTTTTGCGATAATCTGCAACTATAGTTCTTGCATCTTTCAATACACAAATTAAACTATATTTTTCAGCCACCTTAGTTGCAGCGCCTATGATATCGTCGGAAATTTCTGTCATATTGCATTGACAAATTCTAGACATTTCCTTCATGTGAGGAGTAATTATAATATCTTTTGTATTACAGTTAGAAAGATAATCGTATTTAGCAAGCAAGTTTATTCCATCTGCATCAATTATCATTGGAACTTGATGAATTTCTAATACGGTTTTCAGTATCTGACTTGCGCTATTGCTCATTCCAAGTCCTGGTCCAATATCAATTACATCAGCCCAATCTATGACATCTTGCAGTATTTTCAAATTCAAATGATTTTCCTCATATGTCGTTACTATGGCTTCTGGAATTAGTGTCTGTATAATTTCTCTATTCTCATCCTGAGTAAAAATTCTTACGAGGCCACAGCCTGTTTTATAGGCAGATAGCGCTGCCAAGTAAGCAGCTCCTGCCATATTTTTGCTTCCTGCTATAATAAGCACTTTCCCATATGTTCCTTTATTTGAATATCGTTGTCTTACGGGTATTTTACACAAATCATCCTTATTATAAGAAAAATTTGAGCCAATGCTTTTGGCACCATAAACGCCTATGTCAGAAACAGTAATTTTGTTGCAATACTCTGTTCCTGGATACAATACATGACCTAGCTTTTTATATGCAATTGCAACTGTTAAATTTGCTTTTACTGCACATCCCATTACTTTGCCAGTATCTGATGAAATTCCTGAAGGTATATCAACTGCAACACGAAAGGAATTGGAGTTATTTATTAATTGTATTGCCTTTTTGTATTCACCTTCAATATTTCTTGTTAAACCAATACCAAATATACTATCTACTATTACATTATATTCAACTTCATCAAAGGTGTTATAAATTTTTACACCATATTTTTTTGCAATTTCTATTTGTCTTTTTGTTTCTGTGGTTGTCTTTTGAATATCACCTATAAAAACAACCCTGACATGTACTCCTTGTAAATGAAACAATCTTCCTATTGCAACACCATCGCCACCGTTATTTCCACTTCCACATACAACTAAAACTTTTTCTATCTTATCACAATTTCTCTTAATCTCTGATACTACGCCTAATGCAGCTTTCTCCATTAACACAATGGAAGGAACACCTATTTTATCTATTGTATCATTATCAAGCATTTTCATTTGTTGACTTGTTAATAAATATTCCAATGTTATTACCTCCGAACAAATGGTTGTTTTGTGTTTGTGGGTACTAAACATTTACGTTTGATTCACCTATTGCGTATGCAATAGCATATTCTTTTGTATTCGATATGCTTATATGAATCTTCGAAATGCGATTCTTCTCGGCAACCATAGCCGCTTTATTATATAAATTAACAAAAGGTTTACCAAGATCATCACGAAGTACTTCTATATCTAATAATTCAAATCCTCTTATGCCAGTCCCAAACACCTTTGAAACAGCTTCTTTTACTGCAAAGTTTCCCGCTGCTCTTGAATAATTATCTCCAATGAGATTTCTTTCCCTCTCAGTGAAACAACGCATAAAGAAAGCCTCCTTTGCACAGGCTTTCTTTATGCGTTGAATTTCGATTATATCCGTTCCTATTCCTACTATCATTCTTGTGATGGTGCCTCATTATACAAATCAAATACATCAACTATTTTAAATCCTAATATATCATGCATATAAGAATACATTTGATTTGTCTCTTCTTGGATTTCTTGTTTTCGAACAACATTTTTCTTGAGTTCTACACGAATATTCTCAATCCATGTATTTATCTCTTCTATATTTTGTTTGTTAATTTTCATAGCGTTATAACAAATACGCATGCCTTCTACCAATAAGGTTTTATTCACTTTATTAATTATTTCTGGCAAATCTTCAAGTTCTTTTTCACTATTTGCTATTTTTACATTTAATTCATTAATTAACTTCTTACTAGCCATTAACTTTTTATTTTTGATACCACCATGCATGTCATCAGAGCTTGTATCCATGTTTTCTAATATCTTATCCAAAAGAGTTTGTTTTGCATTTTCCATTTCTTTAATTTCATGGAAAAGATGTCCCTGACGTCTAAGAAGTTTGTTTAATTTTTCTTCTAAGTTTGTTAAAGCTGAAGTTCTTAAATTACTCTCAAACAATATATACCATTTATTATCTAGTGTAACAAGAGGTACTTTTTTACCTTCTAATGCGGCTTCAAATTTCACCAAACTCTTATCTTTCATTCATAAAATACCTCACTTCTTTATCTTTTGAAAACGGTAATACATGGCTACTATTCAAACTATGCTAACACTCCTCAATATTGTGTTCTTTCTCATAGCGTGTAAGATTATAGGATAATCGCATTAAGCTCTCTGACAAATGAACATTTTCAATCAAAATACCCTCTGGCAACGTAAGATCGGTATGTGCAAAATTCCATATTGCTTTTACTCCATATTCAACCAGACGGTTCGCCATCTCTGCAGCTTTTGTTTTGGGAATTGTTAATGCAGCAATTTGAACATTATTTTCTTTGATAAAATGCTCTAATTCTTCGACCATTAATATTTCGATACCTCTTACCGTAACACCATGTAACCTTGGATTCACATCAAATATACCTTTAATAATGAATCCCCTTTTTTCAAATGCTCCATAATTAGCAAGTGCTTGACCCAAATTACCCGCACCAATAATTATCACATTATGATTTCTATCTAATCCTAATATTTTACCAATTTCTGAATAAAGATGCTTTACATTATATCCATATCCTTGTTGACCGAAACCACCAAAATTATTTAAATCTTGTCTAATTTGAGATGCAGTAACTTTCATCTTAGAGCTTAACTCATTCGAAGAAATACGTTCTACACCACTTTCTAATAGTTCACCCAAATATCTATAATATCTAGGTAATCTTTTTATTACCGCTTTTGAAATCTCTTTTTCTTCCAAGGGCTTACCCTCCTATCTAAAACATATAAGTCAATTATATATAGATGCTAAAATAATGTCAATGTTTTGTTGTATTTTAAACAATTTATATAAAGTTTTTTAGTTTTAATAATGTTATAATTAAGTTGTAATTAAATTTGTACACAGTTCAGCCATGCAGAGCAAATTATACAAACTTACTGTGAGTGCTTGCACTCTAATGGCAATTTGTATGATTTGCTCTATAGGGCAGACGCCCTACATGAATCATGTGCCAGTCAATTACTTGACTGATTCATATATTTGTATATTCTTGCACATTATGAATGGTATGGCTGAACGATTACTTAAATTTGTACACAGAAAGGAACGTCTTTAATGAAATATATTGATTTACACGTACACTCTAATGCATCAGACGGCACTTTTACACCTACCGAACTAGTTGTTCATGCTGCGCATAAGCATTTAAGTGCGTTTGCGCTAACAGATCATGATAGTATTTCAGGAATAACAGAAGCAATAAATGCAGCTAATTCTTATGAAATTCAAATAATACCAGGCGTCGAGTTATCAACCGCATATAAAAGCAATGATGTGCATATCTTAGGACTTTTTATTGATTATACCGATAAAGCATTTCTTCAAAAATTGCAGTATTTTAATGACTTAAGAGCTACAAGGAATGAACAAATGTGCACATTACTTGTGCAAGAAGGCTTTGACATTTCACCTGCGCTTTTAGCCGATAAATTTGGCAACACCGTTCTTACTCGAGCTCATATCGCTCGATACTTATTTGATAAAGGCTATATTTCTTCTATGAAAGAGGCCTTTGACAAATATATAAGTAGTGGTGGTTCGTGCTATGTTCCAAAAGTAAAATGTAGCCCCCTTGAAGCCATCAAAATCATTTTAGATGCAAAAGGTTTCCCTATCCTTGCCCATCCTCTTCTATATAATTTTACTGACAGTGAACTAAACGAATTGATCCTTTTGCTAAAAGAATCTGGTCTTAAAGGAATAGAAGCAATTTATTCCCTTAACGAAAATCAGGATGAAGCCAATATGCTTGCACTCGGGCACAAATATAATCTCATCATTACAGGTGGTTCCGATTTTCATGGTTTAAACAAACCACATATTGATCTTGGTGTCGGTATGGGAAATCTACGAATTCCTAGTTCCCTTCTTAAACAATTTACACTCTCTTAATGGATTAATATTTGCTTGCGCTATGAATATAAATAGATAAGATAGTGCAAGCTGCATACCCATACTAATCCATATCCAATATTTTACGATCAAACTATTATCATAATTTCCGAAACCATTACATATCGATAAAATTTCTTTGGAATTTGAAGTCTGTCCATTAATTAACCCTGCAAATGTTATAATGGGATTGATTAATAAAATATAAATAATGCCCTTGATATCTGCCATTTGATTGTCTAATGTTGCGGTTCTTGCTACTTCTAATAAATAAGAACCTTGTACAATCAAATAAGTGCCACCAAATATAGAAAGTAAAGTTGCATATGTCAATACGGTCGCTGTTGTACTTTTTTTGAAAACAGATGAAAATAACAATCCTATACTTCCAATAAAGATGGCTTCTACGAACAGTAAAATAATCAAAATAATTACATCTAGTAGCTTAATACCACCAAAAACAAATACGATAGAAACAATCGGAATACTAGTAATTGCTAATAAAAGCACAATACTTAAAGAGCTCTCTAACTTACCAACAATTATCTGCCAAGGCTTCATCTGAGTTGATAATAGAATATCAAGTGTTTGTCTCTCTCTTTCTCCCGATATGGCCCCAGCAGTAAGACCCGGAACGATAAGTAATAACATTCCAAACTGAATATATGCTATTACAACATATATTTCAATCATATTTGCATATTCAATTGAACCCGTAAACTTTGAAGAATCAAGCATAACATAAAATATCGCCAACGTTACTATAGCTAATACTAAATTATAAATCAAAATAATCCAAGATATTTTAATGGATCGCTCAAACATTCGTAGTTCTTTTCTAAATACTGGATTCGCCTTCATTAATTCTCCTCCATCGTTATATTTTCCTTATATTTGTACGCTCCAACCTGTAATTTAAAATCAAAACTCACTTCCATTTTCTATAATCTTCAAAAATAATGATTCTAAATTACTCTGTTCCCGTTTGAACGAAACAATTAAAACATCATTTGTAATAAGTTCTTTTAATAAATCGGCTTCCTCTTCTCTTCTTCCAATGAACGTGACCATTATATTCATAGCATCTACAGAAATTGTTCTTATATATTGGTTTTTTTTCAAAATACTTACTGCCTTATCAACGTTATTTAGAATGTGAATGATGAGTGGATTTGACGCATCTACTTTATACAAAATTTCTTCAATATTTCCATTCATAATTACTTTTCCTTTTTCAATAATGCATATTCCACTGCATATTTCGGCCAGCTCTGTTAAAATATGTGAGCTAATTATAATTGTTTTTCCTTTTTCACACAAGTTCTTTAGAATTTGCTTTAATTTATGTCTCGTAACTGGATCAAGACCAGATGCAGGCTCATCCAAAATTATAATATCTGGATTATGAACCAATGTTCTTGCTAAACACAAACGCTGTTTCATCCCTCTTGAAAGACTATCTACATACTCCTGTGCCTTATTTTGCAATTCAACAAGCTCTAATAGTTCATTCGCTCTACTTAAGGCAACATCATTAGCAATTCCATAGGTTGAGCTATAAAATTGCAAATATTCAATTACCGTCAAATTATCATAGACTCCAAAAAAGTCTGGCATATATCCAATGTTTTGTTTTAACATGCTAATATTATTAAATATATTTTCACCGTTAATTGATATATTTCCAGCATCTGCGTTTAATAAACCTGCGATAATTTTCATAATGGTGGTCTTACCTGCCCCATTAGGACCTACGAAGCCAAAAATTTCGCCATCATTCACTGTTAGGCTAAAATTATCTACTGCTTTAAATTTTCCATATGATTTAGAAAGATTTTCAATTTTCAACATCGTTAATCCTCCCTATAGTTGACAACGAAGGAAGTAGTGCTTGCTTTTCTTCTTCACCAAAATGCTCCACATATTTTATTACTATTTCATTATCCTCGTTTAAATATTGCGTTAGATCTTGTGTTGAAATATACATTTTTGATAAATCAAACGGATCATATAATGATGTTTTTCTATTATAGAAATAGACATGCCCAGTAAATGCCTTATAATATTGTGGATCATAATAACTCAACTCATTAAAATATAAGTTAATATCGGTCAAATTTGACCCTAGATTATAAGTAAGTATCATTTCGTCCGAATACATAATATCTCCTGATAAACTGTACTCTTCATTCTTGATTGGAACATATGCTGTATATTGATGATTATTACTCGTATAATTTACGTCGCAAGGAACTTCAATCATGGTCATGCCATATGCGTCATAAGACGAATCTAATTGCATATCTAATTGATTTGAAGCTGTCGTAAAACCTATCAAATACGTTTTATCTGTGGCTATACTGAATTTTTTTTCTAGATAAAAATCCATAATATTTTTCTTTTGATTTTGTAGCATGCAGCCTTCTTGAATCACACCTCTTTTATCCATTTTAAGTTTCGCTATTTTATTGGTTAATCCATATTTAAACTTTGGATTATACGTATAAATCGGAAAATTATCTATTTTCACTGTTGTATTAGCTGGTATTGTATCAAGAAAAATAACCTTATTATATTTCAATATCGTCGCATTTTCAATTGGATAATCTAAATTATTTGTAACGGAGCCTGTAACCTTATTGCCAAACAAATTCATATTTATATTAATATAATCAGTACCACTTATTTCGTCTGATTTTTCAGCATAGAAATATTCTTTCGTAAACGCCGCATCATTTTTAACTGTAATAATACTTTCCTTATCGTCATGAGATATCCCAATGTTATAATCAGCCACACTCTTAATTTGGCTAGGATTATCAATATATACCATCTCAGTAATTGGTTTAAAAGAATACGCCTTATCTAAATAAAGCTTATATTCATTGTTAAAGGGTGCTCTTATATTAAAATAAACGCTATCATCAATTGTATTTTTATTATAAGTAACAATGTCAAAATAATTAATAAATGGCGCTTTTAACCTAGTATTGCTCCCCATTATAATGATAATAACAGCAAATAATATTGCACCTGCAATCTCAAATATCCAAAATAAGTATCGCTTATTTAACTTTTTGAGTATCAAATATAACATGGGTCCCATTAATGCAATATAAATCGAAATCACTATAACATATAACATGAAATTTGGTAATTCACTCATATACACATTACCAAGTGCAGATGATATTGACCAAGCTTCATACGAACTATATGAATAGTTTAGCTTCTGAATTTCTGCTTCTGGAATAATATTTTCCCATGAAACATTTTGCTTATTGACGATATCATCACTGTCGATCATTAATCCATCATTTTTTTTCCAGTTATCTAAAACCTGTTGTTGTTCTTTTGACAAGCTATCTATTTCACTTTGGTTTGCAATTATGACATCAAACAATTCAAGTCCATAATTATCCTTTGGAATATCGTCTTTACTTAAAATGATAGCTTTAAATGTATAATCACTATATTGATAAATCGCTGTATTTTCAAAATAATTTAGTACAATAGGGTCATCACTGATAATTGCTGCATACACATAATAAGAAAAATAATCTGATTCTATCACTTGTTCTTTCGTACTCAAAGTTTTTCCGTATTCATCTAATACTGTAATTTGCAACTTATTTACTTTATTTGTTACTGGAATAACCATAGTAACATTGGTGGTGGCGTTCGCTACTATAGTTACATTTTCTTGATACATATAATTTTTTTCTTTATATCTACTATTCAATACAATATCAGTTGTAGAATTAGACTCTGTAAAAGAAGATAAGATGACTTGAACTACCCCTTGTATTTCACTTCCTTGATTCGAAATTGAAATGGTAAACGGTGTATGGGCGTTCATTTTAGTAGTTCCATTAAATCCATATGTAACTTCTGTTGTCAAGCTTCCTACATTGGCTGCAGCCGCCTTTATGTTAAAAGAACCTAACAGCGAACTACAAAAAATAATGAAGCAAATTATTGCCTTGATTTGTTTTGTATTTTTCTTTCTATTAATCATATGTACTCCCCATGCATCCCATATTAATTTTCAGCAACAAATTTTGCTTTATGACTGTCTAATTGGTATGGAAGACATACCGAAAACGAAGTACCCTTCAGACTACTTGTCACATCAATTGTTCCATTATGCATATCAACTACGTTTTTAGCTATTGCTAACCCCAATCCTGTTCCTCCTGTATTTTCAGAACGTGATTGTTCTACTCTATAAAATTTCTTAAATACATTGTTTAGTTCATTTTCAGGAATCACCTTCCCATAATTGATAACATCTACCTTTATCATATCTTGAATTTCACTAATGCATACTTTAATAAGCTTTCCATCTGCACCATATTTAATTGCATTATTAATTAAATTATCAAATAATCGTGCGATTAGTTCACCATCCGCCTCAATAACGATGTCTTTATTACTTGCATGATATTCATATTCTAATTTATTATCTTGAAAACTTGGATAAAATTCATCTAATAATTGTTCTATTAGTTTAACAATATTAATAAGTTCTGGTTTGAAATTTATTTTACCATGATTTAGTTTTGTAAAATCAAATAAATTATAAATAAGATTTTCTAATCGTTTTGATTTGTTATATACAATATCTATATATTTATCTTTTGTTTCATTATCAAGTGATTTGTTGATTCTTATTAATTCAAGATATCCAGTAATTGAGGTTAATGGAGTTCTAAGATCATGTGCAACACTTGTAATGAGTTCATTCTTACTTCTCTCCGTTTCACGTTCTCTGTCCATCAAAACAAGAACTTCGGCTGTCATACTATTAATGTTTCTAGCTAATTTTGCAAACTCATCATTTCCTTTTTCTTCAATTAGCACCCCTAGATTGCCTTCGGATATTTCTTCAATTCCCTCAGATATTTCTTTAACGTATTGAATCAAATCACTAATCATAATAAAAAAACTAATTAAAAAAACTAAAATACCACTGACTAATAATATCCCCAATCTGAATTGAGGCACAATACCATCTCGTCCAATTGCATAGCTTCTGTATCCATTTGTTCTTAAAAACTCAGTTAACATATTGATATCAATGATAAGAAACAATTCTACAGCACTCGTTATGGTTGCGCTTACTAGTGTGTAAACTATTATTTTACTTCGAAAGGATTTCAAAAAATTACTTTTCAATTTTGTAGCCTACCCCCCAGACTGTAGTGATAATCTTCTTACTTCTAGCGTCTTCAAAAATCTTACCCCTTAGTCTTCGAATATGCACCATTACAGTATTATTTGCTTCGTATACCTTTTCATTCCACACACGTTCAAAAATCTCATCTGTACTAAAAACGCGACCCGGATTCGATGCTAACAAATATAAAATATCAAATTCGATTGGGGTTAATTTAACCTCTTCTCCAAATACAGTGACCATATGGTTTTCTCTATTTATGATTAATCCGTGTATTTGAATTTCACTATCTGTGCTTTCAACCATCTTGCCCGGATTAAGTTGCGTGTAACGTCTTAATTGTGATTTTACTCTAGCTGTTAATTCTAATGGATTAAATGGTTTAATTACATAATCATCCGCGCCGGTACTTAAGCCCAATATTTTATCCAAATCAGTTGATTTTGCACTTAACATTATGATTGGAATATTATTATTCTCCCTTATTTTACGACACATTTCCAACCCATCCATTCCAGGCATCATAATGTCAAGTAATACAAGTTCAATCTTTTGTTCTTTCAGAATCCGAAACCCTTCTTCTGCGTTATAAGCTTTGTGTACTATATATCCGTCACTCACTAAATATATCTCAACTAAATCTGCTATTTCTCTTTCATCATCTACTACTAAAATATTTGTGTTTTGCATGAAATTTCCTACCTGTTCCTTTCAAAGAAGCTAGTTATGGTAATGCATTATGCAACTATTCAGTACCCATAAACACGAGGTGTTTTGCTAAGCAAAATCACAAGTTGTGTAGCGCAAAAATGCAATTGTTAGCATTTTGTGTGCATCGCGTAGCTGTAACTATGAAGGTACTGAATCGTTACTATATTATTTAAATAACACTTTAGACATATGTGATAATTCGGTAACCGTTCAATAACATGGTTATAAATTATCTTATCATAATTAAAACGATAAGTCCTTAAAATTCCTTTACAATATCAATAATATATATGAAATAATTAGAAAATGATATACAAATCTTTCATATTTTGATAAGGTAAGATAAGTAGAATAATTTCATTGTAACTTATAACATACTGAATCGTTACATTTCATTATAGGATACATATTATACGTCTGAAGAAAAAAATATCACTGCTAGCAAATACCATTAAGTAAAAACCCCAAGCAAGGAGAATAGGCATGAGCTCAACTAAAATACTTTTTACAGATTTAGATGGCACTTTATTGAATAAAGAGAGAAATATATCATGTAAAAATAGACAGACAATAGAAAAAGCTTTAAAACAAAATCATAAAATCGTAATAGCAACAGGACGTCCACTACCAAGTGTATTACATTTAGTTGAGGATTTAGGTCTTACAAGCAAAGGTTGTTATGCTATTACCTATAATGGTGGCCTCATCTACGATTGTTACAACAATGAAGCTATCTTCAAAACTACGCTTGCGCTAGATTATGTGCGATACATTTTAGACCAAGCTCAAAAAAGCAACATACACTGCCATACTTACTCGAATAATTATGTCATTTCCGAGAAGAAAACAAAGGAACTTGAAACATATTGCAGTCGAATTAAAGTACCATATGAAATAGTAGAAAATATAACTACCTATCTAGCTGAAGAACCTGTTAAAACTGTTATGCTGGATTTAGCTGGTAGAGATCGATTGTCTAAGATTCAAGCAGAAATGGCGACTTGGTGCTCTGGAAAAATCAATTGTTATTTCTCAAGTTCAAACATTCTAGAATTTGGTCCATTAGATGCAACGAAGGGCCATGCTGTAAAATTTCTGTGTAATTACCTTGATATTCCAATTGAAAATTCCATTGCAGCAGGTGATGAAGAAAATGATATTTCAATGCTTCAAGCAGCCGGAGTTGGAGCTGTTATGGCGAATGCTTCTAATGAAATCAAAAAATACGGAGATTATGTTACTCAGCGCAATAATAACAATGATGGAATCGCTGAGATAATTGAAAAATTCTTGCTGTAAGTACAAATTAGCTTTATATGATAGATTCGATCAACGAACTTTACTATCATATAAAGCTAATGAAATCATCAAATAAAGCGTTTCATTTCTATTATCATCTTATATTTCGTTAATTTGTAATTGTATCTTGCCCAACCTCATCCATCTTGTCAATATACATCACTTCAATGTAATAAAATTGTCCACTCTCATCTTCATCTTGTCTCAAAATTCCTTTCACCTTAATCCAATCTTTTCCAGAAACAAGTTCTGACAAATCCTGCTTCGTATAAAATTCGAAACACACGTATGCACCTTGACAATAAGGACAAGTCGGACCAAATCTTCCAACAAATAAATATGGTAAATAATCGGCAATATAATACCCCTCTATCTCCACTGTTTTTCCTTCGTATTCGTCGAAATTTATATACCAATCATTAATCTGCGTCGAATAATAATTATCTCCCACAACAATATCAATATTATCTGGATCAAGCGTTTGACGGTCTGCCTCAATATCACAGTTATACTCAAGTGTACTATTTGAAACTACACCCGAATTCGCTGTATCTGTTGTAGCTGTTTGTGAAAGGTCTTGGGAACCTACATCTTGCGAGCTTGCATCTTGTGAACTTGTATTTTGTTCTTCTGTTGGATCAAAGGACTGAAGAATATCTGCCATATTTTCGCCTTCGTTATTACTTGATACCGTTGAATCCTCACTGCTCTGACTTTTAGCCTGTGTTATCTTATCATTATTTGTTGCACTTTCCTGTCTGCTACAGGCACTCATTAAACATACTACTACTGTTATAATTAAAGTTAATAAATATTGTTTCACTTTTACCTCCAATCGTGGATGGGCCACGCACCTATATTGATATCAAACATTGATACGCAATGTTCCTACTTTTTGTCTATCGTTTGTAATGATAACTATAAAAGTACTTAATCGTTACCAAGTTTAAATTTTGCAAATAAACTAAATATTAAAAATGCAATTAAATTAGCAATCACAACACTAGCACCCGCGGGTGTAGAAAACTTGTATGAGCCAATTATTCCAACACAAAAACACACGACCGAAAGTATTCCCGAGCAAAAAACTACCCCGAAGAAATTTTTTACTATGCGCATAGAAGTAAGCGCAGGGAAAATAATGAGACTTGAAATAAGCATAGCTCCCATCATACGCATACCTAATACAATGGTAATCGCTGTCAAAACCGCTATCAATGAATTGTAAAAAGAAACTTTTACTCCTGTTGCTTTTGCAAAATTTTCATCAAATGTTACAGCAAATATTTTGTGATAACAAAATACAAACATACCCAGAACAAGAATGGACAACCCCACGCTTAAATGAACATCACTTTCGCTCATCGCCAATATACTTCCAAACATGTAACTACAAACATCCGTATTCATTCCAGTGGTAAGTGCTGTTACTAACACACCAATTGCTAATGAGGAAGCTGATAACACTGCAATTGCTGCATCACTTTTCATTTTCCCATTTTCAGTAATGCGAAGCAAGAAAAATGCGGCGACCATCACCACTGGAATGGAAACTTTAAGCGGTGCCAGACCTAATGCCATAGCAATAGATAACGCGCCATATGAAACATGGGAAAGTCCATCCCCTATCATAGAATATCGTTTCAATACAAGGCTCACTCCTAACAATGCTGAACACAACGATACCATAACACCAACTTCAAATGCTCTCAAAATAAAAGGGTAAGAAAACATTTCATATATAATCTGCATTATTGGTCACCTCCAGAATATTTTCGTCCGTAGGAAGTGTCCAAAAATTCTTTTGTTGTTCCATAAAACCATGTTTCTTGTTCTATGTGAAGCAATTTATTTGCTTGGTTAAGTACATTATGAATATCATGTGAAACCATAATAATTGTCATATTTTTCTCTTTATTTAAAACTCTTAGGTTTTCATAAAGCTCCATGGTTGCATCAGGGTCAAGCCCGGTTACTGGTTCATCAAGAACTAACAATTTTCTTGCTGCACAAAGCGCTCTTGCCAGAAGAACTCTTTGTTGCTGCCCACCCGATAATTCCCTATAACTTTTATTCTTAAGGTTTACAATATTAACAAGTTCCATATTTTCAAGAGTTTTTTTCTTTTCTGATGTATAATAGAACGGCCTATTCTTGCACACATTTAAAAATCCTGATAAAACTACTTCGTATACACTTGCGGGAAAATCCCTTTGTGTCTGTGTTTGTTGTGGCAAATAGCCTATACTTGCATTTTTGATTTCATCATCCATTTCAATTACGCCACTTATGATAGATTGCAAACCCAAAACTGTTTTAATCAATGTACTTTTACCAGAACCATTTTCGCCTATAATGCAAACATAATCGCCTTCTACTACTGATAAGTTTAAATTTTTTACTACTATTTTATTCTCGTATCCGATACAAGTGCCCTTACAATAAAGTAATATTTTTTCATTTTCCATATCGTTTGATATGATGCCTTTGTTTAACGCGCTACTATCGTTTGATGTATTACAGCTATTTGATGTATTCCTACTTTTACTTAAATTTAAAATCATCTAATCAATACCACCTAACTTTTCTCATGAAGATGAAAACACTATCTGCAAACTGCATAATACTGCTTTCATCTAACTTATATGTTGTTAATTAAGACCTTCTCTTAAAGCTTCTACATTTTTTTGCATGAGCTCAAGATAAGTTACTCCATTGTCAAAATCTTCTTGTGATACATTATGACACGTATGAAATAAAAGCACTTTTGCACCCGTGGCTTCACTAATTGTATCTGCAATTTTACCACTACTTAATTCAATATGATAAATAACTGGCACGTTTTCTTCCTTGACTTTATCAATTAAATAGGCAACCATACTGACACTTGGTTCTGTTTCTGTACTACACCCATTAAAAGCCGCTCTATACTCCAATCCATATTCCTCTACAAAATAACGTAAAGGAAATTTATCCCCAAAAATAATGATTTTACGTTTTGAATTGTCTACAACATCTTTAAACTGTGAGTCTAAGTCTTGTAACTGTTTGATATAGTTGTCAGCATTGGACTGAAAATAATCTGCATCCTCTTGATCAGCCTCTTTTAATACATTACATATTTCAGTTACTATTTTTTGAGCATTTACTGGCGAAGTCCAGATATGTTCATCATACTCCACATCTTCTCCTGTCGTTTGATCCGTATCATCTACATCTGTCGCTTCTGTTTCATCTTCCTCAGGTTCCATTCCTTCACATTCTTCTTCTACAAAGGTTTCAACATGGTCCATCATACAGTCCGAAATTTGATTTGTATTTTCTACTGCATCAAGAACTTGTGGTACCCAACTTTCCATATCACCTCCATTGTAAATAAAAACTTCTGCATTTTGAACTACAATCATATCTGCTGGTGTTGGTTCAAAGGAATGAGTATCCATCCCTGCTGGCACAAGCATTGTGATATTTACCTTATCTCCAGCTATTTGTCTTACGAAATCATAATAGGGATATAACGTTGTCACTACCTTTAATTTATCTTGATCAGATGTCACCTCTGTTTCAGCAACAGATTCAGCTACGCTACTTTCTGTTGTTGAATGCATTTGAGTATTGATACTATTTTGACCGCACCCTACTAAGGTTACAATTAAAGTTGTAACGCATATGAGTGGTATTATTTTATTTTTCATTAAAATCCTCCAATAATCTAAAAAGTGCGCACGAAAAAAGCATAGCAATGCATTTAATTTCGTACTACACAAATATTTTTAAGGTTCACTATTTAGACAAGAATTTCAATTATTCAATCTTACTTTTTGTTTTATTAGGGTATTGCTTTCTTCAAAGATACATACTACCTTTTTATTGTAGTATGAAAGGATTATCGCTGATATGAAAACAGCAACTGTTATAATCGCTGTTTTAATTTGTTCAATGAAATGTTGTGCTACTTGAATCTGTGCACAAATAGGGCAATCTTTACCTGTACAATTATGTTCTGCATGCGTTACAATAAATAAATAAGAAAGAGAAATTAACGCAACAACACACATACACATAAAAACAGCCAAATATTTTTTTCTCATTATTTTACGATTCATTGCTTTTCCTCTTTCCATTATTTTAGAATCTCTAATTACTATGAACGTACCTAATAGTTACTTAATTTTAATATTCTATCATAAATCTAACATTTGCGGTGGTTATAAATTTTAAAAAACAAAAAATTATTATTTTTAGTTTGTTTTTTCTCCTAACAATGCATTTTCAACTGCTTTTTTTATTACTTTGCTAGAGTTCGTTGCTCCGCTAATCGCATCTACGTCAATCTTTTGTTCTTCTATTATAGTTCCTATTAATGCTTCAGCTGGTGTCCCATGTTCATTTCTATGCTCAAGAATTTTAATGTCTGTAATAGTCCCCAAATGAACGGTCACTTCTACTCTTGCATAAATATAGCCAACATCATATTCACCTTCATACACTCCATCGCTTATGCTACTAAGTTCAATATTATTAAATTCTATGTTTTCAACAGCCTTTTGATACACTGACAAGCTATTTACAACCGCTCCTATATGACATATTACTAATAGAATAATAACAAGCGTTCCTATTCTATGAATCAAAATCCATTTAGCACCTAGCTTTTTCCTAATTCCATAACTAGCCGCAACAACTATCATGCAAAACACCGATAGACTGCCTAATACCCAAACAATAATTGGCCGAGTGGAAAACAATGGAAAAACAACATATAAATGCATTAGTGCACACACTAGTATTAAAATCCCTGTAATTTTATGTACTTTCAATAATATTTGATCCGCCTTTTTCCATTTCATACGCTTCGTAACAAATTTAAACAAAACTAATAATAATAACAAAGTTGTTAAAATTCCAAATATCATATTACTTCTCTCCCCGCAATGAATTCCAAAGCATTTGAAAACCATAATTCAAGAATACTCTTTTATTCATATTTGTTTTTTCTATTAAATATGATTCTTTTTGACTAGCCATTGTAATAATTCCGCTAATACTTGCCCATAATGCAAACGTAGTTGACATTGGCACAATATCTTTACGAAAACAGCCATCCTTAACTCCATTTTCTAGAAGTTTGGTAATAACCTCATTGATTTTTTCACCCATCGTATAAATCTCAAAAAGAATTGGTTGCTTTTCAAAATCATCTTGTGAAATACCAATTTTTCCAGTTATACTTTCAAAGTATAGCGAATATTCTTCTTGAAAATCAACAAGTGTACTACAAATTGCGAAAAAACATATTTCATACTCATTGGATTCCTCTATTGATTGTTTCAATTTATCTCTAAGCATAATCATGCTCTTATAAACAATGTGATTATAAATTTCTTCCTTACTTTTAAAATAGACATAAAGCGTAGATTTGCTATAATCCGCTTTTTGTGCAATATCATCCATTGTTGTTTGCAAAATCCCCTTTTCCTCAAAAAGTTCTTGCGCCGCATCTAAAATAATAGTTCTGTTGAACTCTATCAATTGCTCTTTTTTACTCAATCACTAAAATCTCCTTTCATTCATACTGTAATTATGTTTATCATACTATTAGTATGATTATATGTCAAGAAAAATGCAGTATACTAATTTAGTACTGCATTTTCAGAA
>JBGUEQ010000022.1:0-72070 GCA_041821265.1 Lachnotalea sp. | reverse complement strand
TTCGTCTGTTTCTCATGCCCGTTTCTAACGGGCATTTTAATTCATAGGTTCTCCGAAGGAGAACTTTCCTATGATATGAAGAAAAAATTTTGAATTCCATTTCAAATTACTAATAATTTAAAAACCAGTCTTCTGGCTACTATAACTCATACATTTGCTTTAATATTTTGTTGTAAAATAACTTCCTATCTTCTATTTCATCCATCACGTCAAATATTTGACCGTCCTTTAGGAAGAAAATCTTTTTACAGTGACTAGCAATTTCAGGATCATGTGTAACAAGTATCACAGTTTTTCCGAGCTCATTATTAATCTTGTCAATCTCTTCCACTACCTTTGTTGCTGCTTGTGAATCAAGATTACCTGTAGGTTCATCTGCAAGAATTACCTCTGGATCATTCGCCATCGCTCTGCATATTGCTGTTCGTTGTTTTTCTCCACCTGATATCTCATAAGGATATTTTGATAAAAGCTTTTGAATATCAAATTTTTCAGTCAATTCCATAACTCTTTTATCGCATTCTTCCACCGCCTTTCCATCAAACAGCATTGGTAAAATAATATTATCTTTTAAGGTCAAGGTATCCACCAGCCTAAAATCCTGAAATATATACCCAACCTTTTTTCTACGAAAATCCTCTACTTGCGAAAAGTTCATATTACTGTAATTATCCGTATAGTAATATATATTTCCACTTGTTGGGGTGTCTAAAGAGCCTATAATGTTTAAAAGTGTCGTTTTTCCACTCCCGGATTTTCCCATAATCCCAATATAATCGCCCTTCTCAATTTCAAGCTTTATACCTTTTAATACATTTACCTCAAATCCATTTTTCCGATTCGTTAAATAAGTTTTCGATAAATATTCACTTCGAATGATATGCATCGCGAATCCCCTTTCGAATAATGTCCGTGTATAAACCATGAATAATTATTTCTGTATATAATATTTGGCATCCAATAAAAATTAGGTTTAATACACAATAAATTGTAATAATACGGCTCTCAATATAACCTTGATAACTTGCATCCTGAACAAATAAATATGCTGAAAAAAAACTAGCACCGACTAATACAGGAAGATAGATATTTCTTAACTCACCCTTCAGGGAGCCTTTTATATTTTTTTTCATCATTCCCAAATACGTATACAATGTATATTCTTTTTGTAAACTAATCTTTTCTGCAAAAAACTTGGTGTAAACAACACTATTACTTTCTAACATAAGAAGAATTCCTATAATCATAAATAATATTAGTTCTATCATTTCTTGCATCTGCTTCCCTTTGACTAAAAGTTCTTTATAATAAACTTTGCCTCCAATCTGTTCTTGTAGTTGTGAATGCATGCCTTGTTTAAATTGAATAGCATACACATTTTCTACCAGATGATTTGTTTTTTGTTTATCAAATGCTTCATCACTAAATACCACAATATTAATAAACTTCTCATTTAAACGTTCTCCCCATATATTCTTCCATGCAGTATCCACTACCGCATAATATTCCTTCCCTATTTGAATTTCCTTTTCTTCTGTCGGTAGAAACTCTTCTGGAACTCGCTGCGAATAAAAAAGAACTTCATTATTTTTTAACTGATACTTCTTATTGTGAACCAACGCATTGAATTCCGATTCTTTAACACCACAGATAGGCGTTCCATTTATATCCTTTAACTCAATTATTTCTGTCTTATAGAAATCTCTAAACTCTGGTTTTTCTTCTATATTTTCTTTGGTTATACAAATCATATCAAAGGGATAATATTGATTCATATCTTCATTTCTATTTATAATAACTGTAGTTGCAACTCCACAAATAATATAGATAGCAACAACGTTAACTATATATAATACAAACAATATTCTCTTGTTTTGTTTGAAATTTAAAAAGAACTTATTCCATTTAATAATACTTTTATAGTAAATGCCTCTTTTTCCTTCTATCACTTTCTTTAATACCGTACCCACTCCATTAAATATTAGATATATTCCTAAAAAGTTAAGGAACATCGAAATAAACATTTTTCCAACTGAGTATTGCCAAAGTAAAATAAAGGAATACGCAATCATCCCTATCCCTAAAATAAAGGTCATAACTCTGATTATCCAATGTTCTCTATTATCTTCTTCGAACTTTTTACTTTTCAGAAAATCTAATACCCCCTTACTTTTTACTCGTAAACGAACTAAAGCTGTATTTATTAATAACACTATGAAATATATCGATATCAGCATAATTATTGAAAATTTATATGTAACAAATAACTTGGTAATAAAAAGCTTTCCTAAAATAGTTACCATTATGTAAGATATCACAATTCCCACAACAAAAGCAGTTACTAATAAAAATGCTGATATTATAAATATTTCTATCATAATAAATAAACGTAAATTCCGACTTGTAATTCCAAGAATAAGATATATTGAATAGTCTGAAACTCTAAGTTTAATAAAACTATGAAAAGCATAAACAATGAACACAATTGCTATCAATGTTAGAACAGCAAGAATACCAATCATAAAGATTACCATATTATCCTTCAGATAGCCTTGGTCATTGATTAACTGCACACAATTTAACATGTTTATCATAATAAATACTGCACTTAAACTCAAGATACTGCTATAAAATATCCCTGTGTAAACCTTTATATTTTGTTTGAAATCATTCAAGATAATTCTTACTAATTTTTGCTCCATGTAGTTACCTACCCTTCAATATCACTAAAGTTAAAGGAGGCTAATATAAGCCCCCTTAATTCTTTTACGATTCAGCACTGCCCCAATTCTTGTCAGTACAATTGTTTCCACAAGAACCCGAACATTGATTATCGCATTTTTTACTACACCCCCCCTTACAGCTTCCACTACAACTGCCTTTACAAGAACTTCCACATAATATACATATTCCTAAAGGCTGTATATTACTATTTACTTGTCCTAATTTCGAATTGTATCCCATCTTATCCTCCTTAAATATCAACTATCTTCTACAATACCCATTTAAAGAATGTGAAATTATATAACATTCTTTGCACTATTCCCCGCACAAGAACCAGCACAGGTAAAAGTGCAGTTTCCAGAACAACCAAGTGTACAATTTCCTTTGCACGGACACCAACCTTGTAAAGTAATACCATTATTTTTAGATACTTTACTGTTATAACTGTTATTCATTTCAATCCTCCTTCCAAAATATCTTAATAAATAGTAATATTTATATAGAAATAGTCAAACTAACGTTTTACTATTATCTATCTTTTTATTCTTAATCTTGAAACATTTCTTTATACAAATTATCAGAATTAATTAGTTCATAATGTGTTCCACTTGTTTTAATATTTCCATTATTTAGTAAAAATATTTTATCACAATATTTTATTGAAGAATTTTTATGACTTATTAATATAATAATTCTGGTCACTGCTTCTTCTCTTAATAACGATACTACTTCCTGTTCGATCTTCCCGTCTAGATCAGATGTTCCTTCATCTAATAAAATTACCGACGAATTCCTATATATAGCTCTGGCTATGGCTAATCTTTGTTTTAATCCACTTGATAGTTTTAATCCATTTTCACCTATTATCGTTTGATATTTATCAGGCAATTCTTCTATAAAATTATCAATTCCTACACGATCACAGATTTTCTTGATAAGATCTAAATCTTGTTTTAAATAATCAAGTGTAATATTATTAATTATTGTATCGTTTATTATAAATATTTCTTTTGATATATACGTAATATGATGTCTCAAATCACATAATGGAATTTTACTAATTTCAATCCCATTTAAAAGCACCGTTCCCTCATTGCATTTATAAAAATTAACTAACAATTTAAATATAGTGCTTTTTCCACTACCATTAATCCCTACAAATGCATAAAATCCGTTACTTGATATTTCAAAACTAGCTTTATCGATAATTTTTTTCGAATCATAGGAAAATGTAACTTTTCTGAATTCAATTTGACTAATTTTATGAATATATGTTTCTTCTTCATTCATTAATTTATTTTGATGATTTTCTGAATCTGATAATTTTATTTCATTTATGCGCTCAATACTAACAGATATATTATTGAAACTCATGTTAAGCGACATTATTTTAGAAACTGAATCAAATAATCTACTAATGTACTCATTAAATGATACCAAATTACCTATTGTAAGCTTTCCAAGAACAATAAGCTTAGATGCAATAAATAAAATCCCAAAACTAAATGCACTATCCGCCAATCCTTTAAGAGAGCCTAACTCCCCATTAATAATCCATGCTTCTTTTGATATTTTTTCATTTTCTTTATATAATTTTGTTAACTTTTGATATGATATATCTTCCAATTGAAATGCCTTGATACCAAATATATTACTTAGTCGTTCATTGATATATCCAAAATACTTATCATTGTACACTTTTTGTTTAGTTAATACTTTTTTAGTCTTTTTCTTAAAAATCATATTAATTAAATACATTATCGGAATAAAAGCAATCGCAAAGCTAGATAGTTTTTTAGAAATACCGAAAATAAAATATAATGATATTGCCAAATTAAACAACACTTGAATTATACTGGTAATAAATTCTAAATATGTTGATACAATCCCTCCAACATCACCTTCAACTCTATTAATTAATTCACCACTCGAATACTTATCTATTATCCCTGATTTTAAATATACTATATTTTGAAATAAGTTTGCTTTAACTTCATTAGTAATCGACAGTATTATATAATTGCCAAGATAGTCCTCAATATAACTTACAACAATTGTAAATGACATTAATAAGAAATTAATTCCTAGGTAATTTACAACCTCTTCAAAATCAGATGCTGTGATAGAATCTATTATTTTACCATACATAAAAGGGACTATACCACTTACTACAGTTCCTATAATAATAACTACACATAAAACCATAACATAAAGATATTTAGTCCTGAAGTACTCCTTAAAAATCTGCAGATGCATTCTCATCTCCATTAACCTCATCCAATTATCATTCTAAACTCACCTCATTATTATTGAAGTTAATATGCCAGCTTTTATTATCCTCTCTCTTCCAAGCATATTTTTTGCTTGTTGTATCCCACCATGAATTAAACTTTTCCATTACCTCTTCATAGTCATTTTGTAACTTACTGGTCAAAGTAATATCTATGATACGCTCTAAACTTTCAAGTGCTAACTTTTTTTCGTTCAATTCTTGTATTTCAATACTTTCCTGATTATTAATCTTTCCAACTATTTCACTCATAATGTCTCCTTAAAATTTATTTTTATAGAATCCTACACTGTTTACAATGCCTTCAGTAAATTGTTCAATTGGATCCGTATATGAAAGTTCCTCTAATATATGATTAAACCCATTATAGTCCACTAGAGCTTTCTGAAAACTCATAGAAATTTCTCTTTCAATAAAGCTTTTCCTACATTGATAAGCCGAAGGAATATTTACCTCCATTGTATGAATTTTATTATGGTAAACACATGAAACACATTGATAAGAATCACACTTTTGACATAAAGGTTTATAGTCTTTTGTATATAAATGTGAATTCTTATTATTCAGTCCATTATATAAATCACCTATTGAGTTTTCTTCATTTTCACTGTAGAAAGCAGGACATACATAAAATTTACCATTAGGTGCTACCGTTATGGCATTGTCGCCCGCTCCACAAGGTTCAAGCTTTGATAAATATAGAATGTCTGTTAATAGATTTATTTCCTTAATCTGAGTTTCTATTGTATAATAATCAATCAATAAATCTTTTATTCTAGCCAGTTCATCTTGATATGTTTCAAAATCAAAATCCTTCTCCAAATTTAATATGTTAATATTTATCCTATCTGATTTTGACAGCAAAATTTTAACACATTTATACAAATTTGATATTGATTTACCCTCTATATTAAAAATACAATTTTTTGTATAATCACACTTTAAATCAACATTACCTTCATTAAAAACCAATAAATATTGTTTTGCCAAATTTTTAATTGAATCATAATTTTCGGCTGGAACAATATGAAGACTATCGTATTCAGAGAAAATTTCACAATTTTCATTTAGAAATTCTTTATCAGAATGAATAAATATGGGCTTGTAAAAATTTTGTCTAGCATATTCTATAGAACTTTTTATAGTTCCTAAATCCATATGTATATAATTCTTATTTGCACTTTGATTTGAAATTGGGCAACATGTAACATAATTATCTGAAAGAATTATATTCATTTTTTTATACTCATTATTCCAATTTTGTCTTTCAATCCCTTTGAAAAAATTCAACTTAGAAAAATAATAATTATTAGCTCGAACTCTTGCCTTGTGCATTTTACAAATGTATTTTGCTCTTTGAAAGTTTGTTTGGGTATCTGCCACATCATAATTAAACCCTTGGCAAAAACTACATCCACTTGCAACAGGACATTTAAGACATTCTTCGTCACTTTGCAATTTATATGTTACTGTTTCAAATGGTCTTATCTTGTCAAAATCAATTCCATCATCAACAGTTCCAATAATATATTCATCTCGCTCATTCAGTGAATATCCATTATATCTCATACAAGGATATAATTTACCTTCTGGACCAACTGCAATCATTTTTCCTGCTCCACACGATGTCATTTTGAGCATTTCTTCATCGTATGGTTCACCTATGCTATCATCAAATAAAGAGCAGTCGTATAAATTATATAAATCATTTTCAACAATATAATCAGCTAACTGTTTCAACTGGTTCTCATAAATAACATCATCCCCTTCTTTCCAAACATCCTCGAAAACTACATTCGCTGAGACAGAAGTGATACCCTCTTCCCATAATGATATAATACTTTCTTTTAAATATTTTAAATCCTCACTAGAAAAAGTAACTTTAGTGTTAGGGAAAAATTGTTTTTTCCATATATCTACATTTTTCTTTACAATATCATATGATCCGCTTCCATCTGGAAAAACACGTTGCAAATCATGTTTCTCTTTAATTCCATCAATAGTTATACTTAAAGAAACTTTTCCATAATTTTTATTTAAAAATTTCTGTATTCTATCATCTGAATAATTAACTCCATTAGTACATATATTAATTCGATAGTTCCAAAACCACTGATTATTTTTTTTGTATGTTTCTATTTTGAAGTAGTCACAAATCTTATCAATTAATTCTATTTCCAATAATGGCTCACCCCCAATAAAATCGAGTACCACGGCATCTTGATATTTAATATTCTCATTCAAAACATAATCTATAAATTTTTTTGCAGTTTCAAAACTCATTCTTTTATTTGATGACTTGTGTGTAATGTAACAATACTTACACCTTAAGTTACAATCCTCAGTTACAATAAATGTTAATGATTGAGACATTCCAGATTTCCATTCTGGAATCTGTGTTCCTACTGTATATTTTTTTCCCATGTCTTCCTCCTAGTATTAAATAATATATTCTACTTACAATTGTATAAATTACATTTTGCCCGATATTTAATTATCATTAATTGTATATTCATTATAAAATTTTAATATTATTATGTCAATATTTATTATTAATATCACATTTAATTATTCTATTATTTATTTATATTTTGATGATATTCTCATATATTAATACCATTACAAAATTGACAAATTAAATGCTATAGATTATAATAATTAGTGATTTAAATGCTTATCATTAATATTAAATCAATGCTAATTTGTAAAATTATCTTTATAGATTATTTATTATTTAATTTACTACATTATCTCAACTTATATATAATAATTTAAAGGAGGTAAAAGACATGTCATCTATGTACAATGATATAATTAAAAACTTAAGTACAAGGGAAGTAGATGTATTAGAAGTATTTTGGGTAGCTAATAAACCATTAATATCTTCTGAAATAAGTAAGTACAATCCATCTTTGACAAAAGGAACTATTCAGTCCATCATTAAAAGTCTAACGCAAAAAAAGTTAATTAAAGTTGATGAAATCGTTTATAGTGGAACGGTATTGGCTAGAAGCTATATACCTTTGATAAACGCAAATGAGTATGCCCAAATCAAGATTTGTAACGATGTTAAGAACTTTTCTAAACACATTTCTAAAACTAATGTAATTGCAGCGCTTATTGAATCTGATGAGCAAAAAGCGGAACTTTTTGACGAATTGGAGAAAATGATATACGATGCGAGAGTTAAACTTAAGAAGGAGAAAAAATAATGCATTTCTCTCCTTCTTCTATTTTATCAAGCCTTATAGCAAGTTCTATTTTCATTTGTGCTATGTGCATTATATTGAAAAGTGACAATCTTATTAAACTAATTGTAAGATATGTCTATCTATATTCCTCAATTATAATCATTCGTTTAGTAATGCCTTTTGAATTTAATTTTACTCATACCTTGCTAAGTACATGTGTATTGCCTACCATTCAAAATATTCTATGGAATAAATTTACAGTTTTTTTATTCAGTTTTTATCTTTATGAACTTTTACTATTTATATGGCTTAGTGGATCTCTATTTTTTTTACTATCCAAATTATACGCTTATTTTTCTTTGAAAAATGCTATTTTACAGAATCCCGAATGTACTGATGGTAGAATATATATAATTGTAAATGCCTTGTTGCTTCAATTTTCTATTAAAAAAGACTTTAAAATAATTTCTGTTCCCTATTACTGCACACCTGCTATTACTGGTTTAAAACACCCCATAATCATAGTACCCGAGATTATTCTCAGTGATAAAGAGTTGGCATACATTCTCCAACACGAAATTACTCATTACTACTATAAAGATATACATATCAAAGCATTAATGGAAATATTATCTTGTATATACTGGTGGAATCCACTTATTCAAATATTCAAGAAACAAGTTTCTAACATTCTAGAAATACATAATGATTGTGCCACTACATCACAAATGACCAAAAAAGAAAAATTAGAATATTTAGAATGTATTCTAAAAATAGCAAAAATTAATACACATAATAAAATTTCATCAACGCTTTGTTTTTCAACAACAGATAGTTGCAATTTAAAACAAAGATTCACTTGTGTTCTTAGTGATAGAGCAACTAATAAAAGTATTCCGTATATCCTTTGTATAATATTGATGCCTCTGATATTATTGTATATTTCTTTTTTTGTTATACTAGAGCCACATTCAGTCTCAGAATCGGTTGCTGAAACCACATTTGAACTGAATCCTGATACTTCATATATTTTACAAAAAAATAGCTCCTACTACCTTTACATAGACAATGTATTTATTGGTAGCATCGAAAAAATATCTGACGAATTTAAAGATCTTAAAATAATTAAAGAAGGGAATTAGTCAATGAAATCAAAAATAAAATACCCCCTGTTTATAATATCCACAATACTATTATGTTTTTTTTCTACTCCCGTTTCCGTCTATGCTAACGATAATATGATGCCCCCTCCTTATCAGTATGAGAACAGTTCTAGTCTAGTTGTTGTCAATGCCAGTTCTACTGGTTGGAGATACACGAATATTGATGGTAAGGCATATAAACGATTATACAATTATTCAGCCCAAAAATGGATAGGAGACTGGATAGCATGTTAATTCATGCCATTTCCTTTTAGGTAATTAGCTATTTAGCCAAAAATATAGATTTATATATCAATGAAAGTGCATGGTAATTTATTTTTCTACTATGCACTTATCTGTAAATCTCTAGACACTATTAATGACTTTCTTATATCTCTTTCATCTCAACTTATCATATTTTCTAAAAATATAATGATAATCAAAATCTTTTCTATATGCTTCTTCCAGCCTACAATACTCTTCTGTTTCATCTGAAATATACTGATAAGTAATTCCAATTGACTTAAGTTTTTCATGGAATTGTTTAATAGAAACAAGCATATCATTACTATCAATTCCAATCCATTCAGCCTTTTCCTTATCTGTCATGGCTTCATAGATTTCTCTTGTGACAGCCTTTGTGTAAACTTCTGCTTCAACTGATTCTTCTACGTTCTCCAGCATTTCAGATTTATTATCTGGTTTCTCATAAGAATCCTTAAGAACTGGAACGACTTTCTCTGTAATTGCCACTTCTTCAACATTATCTACAATATATGTCTGTTCCTTATTATCTGTAACAAGCTCATAACTATCATCCACGCTCCAATTTGCGCTCTCAAAAAAATCATTATTTTCCGCAACATTGACCTTACCATTCCTCTTCTCATCAAGAACCTTCTTTTCATCTTTCTTCAAATACCATGGCTTTTTAGGAACTTTCACATCATATACATTTCCAATTTCAACACTCTCTGGAACAAAAAGACCAACATAAAGTACTTCTTTCAAACAATGATCTCCAATCTTGATTTCTTTCTGTAGTCTCTTCTTTTCTAGTTTGATGTCATCCAGTTTCTTCCGATATTCTGGTTCTGTAGAAATGATAGAATCCCAGTCGTGATTACGAGTTGACTTTCTCTTAATCTCAGCTCGCTCCAGATACAAGGATTTTTTTTTCTCTGTCAGCCTTTCCAAATCATACTTTGCTAATCCAATAATCCCTGCTATGTCCGTAACACTCTTTACATCTTTTCTACAAAGAAATAAGTACTCCTCCTGCAACATATGCATCCGCTCCAAGTCCTCTTTAAAATAGGCTGATTTATACTGAAATCTGCATTTCTCCACCACACGCATTCGATAAATCTTTCCATAGAACTTCTGTTGATAGGAATTCTTTGGTTTTGGCAAATACTTAACATCAGGTGTTAATATCTTCGGTGATTCATATTGAAATTTGTTTTTCTCAAAGAATTCTTGCAGATTTTCTTTAGAAAACTCCTCATTAATGGTATCTAATCTTCGAAATCTTCTCATTTTATCTGCTTTAACAGCCAGATGAGCACCTTGTTTTAAGACATATCCTAATTCCTCTAACAGATAAAGAAAATGCTCATAATCATCCGCTACCCCACGGCAATATTTCACATCCGCTTCTATAAACTCACTCCATGACCGTTCCTTTTCCCACTGCTTTCGATTCATATTCACTGGATCCTTGCTGTACTCCGCAGGCATAATAGTAAGACCATACTTCTCACATAAACGATTGGTAATCGGCTGAATCTGATGTTTCCAGTCTCCCTTCTTATATTCATATTTCTTGCCTGTATTCATGCTCACGCTATTAAAAATTAAATGCCCATGACAATGCTCCTTATCAGAGTGAACACTATACACCGCCTCATAGTCATCGCCCAAAAATTCCTGTGCAAGCTCCCTCATCAGTTCTAATAACTGTTCAGGAGTTCCTTCGCCCGGAGGGCAGGATATCACGAAATGATAGCCTTGCCTTCCGCCCATCTTTCCATACAATTCTTTCGTTCCCACCATCTGTTCAAAAGCAAGCTTTGGAACACAATTCCACCCACCTACTAGAACGCCACTTTCTGTCTTTGCATCATTCATAATATAGTCTAAAGCATGTTTCAGATGATTTGTGATTTTGCCCTTCTTTCCAGCTCCTATATTCATAATCTTGGTTATCGCCATAATTGAATCAGCTCCTTTAACAAACCTAGAATCACACCTAATTGCATACACATCTGATCAATTCTGCTCTGTGGAATATATTTATTTTCATTCGCCCACTTTGCTGCCTGATTTACATTCGTAGCAACTCCTGTTATCTGTCGAATAATGTTCTGTCTGTCACGAATATAATCTGTGTCAACACCACCATGCAGGATTAAATGTCTAACATATTCACTTTCTGACATTCCTGCCGCTTTTGCCCCCTCTGCTAATTTCTGTAGTTCCAATTCCGATAATCGAATAGTTCTATTCTGTCTTGCCATACCTACTTTTTTCTTTCCCATAATCGTATTCTCCTTCTTGAAAGAATTGTTTACGTGCTTTACATCCTGAACATTTTGAATTTAAGATAATTTTTGCAAGATACGGATTTCGCAATGCGAAATCCTACCGGGCACTAACGCACCCTTATCTTGTTAGGGATTCCATCCCTAAGACCCTGGTATATTTACAGCCTTTGGTCTGTAAAAAAGGCGCAAAAAAAAGACAGAACATCATGAAATTTGCCATCTGTCTCTTTTGCACCCAATATATGAAATATGGCTACAAATCTAACTCAATTTGTAACCACATCTGTTCTATTATCTTTTCTTGAAATATCTGCTACCAAAATGACCACCAAATGTAGCCGTTCTTCCATTTCTGGTAACACTCTTGTAACCAAACCTATTCCATCATTCCAAAATCAAGAAATTCGTTTTCCTCAATCTCAATATTTGATTCCTTACTAAAATCACCAGAACCAATCTCTACTTCTGCTCCAGAAGGATTTATTGCACCAGTAGCATTTGCAGTAGGAAGTATTCCTGTGGAATTTGCTACCGCTGACTGCCCAACCATTGAAGCATTCTGCAACGGAATCTGTTGCATGCACATCACATAATTCCCGATCAGTGCCGGAAGATTACTGAGTACTTTTTCTTCCACTGACTTTACGATTCTGTCAGAAAAAGCATCTTCTTTTTCCCTTGTCTCAAAGTACGGATCTTGCTCTTGCTTCATGCATTTTTCATAATAATCCAGTATGGCAAGCACCACGAATTTGCTCTGGGACTTGAACTGTTTCTTATCAAAGGAATGTAAGATCTCCCATGCCCTTTTATCCTCCTCTTCTTCCTCATAGAATCGGATATTCGTATTTCTTATCATTGAAAACTCCTTTCTCGCAAGATTTTAACCATATCAATCTATCAAAAATCTTTCTGATTAACGATTCTGGTTTTGTCTGCGAAGTCCCATATAACAGTAATACTCGTACCCTTTTGCCGTAGCACAGATGTCTGTGATAAAGAAAGTCTTATCTGGATTATACTCTCCAACGGTTTCCACCAGCTTATGACCACCACCCATAATATGCAGATTCATGAGCTTATCGTTATATTCATAATCTTTCAGTTTCGCAAATATTTCAGCCACATACTCTGCTGCTGCATTTATGATTAAGGAATTATAAGGTTCATCTACTTTTGTTACTCCTGTCCTAAGAAAACGCTCAATTACATCATCCATAAGATTGGTGCCTGTTTCATCCAGCACCTTGTTGCGAATGCGAATTGCACACTGATTCACTCCGAATTTCTCCGTCCATGATTTATTCTCCATTGCCCTTCTGTCATTGAGATACATGATGTTCATGGTTCCATTTCCAATATCAACAAGCATATTAATTCCAGTAAATTCTTTTAAAGTCTCTGCCACCGCCGAATAGCACTGTGGCATTACCGTACAGTCTACAATCTCTACTAGATATTTCTTCTCACGATATTCAAAATCCACATAGCGATTGCGAAGCAGATAGGACTTAAAAGATTCTCTTTGTGCCTTTACCCATTTCAGTGGCAGTCCTACTGCCAGATGAATTTTTGCTTCATGCAATCCTCGAAGTTCCAGTTCCTTTGCAATTGCCGCCAGCGTCAGAATATAATAGTCATCATCTGCAATCTTGTCTGCCAGAAAGGTTTTATGCCCTTCTGATATTACATAATATTTGTCTTCATATTTCACATAATCTTTGCTAAAAATTGGCGCGGTTTCACTTGCTTCAGCGGATGCCTTGAAGCAAAAGTGCGCCGTCTTAATGTTGCCATAACCGTGGTCACAGCCAATAATTAAAGTTCCATTCATATTATAATCTCTCATTCGTTCTTCTCCTTTACCATTTGGTGTTGTTGTAATTTCGGATTGATTTGGTTTTCCTATAAAATAATTCTGATTTCCTGCTATCCTTAAGTTCTCATTCATAAATAAAATTCCTCCCATTAGTGAAACTGATTAACAATATCTTGAAAAATAACTTCTTCTGCTATTCTTTTCGCTTCTTCCCGAAGTCTCCACATTTCCATGGTAGAACTGGAATCTTTAGGCGAATGGCTCTTTAAATACTTCTCAGTAATTGAATCCATCAATTGATATGCTTCCTCATCAATCTCAATTGCTTTTGTCATTAATTTCCTAAATCGAAGTAAATGACGATAACGATCCGTATGGTTCTCTTTCATAAAATTCATCCAAAGATGTCCATACTTTCCTACATGAATTTGCTCTTGTATTTCCATCTCTGCAATTACTGGATAAAATAATCCTTCTCGTTCTTCATAACGAACCCCCATGGAATCAAATAATGTTTTCTCTTCACTCATAATAATTACCTACCCTTCTTCTTCACTGTCTTTGTCTTAACTTGATTTAAACTCCATTCTTTTACAAGCGTTTCTATTAGTTCCACTTTCTGTTTTGGTGTAAAATCAGATGGAAAATACTTTTCTAATGAATCAGCATAAATCTTTAGCTTTTCCCTCTGATTTGGTTTCTCTTCCCCAAGAATTTCATAAAGCATATCCATATCTAACTTTCCAGACTGACTCATCCGCTTCATTCGATTCGCTTGAGATAAGGACGGAATTACCTGCTCCAATTCCATAATTGCATGAAGCTCATACTGTTCTTCTTCTGACAGATAAGACAGTTCTACTGCAGAACGAAATGCCAGTTTATCTTCATCTACCATATCCAGAATCTTTGGTATCAGATTGGTAAGGCGAATATATCTTGCAATCTGATTTCTGCTTTCTCCTATTTGTCTCGCCAACAATTCATCTGTCCGTACTCTCGGTAGTTCTTTTTCTAATGGCTGACTGTCTAATTGCCATTTCCCCGAATCATCATAAGAACAAACCAATTGATTCAATTCTATAGTGGGATTATCTAACTTCGTCCCCACTGGGGACAAAGTTCCATCTTGAAACAAATCATTTCGTTTTCCCTGCTGCTTCATTGCCTCCAACTTCATCTTATACGCAAATGCCTTTTCACTAGGTCTGATATGCTCTCTTTGCAGATTGCTATCGATCATGGCTATTGTGGCTTCTGCATCATCCATCTGCATAACTATCACAGGAACTGTATCAACACCAGCCCATTCACAGGCAGTTTTTCTTCTATGACCTGCAATAATCTCATACCCTTTTCCATCAGGATTAGGTCTAACAATCAGTGGAACCAATACTCCCTTTTCTTCAATACTTCTGGATAATTCAAACAACTGCATATCATGTTCAACCCGAAATGGATGTCCTTTAAACTCATGCAATTCACTAATTTTAACGTTTCCCGTCTGTAATTCCTGTTCGTTATTCCATAATGAACACAAATCCTTTGATTTCTTCATCTTCTCATTCCTCCTATTGTCGTAGGTGTCATGTGAAAACTGGCAAAAAAAGAAGACCGCCTGCTTTCACATCAAAGATGTTGAAAACAAGCGGTCTTATAGCGAACTTTGTTCGCATTGGACTTTTTCTTATGAAGTTGTTGACGGTTTATTTTACTGAAATCATCCGATTTATGAACGATATATTTTTGTGTCCACTCATACCAGTTCTACAACTACCGAGACTTTAATCTCATTGGAAATCTCTTTTTTTCTTCCAAAATTCGATTTCCCAGTGAACTTAAAAACCCTCGCAAAGTGCGTAAATTCAAGGATTTCTACATATTCACCCTTTGTAGACAACAGACGGTCTCCACATGTGTCGTCTTCGTAATAAGGGAACATATTATCCGAGTCGTCTTGCCAATTGGAACACATTTTTGTGTGTTCTGGTCCCTCACTAGCAAGACTCTCATTTTTGTTATTGCTACCATTCAATAAGTCGTTTTGAGTGCTCATTTTAAACAGCCCTTTCTACTTATTGAAGTAAACTTGTTACTAACCTACCTGCTTGCGTAAATTCTTGTATCTCTTTTTTGCATCTGATACCGAATAATCAGCAAGTCCTTTTAATACAAAAGTAATCTTATATGGATCTGATATTCCATCTTCATTTATTTCACCAATAAGTACTTTCTTTACAACACTCTCAAATACAGAACGATCGAATTTATCCAATACCTTAACTTCTGAAATTCGTGATCTTAAATCTTTCATTCTCTTGCCGACATCTTTCTTTGCATCGGCATTTGATGTTAGAATTTTTTGTTCCTGCCTAATATGATTGATTTTTTGTGTATATTCATCATATCTCTCATCATAAGCTTCTTTTAAAATTTTATCATCAAGTAACATGTCGGTCAATTTCTTTCGCTTTGCTTCCATTGCTGCCAAGCTCTTATCAATACGTTTTAACCTTTCTCCATTATCATTATTTGATAATTCAGTTTCAATCGATTCTAAAACAGAGTCTAGGACATCATCAAAATTATCTGCCAGTAATTGAAAGGTTTCAACAAATGCATTTTCCAGAATAGATTCATCAATTGTTTTACTATGAGGGCATTTATCCTTTCCCTTATTGGAAGCAGTTCTGCATACCCAAACAGGCTTCTTATTTTGTGTATCCTGGTGATGTGATCTCCTTGTTAATTTTGTCCCACAGTACGCACACTCACACAAGCTACTAAAAGCAAACTTACGAGACTGTTTCTCTCTTGTGCCGTCTATAACACTTGTATTCTTTCCATATCTGCTCATACGAATCTCTTGAGCTTTATCCCACTCTTCTTCAGAAACTATAGCTTCATGATGATCTTTAATATAAAACTGATCTTCTTCACCCATATTCTCTAGTCTACGTTTAGAAATTGGATCTACAGTAAACGTCTTGCCTAAACGCAAATCACCTTTGTATTTTTCATTTTTCACAATTCCTCTAACACCGCTATCGGTCCATTTAACTTCGCCCTTCTTATTTTTCTTACCTAGACGCACTAAGTCTTTTGCAATGGTGTATGCACCATATCCTTGATTGTAACGTTCAAAGACCCAACGAACAATTTCCGCCTCTTCGTCATTAATACTAATGGACTTATCTTCCTGATGATAATTATACCCCAAGCATCCATTAAATCCCATAAGCTCACCGCGTTTCATCTTCATCTTAATGCCCATTTTTACATTGGCTGATAAAGATTCAACTTCATTCTGTGCAAGTGTGCTTAATAGTGCCAACGCCATTTCACTTTCCATAGAAAGAGTATTTATATTCTCTTTCTCAAAAATAATTGCTACACCTTTGTCTTTTAACATACGCACATACTGTAATGTATCAACAAGATTACGTGAAAACCTGGAAATAGATTTTGTTAATACAACATCTACCAAACCATTCATACAATCACTTATCATATTCAGAAAGCCTTCTCTTTTCGCTGTTTTCGTACCAGTTATTGCTTCATCTGAATAGATACCAACAAATGCCCAATCCTTGTTCTTGGATATTTTATCTGTATAGTATTCCATCTGAGACTGAAAACTCTGTAACTGTTCCTCTCCATCGGTACTTACTCGCACATAGGCTGCCACCCTCTGTCTTTCCAGTGTCAATCCTTTTCCAATAGTATCTCTACGCCTGTTTACCGTACCCTCACTTGCTTTTATTACTTCAACTTCTGCCATATTGACCTCCTCCTCTCTTGAAGTATAGTAAAATCAGAAACCTTTCATGTTTGTTTCTGACTTTACTATAATCCAAAAGTTAAATATGAACGAACATGTGAAAATGCCGATGAAAATTTTTCACCGGCATTCTAATATGTTATGTATTCATAAAACTAACCACGTTATATTCTCTCATAATTCTCTTTTTCACTGCTGTGTACTCGTCTTCACTGAGTAATGCCATACAATAAAGCTTTCCAAGAACAGCTAATTTCTTTGCTAATTCCAATTCTTTTGCCATTTACTCACTCCTCATCCAGCAGTTCAAGCTGATAGATAAGTGCTATATTAAGTTTTTCTATCAATCTTTTGTCCGTAATAGCTGCAATTTTCTTAATAACCTGCGTACGATCCGCACTGCACAATTGTTCGCACATTGCCATTCCTGATTCTCTCAAATTTTCACAGTCATTCTTATCTATAAAAATGTGCTCTGGTCTGTCAATTTGTCTAAATGATTGTGTCATTGGAATTACAAGAATCACAGGACAGTCTGGAATGAAACGGCCACATACAATAGCAGGGCGAGAACCAACCATTTTACAATGTTCTGTATCATCTCCCATATTAATTAGTACGATATCACCTTTTTTAACAGGTTCCATTGCTAATGCTCTTTCAATTGTATTTGGCACTTTATTGTAATTGTTTCCGTTCCCATCACCGTTACGGAAGACATTGCTATTTCTTGCTGGTTTAGTTATTTCAGGATAGTCTTCAACAAATTCTCTAATCTTCATTTTTCCTCCAATCTGGTCAGCTAGTTTTCACCAGCTGACCAACTAATGCATATTTCTTTATAGTAGTGTAATTGTACAACGATTTTCGAAGATATCCTCATCGCTATCGTCTAAAGCTGATACATCAATACCCTCAGCTTTTCCTTCCAATGCAAATCTTACAAAACCGCCATAGCAGCCAATCATAGTAACAAAATCTTTTATAATTTCTGCTTCATCTGAAATCATTGCTTCTGATAATGCAACGATGCCTTCAGCCTCACAATCATCTATCATATCTAAGCATGTGGTATAACCTTTCTTAGCAATTCCCGTGCCTCCAGTATATTCTGATATAATAGCAACAATTTCATACCCCTGTAGCTTTGACCACTTTATCAAATCATTCTGTAGCTTGCTGTCTAAATCACTATCTTCACTTTCGCACAAATAAATAATTACTCGAATCTTATCCATTTCGTTATCTCCTTCTTCTATTTCATTGATATACTCAACTGCCTCTTTTTCCGTCGGACAGCTAATCACTTTGTTCCTATAAGCGTCAAAAATGACTGTTTCACTACCCATAATCACAATTGAATAGTTAGCAGCCATATTAATACCATTTACTCGCTAATTCCTGAATAACACAGCAATAATTTTCTTTATCCTGGTATAAAACCAAATCATCATTCTTTCTGACAAAAATACATGCACCAAGATTCATCAATTGCAATGCAAATTTTCTTGCTTCATCTGTGTTATTGAAGAAGCTTTCAAGTTTGTCTACAATAATAATATTGCTTTTTCCTGATTTTACTGCCTCCAAAATATTTTTGAGATAATCGCCTTCTGCATTACCCCTAAACTCAACAACAAGATCTCCTTCTACTTCATAAATTCCTGTTCCAACTGTCATATCTACCAGTTGTGTCAATATCAACTTTCCAATTGCTTCTGTTCCTTTGCTTCTAATATATATTGATGCTCTATTCATCGTTTTTTACCTCCATCGTTTATGTAGAGAAATTTGCCGGCGTTGCTTTCTCAAATAAGCTCCTTGCTATCAAGACTCTTATTTCAAAAAGCAAAATGACATGTACCGAAGCAGCTTTCACCACTTCCCTCCTCGCCCACATATCTGGGAACACAGTAAGTATCTTTGATTAGAAAACATTGCACACGCTGATTACTCAGCTTGCCGGTTATAAGCCTTTGCCCGTAGGAACTGTTTGCCAGCAGCACCCGTACATATCAGTCTTGACCTTGGTTTTATAATGGAAATCACTCCATTTGTCTTGTGAATGGCTCGCTCGTTCCTTACTACATTACGTATGCCTTTTCGGCAGGAACATATTGGCTTAACTCCTTGCTGGATAGCTTTAGCATTCGACCACAATTTTGTAAATTCAAATTGTGTCCTTAGTCTCTTCCGTGGATAATATCCACACCTCCCTCGGCTCCCTTCGTTTTCTTCCCGTTTGCTTAATGAGGCTCCTGTGTTGAATATTCAGTTTTCAAAGTACAGCGGTTTGTGTTTCTTAACCTGTACTTATGATAGAATATTCAACTACCAAATCCCACAAAACGCATTTGGTTATTACGCACGTTTCACCCAATGCATTGGGAATTTGTAAAATCAAGCTGTTTCAGGGAAAAATATATTCATAAATTCAATCATTTTTTTCTTATCTGCCTGCAATAATTTATTATAACGATTAAGAAAATCATCATCCGAAGGAGCTTGTCCAACACCTTTAACGAGATAATCCAGTGACACCTTAAAAAAATCAGCTACTTTTTCAATATTTTCAAGTTTTACATTGTTGTTACCTGTTTCCATATTAGATATGGTATTGTCTGATACCCCGATTGCTTCTGCTAATTCCGACTGGGACATGTTTTTTAGTTTTCTGCATTCACGTATTCTTTCACCTATTTGAAAATTCTTATTATCTGCCACTGGATCACCTCCTTCCTTGTTTATATTTATTAATTAATCACATTTTTTTATTTGGTTTGGAACAAAAAAAGTACCAGAATAATAAAAGACAATTTGTCTTATATTACTCTGGTACTTGACTCTCTCATGGCTATAGGCAGCACGCCTAGTAGGAGGTACGACTCAGTAGTTGCATTATGAAATTCTCACTTGCTCAGATTTCCTATTCATCAGTTGCTCGCTTAAGTCAATTTCATTAACTTGCTTACAATTACAACATTTAATTACGATTGCACCGCTCATATTTTCCTTAATATCAAATAATCTTTTTTTGCAATAGCTACATCTAATTTTAAACATTTATAATTCACCCCTGTACTAAATTGATTTTGATAGTATTAGATTTTGATTCCTAATTGGATTCTTTCATTTTTAACAATACATTTTCAAAAATATCTTCAATTTCTTCTATCCACCTATCTGCGAAATTACTCTCATCAATAATCAGTTCAGGCAATATATTATTCAATTCTTTAACGATTCCATTTCTTCTCCTAGCATCTACACCCGGACCTCCATCCATATACAGTTTTTTCCATGTGTCCATTCTTACATCAACAAACATTTTTTTTACTAATACCTTTATATTACTACTTATTTCTTCTTTAAACCAATCGATTACTTTATCTTTATGATTAGGAATAGTAGTTTTAATTTCAAAATTTATCTCATCAGGATTTTTTATAAAACGATCAATTTTTTCCATTAATATGTTGCAAAAATCATCAACGGGTTTAAATGCCCTACTAGTTCCAACAAAATAAGTACCTCCATTTTTCAATTTCCTTGTTAATGCTTCTGTTGTCTTATATCCAGGATAATTTTGCAAATACAAATTCTTCTGCTGTTTAATATAATCTTCTTGTGCTTTATTAAACACCAAAGCAAGCCTCCTATAGTTAAAACCCATTATCGATTTTCTTTTATCAATTATTTCTACTTTCTTATAATTATATAAGTTTTCAAAATGATCACCGACAGCCCATAACATTTCATCAATACAATTTTTCTTACCGTCACTCGAAACCAATCCTTGCAGAAAATACGTTTTTTTATCTAATGTTGCTATAAACTTTTCAACATTTTCTGTTTCATCAATTTTTCTAAGTGTTGTGCTTTGTAAGTCTTTTAGAAAATATTGTTTATCATGTTCATCCTCAAAATCTTTTTTTGTAAATTCATCGTAAAATGTATACATTAACATTACTTTGCTTTTATCTGCGTTATTGTATATTTCTCTTAACAAATTTTCGGTGGTTCCATTCATAGATTGTTTTGCTGAATCAATAATTCCAATAATATCATAGTTGTTATATGAATATTTTGTGCTTCCTTCCAAGCTTCCTGTATCGTCTGTTTTTCTATGTTCGAATCCTACTGTATCTGTTATGCAAATGGTATGTTTTTTGTTTTCATCACTAATCTTTTCATTGTAAGGAACCTCTATCGCCATTGATTGAACAAGTGGCGTAACTATTTTAGTGAAATTCTTAATACTCGTTGATGAAAATGGTGTTACATATTCTTCAATCTTACTAACATCAAAATTTCCATTTCTAAACCCAACTATTTCTTCATTTTGATATACAATGGTTCCCTTACCCTCACTTTCCATATTGATGCATATTTCTCTAATTTTATTCTCTAATAGTTCAACTATAGCCCATATCATTTCATCAATTTTATCACCATAATAGCAATCTTTTATAAACTGATCTCTTATATTACTTTCAATCACTAAATTTTTGTCTAAACCATTATCAAAACTTCCATTTACTTTATCCAGAAACTCAATAATTAATTGAGTGATTGAATTATATATAGAATCCCAATACTTAACTTGCTTAGCCTTTTCACTTAATTCTCTCTTCTTGTTATCTCTTTCATAATATTTACCTAATACATATTCAATTTTGAATATTTTATCCGGATCCGTAACAAATTCAATCATAGCTTTATCTTGAATTTCATCTATATTTTTATTTTCTACTAGTCCTGCAAATATTCTATCTATTGCACGAATATAGCACTCCGACACTAGACTAAATATCTCTTTTGTATCTTTAAAATCAATTGATAACTTAAAGTTTCCTTTTTGTATATCTTTAAATATATAATGTGCATCGTGTATCGTCGTTCTCGCTGTATCAACCACTGGGAAATCAACTTCATCTTGTATCGCACTTATTTTTTTTATTATTGTAGATTTTCCTGTTCCAAATTGTCCAAGAAAAAGCATACGAATAAATGAATCCTTCTGATTATCAAAAGTAGCTATTAATTCATTAACCGGGCTTTTTCTTAGAATAATGCTTTTCTTCCCTAGTAATTTAAGAATTTTTGCAGTTTCCGATATTGCATAATCGAAGAAGTCATTATCTGCTTTAACTTCATATTTTTCATATATTGCGGCTACCAATTCTTTGTATATCAAATTCTCTTCTACATTAAATAACTCTGGTCTCTCATTAATAAGAGTAATCTGCTTTTGAATCTGTTGCGCAACCTGTTCATCACATTCAATAGTTGGTCTAGTGCGTATAGCTCCCATCCTAACATCAAATTGATAAATATTTTCTTTTTCTTTCTTAAGTGTCACTTTAATTTCTTCCATAAATACCTCTTTTCTTTGTCAATAAAATGCTGTTCTCACAATTTCGCTGTATTTTTTGACATATTTATTTATATTCCTTGTCGCTAATTTACCACATTGGAAAATAATTGTCAAGTATTTGTCATTTTTTTATTTTAAACTTTCTTTTTTTTCATTTGTGACAATAATATCGTTTATTTTTGTCAACGTTTTATTAAATGTCATTTTTATATTCTTCTAAATACGATGCAATAAAATCAATTCTATTTCCTTTCCTAAATCACTTCTGGAAAGAATATATTCATTACACTTATCATTTTCAATTTATCTTCTTCTGCCAGATTTAGATATCTCTTTACAAATACATCAGTACTAGGTGTTGGTCCATTTCCCTTAACAAGGTAATCCAGTGACACATCAAAAAGATCCGCTACTTTTTCTATATTTTCAAGCTTCACGTTATTACTACCTGTTTCCATATTAGAAATTGTATTATCTGAAACCTCAATCGCTTCTGCCAATTCCGTTTGAGACATCTTATTCTGTTTTCTACATTCCCGTATTCTATTTCCCATTTCATAGTTCTTATCTGTTGTCACTAGATTACCTCCTTCCTATTTTTGTAACGTTAACTAATGTATCAATTCTAGCGCCATTACTTCCCCGCTTAATTCTTTTATAACCATCCAATGAAATCCCCAAATCAGCCGATACCATTTCTTGCTTTAAACCTTTTCTTTCCCTAAGGTCTTTGATTCTCTTACCGCTTTTTTTAATGTCATAATCCATGTACTTCTTCCTCCTTTTTTTTGCGTTACCGTTAACTCGCATTGGAGATAGAAATAACTCCTTCTTTCAGAAAGAATTAATAAAATATCTTTCTATCAACCAACGCAAAAAGAAGCCGATAAATATCGACTCCTTCCAGATTTAAACAAAAGATAGAAAGCACACATAAAAATGAACATAAAAAAAGCCCCGAACCACAATTTCCTGGTTCGAGGATCACTTTCATCATTTCTTATTTAATTTTGCTGACATACTATCTCCATGATATAAAGTATAGCATGTCAAATGTACGAATACAGTACGCGAAAAGTCCGTATTTTGTATGAATTAAGTCCGAGATAAGTCTATTAAAAGTCCGTCAAAAGTCTGACAAAAGTCCGTCTACCAGTTTTATCCTACATACCCAACCACGGGTAACAGTTGTCCACTTTGAGTACTCTTTGCTTTCTTCATATTTGGTATAATAATTTGCCACAGACAGTAACCGAATACCTTTACCGCATCCTTCTTGTATTTATAATATGTACTTCTTGAAAGATCCAGTTCATATAAAATATCTGTTTCTTTGCTCTTATCTTTCGAAAGATAAGTTTTTTGCAACACTTTGAAATAATATTCTCCCAAAGATGGATACTCTTTTACTTTTAATATAGCAGTGACAATCAGCTTAGCCATTAGTCTAGTTTCCTGATTAGCTACTAATTTTCCCTCCAGTTTTCCGATATCCATCCGATAATCAAATTTATCAAGAACTTCAACTGCATAGGCTAACTCTTCATTCATAGTTGCCTTACATTCATCATCTAACTCTTTGATATTACTGCTGATTGTCCATAATACTTGTTGATACCCATTTAAAAGTCGCTTAGCCTTTTGAAACTCCGCATCCGATATTCCACCTGGATCAGTCATATACTTTTCTACCACAGCAAGTATTGGCTCTTCATCGTTTCCAAAATTAATCACATAATCCGCATTTCCCATCCTTCTCACTCCCCTTTCTAATCTATTAATCTCCCCGTCATTACTACCTTTGCCAAATAGTCCTCATCTTCATCCTGCATGACCACCAATTCCCGGTAAGGGTCTTCGTTTCGAGGAGCTACGATAACATCACCGACTCTTGGAGTAGCATTCGCATCACATACAACATAATTACCAAAAGAGATTCCGTATGCAGGTAATCCTGTACCGTTTACAATCATTACCGACAACTTTGTATCTTCATACCCACTAAATGATATGTTACCATCTTTAACCCCAATGGGATGTTTCATAAAATCATTAAAAACCAACACCTACTGACCTCACCGTCCTTCTCCTGTTCCTTCAACAAACCACATATTGTTTCCTTCGTAATATAAGTATTTGTCCTGTCCACATATCTGGCAGGTATATCTCTGACCAACACCACCAGCTCTTAAACTGGCAGCACGTCTCACATCTTTTACTCTATCTATTTCAAATTGTCTGCCATCTTCCCACGTAATACTTTGAGGTAATAACTGACCCTCTTTTGAGAATTTAGCAAAAACATCTACATATATCTTACTCAAATCTTTCACTCCTATTTTTACTTATTCAAAATACCCATGAGGATGAACTGTATGATCTTCCTTGGCATTTAATGATGATAGAATCTTGTCCTGAAACATCAGCCCTCGCTGCACACTATAAAATCCAAATCTCTGCCTGATATAATCAACAGTTGCATCCATTTTCATCAGCTTATCTCTCTGTTCAAAACTCATAAATAAATCCATCTGCTCTGAGAAAGTGTCTGCAACCAAATCTGCACCTCTTACACCAATACTTCTTATTGGCTTTTTCCAGGTATAATTTGCTATGAATAATTGATATGCCTCATCTGCTATCTCTTTTGTTATGTTGGTAGAATAATGAATCTTTTTCTGTCTTGTGAAAGAAAAAAGTTCATTATCCCTAACGGAGATTTCAACAACACGACACATAAGTCCATTTTCACGGAGCCTTGCAGCTACGCTTTCTGCTAAAACAGTCAGCACAATTTTGACATCTTCATCATTCTCCAAATCTTTGGGAGTCGTTGTACTATTTCCAATTGACTTAATGGGAGCATGATAATCCTCATTACTTACCGGAGAATCATCCCAACCGTTAGCAAAACCATGTATGATTAATCCCATTTTTCCAAGCTGTCCTTTAAGGATATCAGGAGATGTACATGCCAAATCACCAATTGTCCTAATTCCTAGTGATTTAAGTTTTGTAAATGTGCTTCTTCCTACATAAAGCAAATCACTAACAGGTAGTTTCCACGCAATATCCTTATAATTCTCTTTTCGAATTTCTGTAATGGCATCTGGTTTCTTATAATCGGATCCCAACTTCGCAAAAATTTTGTTCCATGACACACCTATACTTACCGTAATACCAAGTTCTGACTTCATTCTCTGACTGATTTCATCTGCTATCGCCCTGCCATCACCTTTAATAGAGCAACTTGAAGTTACATCTAACCATGACTCATCGATTCCAAATGCCTGTTGCAAATCCGTATACTCTCCATAAATCTCATGAGCCATCTTTGAGAACCGAAGATACAAATCCATTCTCGGAGTAACAAAAGTAATTTCCGGACAAACTTGTTTTGCTTGCCAAAGTGCCATACCTGTCTTCACTCCACATTTTTTTGCAATGTAATCTGCGGTCAGGACAATACCATGTCTTGCTTCGGGGTCTCCGCCAACTGCTAATGGTCTTCCTCTCAGTTCTGGTCGATGTAATAATTCGATATTTGCATAACAACTATTTATATCAGAGTGCAATATAGTACGGTCACTCATCCTCTTGCTCTCCTTTCTTTCATTTCTTTGTATGTACTATTATATATCTCCTTTTAGGATATTACAAGCGAATTATTATTATTGTTTTATCCTTTTAAGATATTTCACTTGTAATTTCTCTATAGAAAGTATAAAATACTGATATAACATAAAGTAAAGATTAGAAAGCGAGTACGTTATGAAACAAATCGGCGAAAAAATAACCCAACGAAGAAACGAATTAAAACTTTCTCAGGTAGATGTTGCTACTGCCTTAACTAACAAAGGATTCAAGGTAACAAATCAGGCAATCTATAAGTGGGAAAAAAATATGCACGAACCTAATGCAAGGCAATTTATGGCTCTGTGTACTGTTCTGGGTATTGATAATATTTTAGAAACGTTCCTAGATAATGAAGAAGACTTCCCACTTTCTAAATTAAACATGGAAGGTCAAAGACTGGTTAATGATTACATAAACCTGCTTATAAAGAGCGGAATGTATGAAAGACCACGGGCTGAAATCATCCCTATTACCCGCAAGATTAAATTATTTGACCTACCTGCTTCAGCTGGTCCAGGTCAATACTTGGATGATGATAGCTTTTCAGAAATTGAAGTTGGAAACGAAGTACCAGAAATTGCAGATTTTGGTATTAGAATCAGTGGTAACAGTATGGAACCTCAATTTATAAACGGACAGACAGTGTGGGTAAAAAAGCAACCCACTCTCCTAAACGGAGAAATTGGTATCTTCTACTACAAAGGAGATGCATATTGCAAAAAATTACAAAATGACTCAAATGGCTCTTTTCTCTACTCACTTAACAAAGATTATAGCCCTATTGCAATTGATAATAATTCTGATTTTAAAATATTTGGAAAAGTTGTTGGATAATCGAAAGCCTGCCAAACTTGGCAGGCTTTCATTTTTCTTAACACAAAAAGATCTCATCCATAAACCACGTATTATTTCCCATATAATATAAATAGCACACTTGATTGGATATTATGCACTTGTAACTTGTCATTGCTACCTTTTGATTATAATACTTTTCTTCAATGTGTATAATCTCATCTATATTTTGAATTTTGTCTTCTATATTTCTCAGCGCCTTAGGAATTAATATTCCTTCCACCGTAAATTCTGTTATTATATCTACATATTTCTTTCCCACAGAGTAACACACCCGCTTTCACTTTCAATATAGAATATAGTATTTCACATGGAATTCAACCTTATCCAAATTAATGCTCCACATTAACATATGATAATACCTGATCTAATCCTAGCTGATTCATACAATATGCATACTGATTCGGATGTGTCTCTTTCATACGTTCAAATCTATTGGGGTGTTCTTCTAGATGTACTCCAAACATACAAAACATACAACCAGTCCTCTTTTCTTTTGTTGTTGTATATATTTTCTCTTTATCTGCTTCTGTTTTAACAATAATATCTCCATAACATTTTGCTAAATCCAGCTTGTTATCAACTATATAAGTCAGAATATCATTTTCTTTCCAAAAGCTCATTGGACGAGACATTGGTATTTTACCGCCAAACATATTACATCCATTGTCTATCCAACTTTTCTTTCTAAGTGCACTCTCGTCCGTCATTGTCGCAATATATGGATATTTCCCACTCTCTTTGGCATATTTGTGTGCTGGTCCTTTTTTCATAATATCGCAACATTGCTCTGACACTTTAAAAGGTGCATCAACCAATGGCAACCATTTATTCGGGATTTTCTGGCTTGGACAGAATACGCCTTTTCTGTTTAAACCTGTTAATCTCAAATTTCTAGTAGCTTCATTATTTTCATTTGGATTCTGTAAATCTCTAACAAATCGAGCCTGTTTTTTGCCAATTATTGGATATCCGTAATCATTTATTACATTTCTGAAGTTTTTTTCAGGCCTTAACCACTTAACATTATCAAATAATTTCACGAACTCCCTTATTTCTGGATATTCTAATCCTGTATCAACAAAAACAGCCTCTATATCTGGATACATTCTCCTTACTAGATACAGCAAAACTGTACTGTCTTTACCTCCACTAAATGAAACATATACATCTCCATTAAAATGCTCATACCATTCTCTAATTCTTATTTCTGTTTTTTTAACTTTTATATCGAGTGGTAAATTCCTTAATTGTTCTAGTTGCCAATTTTCCATATCAGTCTCTTTTCTATATATTTCCTATAGGTTTAATATGATTAACATTCTAATAAAAACACGGATTGCTACATCCATGTTTTTACTTTATTTCTATTTACTCTAAATTCCTTTTTCCAAATTCACTAAATGTATGTAAATATCATTGTTATACTTATATTCTTGTTCTAACAAAATAGCGCCATTATCAATATACTTCTTAACATAATCCGGAAAATATTCTTCATCTGATAAGTGTTTCTTTTCTTGCATTTCAATCAACGCTTTAAATAATGAATCATTTTCACCAGTAATTGTTTGGCGATTCAGTTCTAGTCCATTAGAATCACTTACTTGTGATTGGTTTTCAATAACAAACCCCTCTTTAATTGATAATGCTATTGCAATTTTGGCTAATGCATATGGCTGTAAATATTCACGCTGATATAACGCATCAAATATTTCTGCTGTTCTTTTTGAGGTATTTAATCGAAATTTCATAATCACTCTCCAAAGTATTTATTTTCAATAACATTTGTTCTTCTGTTATCTGTGTTTTCTAGTAAAAATGTTGACTGTATATTTTTATCCATAATTTTTAGATGTTCTCCATTAATTTCTTCATTGGTCGAAAAGATAAAGACCTGCCCATTTAAATCCATAAAAAACTTTCTCGTAATATTGGTTCTATGTTCTGAATCAATTCTTGCAAATGGAGTATCAATAATGAATGGGACTTCATGCTGATTTAAATGCATAAATGACCAGTATAACGCCATGATAAATACTTGCTTTTCACCTTTTGACAATCTGGATTTATCAATTTCTTGCAAGACAGAAAAATCTTCATTTGTTTTTCCATATTGTATAACAAATTCGTCTAAATTACTTGTTTTTGTGACATTCAAAATACTTTGACAGTGTGTCTGACCATATTCATTCAAATATTCTGCATTACCAATCTCATGAATTCTTTTACATACTTTTTTACTATTAAAGGTAATATTTTTATAAATATGTATATTGAAATCATTGTCAATTTTAATTTCATCAATAAAGTTAGATTTTCTTGCCAATTCTTTGATTTTTTCTATGAAAAGTATCTCAACTTTAGCGATTTCATTTACATATAATTTCTTCTGTAATGAATCTAAAAATGCAATAGAACGTTCAGCCAAATCTCCAATTGACTGTGTTTTAACTTCGTCTTCAAACTTCTTCTCTTCTCGCTTAAGTATTTGTATTGCTTCATCATACCGTCTAGCTAGGCTTTCTATTTCATCAGTTTCGTTTTGCATTTGTACCGACACTTGACTCTTAGTTTCTAATAAAGATGTCTTTTTATCGATATAAGTCTGTATACCTTCAATATTACATTTTTCTATTTCTTCCCTAAGTTTCTGTGAACGAATAATTGACTCTTTAACATCATTCTGCGCATTAACAATTTCTTCTTTCTCAACTGACAAGTATATATTTATAGCTCTTATCAGACTATCAAAATCTTCATTTGAAGCACATAAAATATTATCTATCTTGTCAAGCTCTTTATTAAATATCTCTGCATCAAACTCTTCAATAACCAAATCAGTTAACTCGTCATCACTTTTCCAGTCTAACCTGTCATAAACTTTTTTCATTACATTAGGTAATAACAATTTGAGCGATTTCTGTAATGCCTCCATCTGTTGTTTATCATGCTCATTTTGGAGTTGACTCTTCAATTTTTCAAGATTATCCTTAACAATAATATAAGGAATAAAATCATTGGCCATTCTTTTCAGATAACCGTTTCTGTCTTCTCTTAATCTTTCTTCCTCTTTAATCTTTAAAAATTTTTCGTTCCACTCTTCGTAAAGTACACCGCCACCTTGCTTATATCTTTTATCAGAAGTTGCTATTTCTGAATTCAGCGCATCAAACTCATCTTTTAAATCTTTTAATCTCACTTTATTATTTGCAATTTCGTTTTCTAACTGCTGAACAGCATCTTTAGCTGTTGAATAATTAATTTCGACTTGACCATTTGTTACTTTTTTACCAAATAGTAATCTTTTAAAGTTCTTTTCCATTATGTCAAATGTATCGTATCCGCATAAAATCATAAATGCATTCTTTAATCGTTCATTTCCATTCTCATCCAAGAAAAAATCCGCTATTTGCTCACCATCAAAAAAGAACAATTCAAATAATTCTGGAGGAATTAAGTTCATTAAAAAGTTATCAAAATCACCTAATTCTTCTTCACTTAATATTTTTCTGTTTTTTATTACTTCAAATCTTTCAAATTCATCCAATAAGCCTGAGTAAATATTCCAAGATCTCTTTATTTCATATATATCTTCATCCTGACCATTGGAAATTTCAAACGATAGCTTTATATAACATTCAGACCCTGATTCAAACTTAGACATATCATTAAAAATCTTTTTTACATCTTTCCTATAAAACGCATTTATTGTTTGGAATCCTTCAGCCTTATGTCCATACAAGCACAATTTAATGCCATCAAAAAGCGTTGTTTTTCCAGCACCATTTTTCCCGCCAATTAAAACAATATTTCTCTTTTTGCTTCTTGAATTCTGAATCTCAAAAGTATTTATGCCTGCATATGATCCAAAATTGCAAAGTTCTATTTTATTTATTCTCATTATCTATATCTTCCTTTGCTTTTTTGATATTGTCATAATGTATCCATCCTTCATTAACAACTCGATCAAATGCTTTATTTACTCTCTGACTTCTTGTATAGTGCTTATTATTTTCGATCACAACAACAAGTTTTGATAGCATTTCATAATCTATATCATACTCATCACATGTATCCTTTATAGTTTGAAATGTTTCTTCAGAAAACAATGACATTCTGTATTCATCCCAAGGTAATCTCTCGCCTTTAATTTTGAAATACATTTCTACAAGTGTTCTTCTAGATAAATCTCCTTCATTTTCCCACATTCTATCTATAGTTTTTAGTTCTTCAATCGTAATTAATTCTAATTTTGTTTCTACCTCAAGTTTCAACAATTTTTCAAGAATTCGTCGTCTGCCTTCCATACTGAACGAACCAAATCCAAGTTCCCCATCTTCTCTAGTGTATACTGAGCCGTTCCTTCTGCGCTTATCTCTAAATTCCGTATTTTCTCTATTGGCTAATAACCAATTTCTAAAATCTCTTAATGGTATAAGCCATTCCTCACCTTTATCAATAAAGTTCTTTAAAGATTTATCTTCCTTTACCATTGTACATACCCAACATCCAAACCTGGAATTTCCTGTAACTGCGACCTTATCCTTGTCCACTTCTCCAAGTGCACTACCTTCTTCGCCAAGATTTTCGCCTTGATAAAGTGAAAATAAGTACTTATTATCAGAACCCCAAGGTGTTTTTGCATCTCCACTTAGCAAATATTCCCATATTTTGTTATTCGGTAACTCGGTTAGTGGATTATATACATATGCATGATCTATGTCAGTATGAGGGATTAATAACTTCCCTTCAATTTCTCTAGACTTAATACCCCTAGATCTATAACTACTCTCAGCCTTTCTCACCCCTAATAGCATTACTATTTCCCCATCGTTATTAATAGTTTCTGTAACAAACTTATTCAATGGCCTTATCTTCAATTTATCTGTACACCATCTAAATCCTGGGGCTTCTGGTGTAGGATATCCTAATCCTATTACACATGACCAAAATGTCTTTTCTAATTCTGGTTTAATTACTTTACTTTCAACCTGCAAATATTTTCCGTTTTCGCCAATTAAATCTGACATTTTGTGCATATAATTTCTTACTATTGGATTTTCAGCCATTGTATCTGAAGAGATGATATATATTTTTTTAGTTATTTCTTCTGGTTTAAGAGTTTGTAGCATCTCAAAAACAAGGCTACACAATAAAGTGGAATCTTTGCCTCCACTAAATCCAATCATCCATGGCCGTTTGTCATGTAAATATACCATCTTCATTTCATCTAATATCTCAACGCACTCTTCAAATTCAGTACTATTCATAGTTATCTCTTTCCTTTTTGAAACTTATTTTCCTTTGCCTGCTCTTCTCTAGACAATGGAATTCCCAACTGTTTTTTTATTTCATTACATGTCAACCAAACCGCTTGTTCATTTTTAATAATTGTTCCATTCGTATTAATATTTCTTAGATACCAATGTTTAGCACTCCTTGACCAATCAATCCATTTAAGCTTGATTAACTGCTCTTTCATACTAATCTTATTAGTGAAAAAATAATTTCCTAACTGTCCAAATGCTTCAATTACTACTGCCTGGCATACAAGATAATTTTCTCTTAGCTCAACTTTTGTAATTTCACCTTTAGACAATTCATTCCAAAGCAAAATATCATTTGAGATTTCACTCCAATACTCCGATATAAACGCTTTGTTTTCATCAGTAATACTTGCTTTCCCTAATATTCGCTTATTCGCTTTATAAAATGTATTTAGTGAAAAAAGCATCGCCGAAAACTTGCCAAGATTATCCTTTTCTTTATCGGTATATCTATTTAAGAATACATTATTTTCAATACATTTTTTTGTTAGCATTGCCAAATCATCTCTTCCATCATATAGCTCTGCGATAGAATTCGATGTTTTTACAGCATGCTTATTCAAATCAGTAAACATTTGCTGACTTCTTTGCAAACCATTATCTTTAAAAAATACAATAGGTATTGTTTCTTCTCCTATTTCTGGTCTTTCTAATAGCGCTGTAATTATCGCTGCTTTTCTATGTTGTCCATCGTTAATTAAAAAAACAGCATCCATATCAACTCTTAGAATTCCCAACTCGGCAATATTGTCAATTGGTTCTTCAAAGGAATAATTTCCATCAATGGAGGCTGCTAACGCTGAAAAAACATATGTCTCAGGATTATCCAAAATATACTTCTTTATAGCTGGTATCCTGCTTTCATTCAATCTTCTTTGTGCTCTATGTTCTGGAGACACAATTTCTTCTGGCTCAGGGAATAATTTCTGCAATAATTTCAATGGAACCATTGTTGTATAAAAATCATTACCTGCCTGTTTTCCCTTAACAGCCGGGAACTGATATGTAAATTTCATATTTTCACCTCATAAAAAGACTATACGTAAGTAGTATACTTACGTATAGTCTTTTTGTCAATCTAAATCATGTAAAATTCGATTTTTGATCATTAAAATACTCCCAAAAAGCCTTGTCTCTAATATAAATAGGAGCTTCTGAATTTCCCATTTTTACAATACTTTCATGCTTTTTCAAATTTCTAATGTTGCTACATAATTGGGTTTCTTGTGTGCTTCCTGTCTGCGAATTGAATACAAAGCGAACGTCAGCTGGATTTAAATCAGCCACATTATGTACTATCCAAGTTAAAATATATTTTGAATAATCTTCTTCCTTGGTAATAAAATGCTTTAAGAACTGCGTAGAAAGAATTGTACCCACGCCAAACTCTCTTCCCTCTTTCAATATTTTTCGTAAAGAAGGATATCCTTCCCTCAAGAAATTGTCAGCTTCGTCAACCAATACCACCTTGTTTAATTGCCTTAAATTACCATTCAATTTACTGTGACCTGCTGCCTGCATTTGTGAATAAAACAAATCTAGAGTAATCGCTACAACTAAATTTTGTATATCTGAATCATACCCAGACAAATCAATAACAACAACACCGTGCAGCAAATCAAAGAGTGATTGTGTCTTTGATGCTATTGGCTCAAATATTTCAAACATTGCAATTTTCTGAAGAGCCGCATCCAATACATCACCCTTTTTAATCTCTTCATCATTATCATATATTTGATATACATTGCTGAATGTTGGTGGTTCATTTTTCCAAGTACTTTGATCCGCTTTCCTTATACTACACATTCCATAAGCTGAATCAATGCAATTCAACAAAATACTCTTCTGCTTTGGTCCAAGGCTTGGATATACTTTTGCAAGAGTATCTACAAATGTGTTTGCTGTATGTACAGGCAATAAAGGCTTAGGTAAACCAGACCATGATAAGGTTAATGGATTAAAAGGTAAGTGATATGGTTTGTAAATTTTTGCATCAGTAGCTATCATAAAATCTTTCTTATTCTCGTTATAATCACCTTTATAGTCAAAAATCAAAATACCAATATCATCGGATGCTACATTTTTTCCCTTATCCCTATAAATCTGAGCAATTAGTGATTGTGTGAATTGTGTTTTACCAGTACCCATAGTACCTATAATTCCCGTATTGGTATGAAATACTGCATCTGTATTATTTGGTCTCCAAACTAACTCTTTTCCATCTTGTAAATTTGTACCAAAGTCAACTTTTATTCCTAACCCATCATCAAAAAATTTTTCAGACTCATTTTCTTCTTCCTCAACGTCAACTTTTTCTGTTTCCTCATTAATAGAAGTACTATCAACAGGGATTTGGCCATCGCTTGTTATTCCATCATTGCTTCCAGAAAGATCTTCCATATCAATTAAAGTAGGATTCAAACCAGTAAGATCCCCAGTAATGTTGCTAAGTTCAACACCTGCAAATTTAATAAATTCTGGATCTTCTGCCTTAACAATTTCAGCAATACTTACAGCATCCTTTAAAATTAATGCATATTCGTCCTTTTCAGGCATTTCAATAAAATTAATTACGTCTCCTTTATAAGATGATTTTCTTGTCACTACATCCTTTTTAAATGATAATACAGCTCCTTTACCAAGCACTTCACGAATATCAGTACTTATCTCATAATCTTCATTCAATAATGCTTCTCTAAACCTGTCTAATACGATATTCCAATCTTGAGAATCGTCTACATGATATACTTGCATTTTCTTACAGCTAGTCACCACTAATTGCATCATAAAATTCCTGTTTACTTTAGTCGAAATATTCGTAAAATTGCCATCCGTAGGTGTTAATGCTTTTTCAAAGCCTTCAGCGGTCTTAGACGCCTGTTCTAAAGCTTTTTTAATAACACTTGAGTCATTATTACCAGTCTTCACCTCTGTTGGATACAGATACACAACCGGTTTATCATCTTTCACTCTTAAACCAATCATCAATAAATCATCACAAGTTGCACCTTTATCAAATCCCAGGTTTTTCGCAGATAAAACACTCTCACTCTGCGCCAACCCTGCGCTACCTGACACTCTTAACATCTCTTCCATTGAAATAGGAACCCATAGCATATCTTCATGTTTCAAATATGCCAACATAAATTTAATTGCCGCAACTATACTAATTTTTTCACGACTAAATGTACTGTCTTGATTTCCTACATTCTTCTTTGATGATACTAATCGTAATAGCCAATCGCCGTTAATAGCATTAAAAAGATTTATGATATTGTGAACGTCCTCTAATCCAGCTGCAACACCTTTTTCTTTTAAAAACTCCTTTATAACTTCAGCATATTGTTTTGATTTATGCGTAACAGTAATTGCATCGTATCCACTACTAGATGTATACTGATCGCTGTAATGAATAATTAACAAATCACTAGTAGCTTCTTTCTCGCAGAAGAAATCTAAATCCACTTTTGGATCTACAAATACTACCCAATTAGAGCAATCATAAATATGCTCCATCTTTTCATCGGCTATAGTATCTATTTGAGTCGAAATTCCAATTCCAGACTGATATGGATTTCCACTTGTTCCAACTCGAACTAGTGCATTATACTTTTCAGCTAACGAAATAAGTTCATTATTTTTTGAATATTTACTCCCATAACCTGTCCTATATTTTTGACCATATTTCCCAGATGAAATACCTGACAAAATACCACTTAGTGATACGCCTGTATCAATCTGATTCATAGCAGCATACTCTGCATTAACTTCTGATTCCATTTCATAAAATGTAATATGTGAATATTCATAACAATTATTATCATCTTGATGAAAATAACAGCTTACTTTTTTTGAAATAATCCCTTCTAAATCACTCATTGCTGTCCCTGCTGAAATTGATAATTTCATCTCACGTAAATATTTCTTTAATCTAGAATACTCTTTAATATTTGAAAATGCATTATTTTTACTATCGCTAGTGTATATATGCATTTGGAACTTCGTTAATTTTTCAATGTCAGCATTTTTATTCAATGCTTTAATAAAATATTGAGCAATTCCCTGTAACACTTCACTACAATCACCCATGTTTACCAAATTTATTATTATCTCTCTATTCCCTATATCTTCAAAAATATACTTGAAATGAGCAATAAATTCTGTTATCTTTTCTTCGACTAATTTAGGCACATACTTTCTGCTTCCCATATAACGTTTATTTTCTACAGGTGCATAATGTTTCCACTCCATAGAATACATCTGTTCAGACACTTTAAATGTTTTTTTTCCCACTTTTATATATGGTAATAAGTTTAATGAATGTAATCTATCTATAACCACATCAGCAGCTTTATCCATTCCTTCTTCATTAACAAGCATAAGTTGATATGCCATATTTATTGGATGTAATGGTGTTAACAACAGTTCTTTTTCACCGTCATTAACATATATTGTCCCTAGACGCAACACATTTTCTTGTTCCACTGTAAGAGAATCCATTTCATTCAAATTCTCAAAGCAATTCCAAAAAGCTTCCAAATATAATTTTATTAAGATTATAAATTCATCCGTAATAAATGCCAAGGTCGGAATTGTCTGTTCTTCTCTGTATTTTTCAAGCAATGTTAAATAGGAACTTTCAAGTTGTGACGGTATTTTTAAATCTACACTACTTAATCTCATCTGATTAATATTATCGAAATATACACATTCGCCACATAAAATCTGTTCATCAACTATCTTTTGTTCAAGTTTTAACTCTTTTAATAAATTTTCCTTCGCAAAATATTCCTGTGTTCCTCTATAAATTTGTTTACTATCCACAAATGTAAATCCACTCTTTTTAGCTAGCTTTTTCTTAAGAATTTTTCTGCCAATTATCTCAGAATTCTTTACTTCATCCGGATATAAAGTGAACGGGACAACTGTACCCGCAAAATTAACATCAATCTTAATTCCATTCCCAAAGTTTGATAGTTCTTCTTCACTCGAATATATGTGTAATCGGTCATTATATGTACATGAATATAGATTAGCGTCCTCTAATTTTACAGATGTCAAATCATCTCCTGTAGTATTAAAGGTTAAGTCAATTCCTACTCCTAATAATCTTATCCGGCAGTTTTTCTTGTTCGCCTTATAATCGATTGAATAGCTTGTCTTAATTGTTGGAATTAGATAATTAGCACTAATATCAAGAATACATACTTTAAAAACATATGTAATAGAATTTTCTTCATCCTTCAACTCGATTTTATGAAAATGGATTCCACTTTGATTAAACTCAAACGTCAGATCTTTACCTTCTCTAATAACATTTGCATCATCGGCTAATATATTACTTTGCAGTATTTTCACATTACACTCGACATGTAACGAAACTGTACCATTTTTATCTTTATCAAAAACAATAATACTCTTTGCTCTTTTTTTACCTGTCATAGAACTATCATTTCTAATAAACAATGTTTCGTTTTCCATATATGAATTAAAAGGCATTTGATAGTATGCAGAAATATTGCTATTTTCAATTAAAAGAGGATTTGCTTTACTACTCTGCTTCTTATCCATTGCAGTTTGCATTTGCTGATATGAAAAACCTGCACTCCAATTTTCCAGATCTTTATTTTTACTTTTCTCAATTGTTCCTAGAAATTTATCTTCAAAGTCTGCGTTCAAATCATTTTCAACATTACCAAATCTAACACTTCTATCTACTTTCTCAAACAAAGCATGATTTTCTTTAAGTTCTCGATAAATTTGATTTTTACTACTATTGCTATAATCACATTTACCATCGACTGAAAACAATCTAAAACCTGTAAAATCTCCTTTTCTAATTGCCCCACTTCCCATAATTGCCAATAATTCCTTGTATTCAAATAACGATGATTTATCACTAAATACATCTTCTTCTCTTCGTTCAAGTTCAAACTGCAATATATATTTTTCAAGTTCTGTAAGCTGATCACTGTTATTGATCATTGCTGTAATTTCAGCAATTAAACTATTTGCATGGAATGGCATTCCACTGGCTGCCATATCTCTTGTACCACTTAATGCGCTATCAATAGGATTCGCAGAAATCATAAGAATCGCCAAATTAGCTTCATTGGCTGCGTTTCTAAGTGTAGCACCTAAGAAATCACTCGTCATACCATTACATTGCGCAGCAATTACAATTTCATCATTCTTTAATTTGAGTGTAAAAGTCTCATATACACCGTTGTACTTATAATCACCAATTATACTAGAATTATATGCCGTTTTTTTCAAAGCATCATTTACTTCTGATACCATCTTTTCATCATCTAACTTCAAACAATAACTTTCACCTTTAGGCAACAAGTGTTTGTCTGAAAGATTTTGAAAATATATGTTCACTCTATTTGCAATAAAATCATAAAATTCTTTTAACATATTGAGCATCTCCACTATCACTTTTTTTATCAATCAAATTCAGCTTTGTAAAAAATTGTTGTAATAATCCTTTGGAACTAGAATCAAGATAAACTCCTCTTTTTTCGTATTCACTGAACAAGTCAACTAGTCTCATTTTATCATTATCTCTCAGGCATATTTTGGTTAGAAAAATAATATTTCTTTCAGTCAAATTTAAAACAAATCCCGACTTTCTTCTATTTTTCAGCCATTTGTCTTTACAGAAACCCTCGAATTTTTCTACATAAAGTTGATTTGCTCGTTTTCTCTCTGTATTATCAAACTGAGTTTTCACACATTGGAATAAATGAATAATTGCCGATTCTGTTTTTAGATTTTTATCCTGAAATGGAATATTCTGAATCACTTTACAATCACCAATACAAGATATATATGCTTCCGCTGCTTTATTAATCTCATTGGCAACAGCCAGGTCTTTATCCTCATCTACGCCAATATAATCCTTTATCATTATATAATCATACATATCCTCGCCGTCATGCTGATTCATGAGTTCTAAAACAATTGCATGACAAAAGATTTGTTGAACTGCACTCTGAAGATTTTCCCATCCTTCGGTACAACATTTTCTATTTCTACTAACTTTTTCCCAATCTAACGCAAAATATAATGGTATTGTTCTTTCTCTTTGACCAGAGCAGAAATTCTGCAACTCCAAGCAGGTCTGCGCCATATACTCAAAATAATATAAAGATAACAAATTTGAGAAATCGTCTCTTGACGTCATTCCTGATTGCAACATAAATTTAAAATCATTCTTAAACTTTCGCTGAACCTGCTTAACAACAGCAAAGTAGCGTTTCTCATTTTTCAAATCGGCTCCGACTTTTTTTTCAACGGAATCAACTACAATTTTTTCTAATGCGTTATACGGATAATTGTTTGTTGCATCTTTAACGAATTTGCAATCAATATCATCTAACCCTAATATGCTGAAGAAAAAAAATGCCATTCTTTCAACGCTACTATTTGGTGCCTTCGATTGATACACATATGTTCCAATATTCGAAGCCACAAATTCATTGTCTTTAAAGAAAAATGTTCTCACAATATCTTTAAATGCCTCTTTATCCTCGTTGCTTGCTTCCATTTTATCTAGTATAGTATTGCACAATTTCTGATACTCAATTTCATCTGTTTCAACATCTAATATCAACTTAAAGAACGGACTGATTACTTCTTCCATTTCATATACAATTGGTGAACTTGGTTTTCCAGTTGCTTTATATGGGAATAATTTGAATTTCTTATCTGGAATATGTAACAATTGAGCTGAATCAACTGAAACATCTTCTTTATTTTTTACTTTTAAATTTTTTTTAAATTCCGACTCCGAAAATATATATTCCATTATTTCACCATCCTAAACTTATATCCAAAACTTGTTTTCTCTAAAGTAGCTTCTGCATTACTAATACCCTTTATAAGAATCTTTTCATCTGCAGTACCTGCTTTAAGGATTCTATCTACAAAGCTCATAAAATCAGCATGATTATTTCTATCATCAGCAGTTTGAGTATATCCATTGTTTAATTGACATATAAGATGATATAACGAATAATCTATATCTAGTGTAATATCTGTTTCAGGATCTTTTTGATTTTTAAATCCAACAATTACTCTAGGCACAAATCTTATAAGTTCAACATCTTCATTCTGTTGTGGTATGTTCTTTAATGAGGGTTCAAATTTCACATTTTCATATATAGCATATTGTAAATGCGAATCATCTAAACAAATCGATTTATCTTCGCCCATTCCACACCAACCTAAGACTGCGTTCTCCACCTTTGAATACAAAGATGATAACTTCGGTATTTTCCCTGTATTAAAATAATAGATATCTTTCAGATATGAACTATACTCATCTTCATATTTTTCATATAAATCACCCCACTTTGTTCTAACCATTATACTGAATAATGTTGATTTTAATCCGTTTTTTGATTGTTCTATTATATCAATCGCTGACTCTTCCCCTATTACATTCAAGTATGGAGTGCCATCAAGTTCACTTACAATCATTTTTTTAACATTATTTGAAACATTATAGGTTATTGCCATTTCATCTGATTTTTCATTTCTAATTAGCAAAGGATCATATTCTCTTAACGTGTTCATAAGTGCGGACACATCACCATTATCAAACATTAATGTAGGCGTTATGTTTTTCAAATATTCTTTCAAAAAATTGGATTGGTTAGTCATTGTAGCATATAATCTTGAAAAGCTAAAATCTGACGATACTAAAATATCATATACATAATTCAAAATTTCTCTGGTAGTTAATACAACTTTGTTCTTAATAATTGCTTGAATTAATAAATGAGAAACATACTTTCTGTTTGTTTCTTCTTGCAAATACTCATAATTATTCTTAACAGGACACTTTTTAGCCAACGGACATTCTGAAATTTTTCTCATATAAGCTTGGTAGAATATATTATCCTCGGAATCACTAAAAATTCTATCAAAAATTTCCTCTATATAATCTGTTTTTATTCCATTCTCTGTAAGTGTATACATATGATAATCCGCAAAACTGATATGTTGGAAAATACTTTCTTTATCAATATTGTTTTCTGATATTTTCGAAGAAAGAATTTCATTTTTACCAACGTATTTATTAAGTTCCTTAAATCTATTACCAATCTCTGGAGATTCGATAAAATTACTTAACACTCCTAGATTAATGGCTAAAATAATACTTTCACCTGGTTTATTAAGATTATCATCGGCAAAACCATCTAACAATTCATTCAATGTTTGAATAGCAGTTTTTGTTGGAGCATTACTTTCTGTTGCATCATTGTAAATAATGTAATTATCTAAAAGTCGTTCTTCATCAGCATTTTTCAAATATGATAACAAATGAGATTTTCCGTCTCCGGCACTTCCACATAACAAAATCATTTTTTTGTGATTAACAGCTTTCATTTCACGAAGCAAAATTTTCAAATCTTCTTCCGCTGTTCTCTGTATGTGTATATATTTCTTAAAATCATCAAATTTCATTACATTGTCAATAGAATCACTTGAAGATTTTCTTAATCTGTTCAATTCATCTACAAAATCACAAACTCCCATTTTTATCCTCAGCTTTCCTATTTCAACACGGTTACGGCATCTTCGATGTTACACTCTAATGCTTCACATATTTTCATTATGATAACAAGCGACACTGGCTCATCTTTATTCATTTTAGCCATAGTGCTTGAACTAATTCCTGTCAATTTACATAATTCGCCTTTTTTTACTTTTTTATCAATCATTGTTTTCCATAAATTATTATAACTTAATCTCATTTTATATCCTCCAACTTAATGCAAGAGAAAAACTTTCTCCTACTCAGCCTTAAAATAGACCATTTAATAGCTATTAGTAGCTTTTAGTATAGCTTTCAACACTATCTGTAATTCTACTACTATATTTGCTTATTTACAAATATTATTTTCGTTTTTGCGTAGTTATTTATGTAAAAACCTATTTAACTGTATGTCATAACTGTATGTACATCAAATTGTATCAAATTACATCAAATACTTATAGAATAGCTTTGTTTTTCCATTAACAAATTACATATTTCATTATAACAAAATATGCTTCTTGGGAAATTTTTTCCGGGGAAATATAGTATTCACCTACCACTGTCTTCTCTAACATGCTTACATTTTTCAACCCCGAATACCCCGAAGTAATATAGTCATTATCTAACGATTTAATATTTGCAAACTTCATTTCGATCCCAATTACATTTCTATATTTTTTATCAATTACTAAGCCATTTCTCTTAGCCATTGTTCGCAGCGTATTGCTAATAAATTCAATGCTTTTTAATTGATCCGATTTGCAAAGATTTTTCGTTCTAAAATACTCGCTTACAAGTATTACCACTTCCTCTCTTTTCCAATTTGGTTGTCGTAAAGTTTTGTCTGCTAATTCTATATTAGCAAATTCTCCTTTAACATCTATTTGTATACCCTCAGTTAAACACATCCTTATTTTAGCTGGTCTAAATAATAATCTACAAAACATTTTTCCCATCTCTAATATATGACTTTGAACTTTTTGCTGTGAATTATTCACGGTATCATCTCCTTTCAACAAAATCGGAAATTTTTAAATCCTCTATTGCAAATTCTTTTTTACTTCCATACATTTTATCATACTTCGACCAAATCCTCATTACCATTTACGCAAAAAATCATCTCAATACATTGATAAATAACTGATTATATTGAAATAATCATCTTCTCAAACTTATTTTAATCCCAAATCCCATTATTTCTATTATGATTATCATACAATTCATTTATGAGCATATGTAAATAATCATTGTATCTACAATTTCAAAATGATAAAATATAAGAAAAAGGAGGACGCTTTATGCAGAAATATGTATGCAGTATTTGTGGTTTCATTTATGACGAAGCTACCGGTTATCCTGAGGGTGGAATAGCTCCCGGTACAAAATGGGAAGATATTCCGGGAAACTGGGTCTGTCCATTATGTGGTGCCACAAAGGATGAATTTAAGCAGCAAAATCATGTAACATCTTCCACTCCATCTTTTCAACCTGCCATAGAGGAAGGAAGCAACACTTTGCACGAATTGTCTTTTGAAGAACTAAGTGTACTATGCTCTAATCTCTCAAAAGGCTGCGAAAAGCAATATCTGACAGAAGAAGCTGAACTTTTCAATCAACTTGCTGACTATTATATTAGAAAATCTACGCCTGCTTCTGCCTCACAAATCTCTGACTTAATTGCACTGATTGAAAAAGATCTCTCTTCTGCATATGATACTTCAAATCAAATTGCCAGCGGTGCTTCTGACCGCGGTGCATTAAGAGCATTGACTTGGGGAGAAAAAGTGACTAGAATACTTTCTTCTCTTCTCGGCAGATATGAGAAACAAAAAGATTCATTATTAGAAAATACGAATATTTATGTTTGTGATATCTGTGGTTTTGTGTACATAGGTGAGGAAGCTCCTGAAATCTGTCCTGTGTGCAAAGTTCCTAGTTTAAAAATCGCACAAATACAAAGGGGGTAATACAATGCATGCAGTTCGAAACATTAGATTATGTACAAAAGATTGTCTTTGCTTATATGTTTGCCCTACTGGGGCAACTGATACAGAAACGGGGCAGATTGATGCTTCAAAATGTTTAAGTGGATGCCGTGCATGTGTTGATGCCTGTCCTTCCCATGCAATATCTTTGATTCCCGATGAATTTCCACCTCAACAAGAAAAAACAAATTCTGTAAAAAATACACTTCTTTCATTGGCAGAAAGCAAAACCACTCAGGAGAAAATTGCCAAAAATATTGCGCAGAATACGGACAACCCTATCCTTAGACAACTGGCAGAAGCACTGAGTAAATCAAATAGATTGATGGCAGAGGATCTGCTACGCGAGTCTGGATATATGCTTCCACAAAGCCAAAACGTATCCAACCTTTTAGGCTCATTACTGAATAAAAATCAGCCAGATGATTTTCCTGAGTCCACAGTAAGACGATTGTTAGAACTTTTGGATAAAAACAATAAAACAAAAACTACTTCCACCGGAGAAATGGAGAAAAAAACTATGGAAAAATATCGTTGCAGCGTTTGTGGTTATATTCATGAAGGACCAATGCCTGAGGACTTCAAATGTCCAGTGTGTAAGCAACCAGCTTCGGCCTTTGAAAAAATCGAGGAAAAAGCTTCTTCTGTAAACAAATATGTCGGAACCAAAACAGAACAAAATTTAATGGAAGCATTCGCGGGTGAAAGCCAGGCCAGAAATAAATACACATACTTTTCAAATATAGCTTCAAGAGAAGGCTATGACCAGATTTCAGAACTCTTCTTAAAAACAGCTCGGAATGAGCAGGAGCATGCCAAGCTTTGGTATGAAGAACTTGGTAATTTAGGCTCTACTGCCGAAAACCTTTTACATGCTGCGGAGGGTGAAAATTACGAATGGACAGATATGTATGACCGATTTGCAAAAGATGCTGAAGCGGAGGGATTTACTGAATTAGCTGCAAGATTTCGCAGAGTTGCCGCGATCGAAAAAGCCCATGAAGAACGCTACCGTGCTTTACTTAAGAATGTGGAAATGCAACAGGTCTTTGAAAAGGGCGAAGAAACCATGTGGGAATGTCGTGTATGTGGACATCTTGTTATGGGTAAAAAAGCTCCTGAAGTCTGTCCTGTATGCAAGTACTCACAGAGTTATTTTGAAGTAAGAAAGGAAAACTATTAGATTCAAATATAGAATAGCACCAGCATGAAAGATATGCACTTCAGAACGAAGTGCATATCTTTCATGCTTCAAATTATTTTATTAGGTTATTTTTGCTTTATTCAATGCCGCAACTCTATTGTTTACGCCTAATTTCCCATAAATATTGTTAATGTGGGATTTTATAGTTGCTAAAGAAACACATAGATTTTCTGCAATCTGCATATTTGTACTTCCTTTTGACAACTCCAAAAGTACTTCTTTTTCACGTTCTGTCAACTCATCCTGATAACGTTCTTTTTTATATTCTGTTTTTTCTTGTATACCATGTTTAGGATCTGCTGTTAGTATAGAAGATACAAACTCCATTTCTTCTTTTGAAAGTTCTTTTTCTAATTCCATTCTTAACTCATTCACGATTCTGTTGGTCGTTTTTTTCTCAAACCAGAATGGATGTGCAATTCCATCTTCTATCGCATAAGAAACAGATTCAATAAAAAGATTTTGTATATCCCTCTTATCACCCTGGTTTTCTATCAAAATACGTGATTTCAACAAATCACCCTCTACAATTTTTAACTTATTTTGGCTTTTTCTTGCTTTTGCAATCAATTCTTCAACCTGAAACAATGCTTTCTCTTTATTACCCATTTCATATTGAATACTGGCATACAGCAATTTACAATCCATATTTTCTACCGGATTCTTCATTGCTTCATACTCGTTTACAAACTGATTTAATAAATCATTATGCTGTCCTCTATATATCGGATATCTTAGTAATCTTGCTGAGAAATAAATATTAAGAAATGCTTCCTGTCCCATGGCGTCCACTAAAATTGCTTCTGTTTTTGCATCCTCACCAATTAGATAATAGTATTCAGCTAATGTATATTTATATGCCCTTTCTATATTATCAGAAGCAGGCGTCATAAACTTCTTTGTATTCTCAAGCATCTCGAATGCTTTATTGAGTTTTAACTGTCTTATGTATACCCCTGCAATGCCAATATAATAGGAACAGGCAAGTGACTTTACCTGCGAAATCATTTGCTCCATTTCTTTATATAGGCTAAGGCATAGTGATAATTCTCCCATATCTTCATAAATTTGCGCCTTTTCTGCAAAAACAAAAAAACCTATATAAATATTCCCTGTCTTTTTATATACCTCTCCTGCACAATTCAAATATGCAACCGCCTCCTGTAGTTTTGCATTTGCATAAAGGAAATATGCTTCCTTTATCAATAAGAAGGCAATCGTATTTGAATTCAATGGTAATTCTTTTATCTGCTTTAGAGATAAAATATTTGTATTTTGAAAATCCCAATCCGTATTCAAAAACATATTGGAACGTCTAAATGCTTCAAATGTCTTATCTTCTTTTAAATTTTCCTTAATAAAATGATAAATTTTTTTACAGGCCTCTTCATCCACGCTGGCATAGTAATAAAAAAAGTACTGATAAGCAAAATCCGTATTTTTTGAAATCTGTTCCATTGGAACTTTCATTAAATAAGAAAACGTGAGCGCAGTCTGAGGCATTTTCAGTATCAAATTCATAATCTTTTCATATTCCTCAACAGCAAAAAGATGATATAAACTTTCCTCATAATCTCCTTCCTCCTGATAGATGCTGGCAGCCAGATTATGAAACTGATTTTTCTTTTTATCTTCCTGTTTTTCAAATAATGAATTCAGGTATTCCACCATAATTGCGTGATATCGATAAATAATACCCTCTGCGTCGTCAATGTTAATTACAAACAAATTTTTCTGTAATATGGATTCCATCATGGAATCAAACATAATCTCTAATTTATATTTTTGACAAATGTTTTTATTGAAATATCGTAAAATGGATGTTTCTATAAGAAACTCCTGCTCTTCTTCAGACAGGTAATTAAATATTTCCTTTGTAATATAATCATTCAAAACACGATTGGACACGTTGAAATTTCCAATCACCTGGGTATTTTGGGATTTTGCTGCCATGGCTAGTAACTGTAGCCCGCCTATCCAACCTTCTGAAGCTTCTATCATGGCAGTGATCTGTTCTTCCTCTTTTTTTAGCTTTAAGGTATTGATAAGAAAGTCTCTGCTCTCCTCTTTTGTTAACCGAATCGTATCTTCGTCCATAATGATAAGATTGTCCTCAATGGCTATTTCCCCAAGATATATTTGTGGAATCTCGCGTGCCACCAACACCAGGTGCATATTAAATGGCATATTTTCAATAAAATAATCTATTGTTGAAATAAGAAAAGCATCGGTAACTATCTGAAAATCATCCAACACTAACACAATATCCTTTTCAACACTTAATTTATTCACGAAAAGAGAGAGAATCTGCCAGAGATTCTCTTTCTGCATATTACTATCGAAGAAAGCCTGTAAATCTGCTTTGGAATCTTCAAGATATTCCTTAACTGCCTCGATTACATAATTCCAAAATACAAATGCCTGATTTGCATTTTCATCAAGTGTAATCCACTTTGCATTTTCCAATTTTGTTTCTTTAATAAAACTGGTCAGCAACGTAGTTTTCCCACTTCCTGCACCGGCCTTTATAATCGTCACTTTACATTCTTTTAATCGTTCTAATTGATCAAACAGCTTCTGCCTGATAATGTAGTTTTTTCTCGGCTGTGGCATCTTAAGCTTCACAGAAAGAATTGGTATAGTACGTTCCACGAATTATCACCTCTATTACTTAATTGTACTTTTATAGACCGTCACAGTCAAGAAGGATTAATTACGATAAATGTAATCTTTTCTTGTCTTAAGCATTGCAATTATGAAAAAAGTAATACTCAAAATCCCTACATAGACAAAGTTCCATATTAACCCATTTGTTAAAGTTCCTTTTTCCAAGGCATTTACAAAATCCATGAAATCTTTTTGTGGCAAAATATGAAGCAATTTATCAAATACCGTTTCCTCTTTCGAAAATGAATAAAAGCTGCCTGCCAAAACAGAGGAAAGAAGAACGATTGATGATCCAAGCATATTTGCCGTATCAGCAATGCAAAAGAATGAATTTAGCATTAACGAAAATCCTGTTGCTAGAATAGCCAATGTTGCAATCAAACCCACGTACGCCAATAACGAAAGCCCTATTTTTACTCCAATCAATTTTGCCACCAGAATTACACTAAATGACGGAATGAAAATCAGTAAACATATAAAAAGTGCATGGCCAAGAAGATAGTATCTAAATGCAATTGGAGACATGATAATTCTCTCAATCATATGCTTTTCCTTATCTTCTGCAAAAAATCTGGCATAAAGAACCCCTTGCAAAAGTAAAAACATTAGCATGTATCCAATGATATTTGTTCCTATTTTTCTCCCATTATCCATATTTGGAACAAACGAAGCAGGATCTTCCAAAAATGCATTTACTATATCTATTAATTCATTACTTTTTATTGTTTCAATTTTATAAGTTCCATCTTCTGACATTAGAACAATAGCATCGTACCGATTCTGAACCAAATCAGATTTCGGCGGTTTAGAAACTAATATCGAAATATTAAAATAAGGATATTCCGCTAGCTGCTTTGCACTTTCTGCCAAGTATGTATTACCAGTTGTTACCAATGCTAAATTGCTTTTTGCTTCTGCTGTATTTGTTAACGCAATTGCTGCCACAATGGAGCAAATTGTAAGAATCATAGATGTGAATAAGTACTGCTTCTCTTCTAGTAGTCTTTTCCAATCATTTATTAATATTTCTAGCATATACAATCCTCTTTTCTAAATGTTTTTTTGCAAATGAAAAACACTACTACTGTAGCTAGACTAAGACCTAGTAGTGTTGGAAAAAACCATGAAAAGTCGTTGTCATATATCATTGCAAAAGAAGTTTTTACAAGCCATTTTGCTGGTGAAAGATAGCTAAGACTTCGAACCGTTTTTCCGTATCCATCCAGTGAAAATAATAGTCCTCCTAAAATCGCTAGCAAATTAATAACCATACTTAAAATCTGATTTGCCATTGCCTCTGTTTTAAATATACAGCAACACATTACCCCTAATGCTACCGAAAACAATTCTGTTAATCCAAATAGAATAACAATTTGTGTCACAGCATGAATTTCAATATGGAAAATCATAGATAAAAAAATCATGTCAAACAAATGACAGGCAAAGCAAAAAATAAACGAAGAAACTATTTTAGATAAATAAATTACACTTGAATTTCCAGGTGCATAGATGATACGCATGTTTGGTTTTCGAATTGTTATTTCCATAAAAGCATTTGCTGAAGTCATTCCACTCATAAAGATTGAATATATCATAAGTGTAATCCCATAGTAATCATAAGAAGTTACTTCGTTTCCATATCTGTCCTTTCCCAAAAAACCAAGAATGACTACGAGCAAAATTGGAAATGCTGTCCCATAAAACAACCACATTGGATTTTTTATCAAATTTTTTAAATCTTCTTTACTAATCAAATACAAATTTCGCATAATTGTCCTCCTAATCTCTCAAGCTTTTTCCAGTTAAACGTAAAAATACATTTTCAAGACTTGCAGTTCTACAAAATAAATTCATAATTTTTGTTTTACTTGTAATCACCACAGCAATAATTTTATCTAAGTTCTCTATATTCTTTAATGTGGTAATTGTCAGCTGCTGTTCTTTCTTTTCTACCTTTTTAATACCCTCAATTTTGTAAAATTCATCGAGAATAAGATTTTTATCCTCCTCAATTTCTAATATGAACTGTCTTTCATCAAAAATATCTTCTTTTAGGCTTTCTTTTGTTCCCTCCGCAATAATTGTTCCACTGTCCATAATCAGGATTCGAGTAGAAATCTCTTCCACTTCTTCCATGTAATGTGTTGTATACAGAATTGTCATTCCATCCTGGCTCAGTTTCTTTATGGAATTCAGAATATGGTTACGTGACTGCGGATCTATACCAACGGTTGGCTCATCCATTATCAATAATTCGGGTTCATGCGCTATTGCACAGGCAATGTTCAATCTTCTTTTCATTCCCCCCGAGAACGTTTTGGCTTTCTCTTTTCTTCGGTCTCCAAGTCCTACAAAATCCAGTGACTTCGTTACCTTTGCCTCTAATTCTTTTCCTTTTATCCCATACAACGATGCAAAAAAGCGTACATTCTGCTCCGCATTTAAATCCTCATATATGGCAAGATCCTGTGGAACTACACCTAAATGTCTTTTAAAATCATTTAAGCACTTTTTTATACTCTTTCCGTTGTATTGCATTTCACCTGCATCAAATCCTAAAATTCCACACAGGATATTAATCGTAGTGCTTTTACCAGCTCCGTTCGGTCCCAAGAGACAAAGCACTTCTCCTTTTTCAATTTCAAATGATATTTCATTTACTACTTTTTTCTCTCCATAACTCTTATCTAGATTATTTACTGACACTATTGTACTCATATTCATTGTCCTTTCGTTTTGTAATTTGAACTAATGTCATTCTATATAATTTGGCAAAAAAATAAATCAACCGAAAGGTTGATTTATTAGGTTGATATTAATTTGTTTTCGTATTCCTTGAATTAATCTTGATGTTTTTTCCATTACTATTTTACTAGCTTATATCTGCTCCAGTGCCTGCTTCAAATCCTCTATAATATCATCTACATTTTCCAAACCTACTGAAAATCGGATTAAATCAGGTGCAATTCCAGCTTCTTCCAACTGCTGATCTGACAGCTGACGGTGTGTGTGACTGGCAGGATGCAAAAGACAGGTTTTACTATCAGCAACATGAGTTACAATCGATGCTAAATTCAATTTGTCCATGAACTTTATGGATAGATCTCTTCCACCTTTAATTCCAAAAGCCAATACTCCACAGGATCCATTTGGTAAATATTTTTTTGCCAAATCATATTGCTTGCTATTTATTAGATCTGGATAATTAACCCATGCAATTTTATCATTTCTCTCCAGAAATTCTGCAACAGCTAAAGCATTCTCACAATGCTTTTTCATTCTAAGATGAAGTGTTTCTAGCCCTAAATTAATGTAGAATGCATTTTGAGGCGACTGAATGGATCCAAAGTCACGCATCAGTTGAGCGGTTGCCTTCGTTATATATGCGCCTTTCCCAAATTTTTCTGCATATGTTATTCCATGATAAGATTCATCAGGTGTCGTTAATCCCGGAAATTTATCAGCATATGTCATCCATTCAAATTTTCCACTATCTACGATACAACCACCAACGCTCACTCCATGTCCATCCATATACTTAGTGGTTGAATGCGTTACAATGTCTGCTCCCCATTCAAATGGCCGGCAGTTAATTGGTGTAGCAAATGTATTATCAATAATCAATGGAACTCCATGTGCATGTGCTATTCTTGCAAATTTTTCAAAATCAAATATAGATACAGTAGGGTTTGTAATTGTCTCTCCAAAAACAGCCTTTGTGTTTGGCTTAAAATGTTTGTCCAATTCTTCTTCTGGTAATTCTTGATCAACAAAAGTGCATTCAATACCCATTTTTTTCAATGTTACACCAAACAAATTGTACGTTCCACCATAAATAGCTGATGACGCTATAAAATGGTCTCCTGCTTCACAGATGTTAAATATAGCATAAAAATTTGCCGCTTGCCCAGACGAAGTAAGCATTGCCGCTGTTCCACCTTCCATTGCACAAATTTTTGCCGCCACAGCATCATTCGTCGGATTTTGTAGCCTAGTATAGAAATATCCTTCTGCCTCCAAATCAAATAACTTTCCCATTTCATCACTCGTATTATATTTAAATGTTGTGCTCTGAAAAATCGGTAATTGTCTTGCTTCTCCTTTTCCAGGTCTCCATCCTTCATGAATACATTTTGTTTCTATTCTGCTTTCCATCTGCTTTTCCTCCATACTTTCTTTTATATCTACTATTTACTAGTATAGAGCAATTTGATTACCTTGAAAAATACAAAAAAATATATGTTTGATATAGTTTAAAGCTATATCAAACATATATTTTTTTATTTGCACTATATCAATTCGTATGACTAAATATAATATATTCCATTTATTATTGAGTATATTCAAATACATGCGTTTTTAACGCTTCAATATATGCCAGACCATACCTGCTAAGTGGCATATTTTTTTGCTTTATAATCCCGACTCGCATATACTCATCTACTTTAAGTGGTTTTGCAATGATATTTTCCCCATTCAGCTCCTTACTGATTACCCCTGTACTAACCGTATATCCATTCAAGCCTATGACCAGATTAAAGAGTGTTGCCCGGTCTCTTACCTTAATGTTTTTGTTTCGGTCAAGCGTACTAAGAATTTCCTCAGAAAAGTAGAAAGCATTATAATCTCCTTGCTCAAAGGAAAGATACGGATACTCCTCAAGCTCATTCATGGTAATTTCTTTTTTTTCGGCAAGTGGATGTTTTGAACTAATAAAAACATTTGGATTTGCTACAAAGAGTTCATCAAATACCAGACCTTTCTGCTTAATAAGCTTCATGATTACCTCTTCATTCTTTGAAGAAGTATACAGAATTCCTATTTCACTTTTCAATCTGTTTATATCTTCTATAATCTCATAGGTCTGGGTTTCTCTCAATGTGAAGTCATATTGATTTCCGCCAAATTCACGTATCACATCCACAAATGCATTCACAGCAAAGGAATAATGCTGGGTTGAGACAGAAAACCTTGTGCTTTGTTTCTTGACATTTAGAAACTTTTCTTCTAGTAGGTTTGCCTGTTCAAGAACTTGTCTTGCATAGGCGAGAAATTCATCACCGATATTTGAGACAACAATTCCTTTATTCGTTCGATTGAATATCGCGATCTGCATTTCATTTTCCAGTTCTTTAATTGCATTGGTAAGGCTTGGCTGGGATATGAATAATTCCTTAGCAGCTTCACTAATCGTTCCCTTATCCGCTACTGTCACCACATATTTTAGCTGCTGTAAAGTCAATTGTAAGTTCATCTCCTTTTTCTCATATAATTGCATACCAAAAATTAATTATTTTTATATTACTCTTATTAGATGTTTTATACAAGAAAAACAGGTTTAAGTTCATTTCAAAATAATCGTCCCATGTGATACTGTCACAGAACTATTAGAAGTATTATTGCTATAATCTACACAGTCAAAGAGAAAGGTGGAAATTAATTATGGCAAATGTAATTATTATTGGAAATGGTCCTGCAGGTATCTCGACTGCACTCTATACAACAAGAGCAGGTATCAACACAATGATTATAGGCAAAGATCATGGTGCTTTAGGTAAAGCCTCTGAAATAGAAAATTATTATGGTTTCAGTCAGCCGATATCCGGAAAGGATCTGATTGTAGAAGGAATGGAAGGTGCCCGCAGACTAGGCGCAGAAATTATATCAGATGAGGTTTTAGGAATATCTTATGGTGATAAATTAACTGTTATCACAGAAAGTGGTGAATACAAGGCTGATAGTGTTGTCCTTGCCACAGGTACTTCCCGAATGGCTCCCAAAATCAAAGGTTTAAAAGAATATGAGGGTCATGGTATTAGTTACTGTGCTGTATGTGATGCTTTCTTCTATAGAGGAAAGGACGTAGCTGTTTTAGGTAATGGTAATTATGCGTTGCATGAGGCGTTGGAATTACTTCCCACTTCAAACTCTGTCACGATTCTTTCCAATGGAAAAGAACTTGATTTTCAAGTTCCCGAAAATATTAAAGTTAATACCAATAGCATTGATTCGATTGGTGGAAATGATGTAGTCGAAGAAGTGCATTTCCAAAATGGAGAGATGATTCAGGTTTCTGGTCTTTTTGTAGCAATTGGTGTTGCTGGGAGTACAGATCTGGCAAAGAAACTTGGTGCTGAAACGCAAAATAATAAAATCATTGTTGATGAAAATATGTCAACAAACATACCTGGTCTTTATGCTGCTGGAGACTGCACCGGTGGATTATTACAAATTTCAAAAGCGGTGTATGAAGGTGCAAAGGCAGGTACAGAAATAATAAAGTACTTAAGAAACAATAGCAAAAAAATCAGTGCATAAAACATAAAGGAGGATTTTAAAATGATACTAAAACTAATTGCTGGTGCTGTCATCGGCGGATTATTGGGATATCTCTACCATAAAAAAGTAGGCTGTAAGAGTGGAACATGTCCTATCACCTCAAGCCGAAATGGTTCCACTATATATGGAGCTATTATTGGTTTATTATTAAGCAGTTCATTCTAAAAAATCATTTGAGGTGACATATGCGTAATCATAAATATCTATTTCTATTTACAATTTTTTTCTTTCTATTAGGATTAATAAATATCCATTTTTCTCTTTTAGCTATCGTATGTATGACTTTACCTATTATATTATTGCTAAAAGACCGAAAAAAAACATGGTGTCAGAATTATTGTCCAAGAGCATCTTTATATACCACTTGTGGAAAATCGAAAAAATGCTCTGCTCTTAATACTCCGCGTTTCTTTATCAAAGGTAACATGAAGTGGATCATGCTGGCTTATTTTGGTATCAGCCTTATTTTCATTCTAATGTCCACACTTGGTGTGGCAAGAGGTATAAAACTACCAATGGAGTATCTGCGGTTTTTAATACTAATTCCACTTCCTTTTGAAATGCCCCAGCTATTTGATATAATGAACATAGCTCCATGGCTGACTCATCTGTCATATCGCTTTTATTCGATGATGATGACTACTACAGTTCTTGGACTGATTCTTGCTTTAGTTTATAAACCCAGAACATGGTGCACCATCTGTCCAATTGCAACCGTATCTGATGTAATACTAAAAAAATAAGGAGGTAATCCCATGGATTCCTATATCTTCTATGGACTTGCCATTGTCCTCTTAATTCTATCTTTCGTAAAGGATAAGAAAAAGACAAAAATGGCATTAAAGAAAGCTTGGAAAGCTTTTGAAAATATCCTTCCAGAATTTCTCGTCGTAATTTTATTGGTAGGGTTTTTACTTTCAATTCTGAATCCTGAAACCATCTCTAAAATCATTGGAGCTGAATCCGGATGGTTTGGTGTTATACTTGCAGGAATTATTGGATCTTTAACCTTGATTCCTGGATTCGTAGCGTTTCCAACTGCTGCAATTCTTTTGGAAAACGGTGCGGGTTACATGCAGATTGCAGCTTTTGTGTCAACACTTATGATGGTTGGTATTATTACAATTCCAGTAGAAATCAAATATTTTGGTAAGAAAATTTCGATTCTAAGAAATGTATTAGCGTTTTTCTTTTCCTTCCTTGTAGCTGCAATAATCGGAATGGTGGTGATGTAAATGAAAAAATTACTGAAAAGATATCGTGTGTTTCTCATTGTCCTTGTGGCAATGATAATATTAACCATTGTTAACCAGCAATTAGGAATAAAAGCACTTCTCATTACTGGGAATTCTGTGAAAGAAATGCTGTTAGTCATACCTCCTATCTTCCTTCTTCTGGGTCTGCTTGATGTCTGGGTTCCAAGAGAAACCATGATAAAATACATGGGGGAAGGATCTGGACTTAAAGGTGTATTGTTGGCTATTTTTATAGGTTCTGCTGCGGCAGGTCCTCTATATGGTGCTTTCCCTGTTGCTGCTGTCTTTATGAAAAAAGGTGTGAAGTTTATGAATATCCTGATTTTTATAGGTGCCTGGTCTACTACCAAAATCCCTATGTTCCTTTTTGAAATGGCAGCTTTAGGCAATAAATTTGCCATATCAAGGCTTCTCATCGATATACCAGGAATTATTATTCTTGCATTTATTTTATCAAAAATGGTATCAAAAAAAGAAGTAGAAGCAATTTATGAAAATGCAAAATCAATTGAATAGTAAGAATCGCTGTGAATGGATTATTAATTATTGACATATGCCAAAAATAGATTTAATATATTATCTTGTGAGCATTCAATTTTACCATAATATTGTTATGCCAATAACCAATCAAAGGAGTTTTATTATGAAAATAGCATTACCTTCACGAGACGATCTCATTGACAGCCATTTTGGCCATTGCGAATACTTTACCGTTTTCACTACAAATGACTCGGAAATCATACACCAGGAAATCATTCCATCTCCAGCAGGTTGTGGTTGTAAATCTAACATTGCATCTGTTCTTGCAGAAATAGGTGTAACTATGATGCTTGCTGGCAATATGGGAGATGGCGCTGTAAATGTTTTAAACAACTCAGGTATTGAAGTAGTTCGAGGATGTTCGGGTTCCGTAAAAGAAGTTGCTCTCGCATGGCTTGCAGGAACTTTAACGGATTCAGGAGACTCTTGCCACGAGCATGAGCATGGATGTCAACACTAATTTCTATTAATTAACTAAAAATAGCGAAAACCTCCAGCATATCATTTTTATTGATGGCTGGAGGTTTTCATTATATCCATATTACTCATTTTTTTCATCAATCTGATAACTGCCGCCTTCGATTTTCAAGACAATTCCATTTACCAATAAATTAGCAATTTTATATCTTGCATCCCTATATAGTTTTTGAACTGTAATTCGTCCGACATGCATTCTCTGTGCACATTCTTCCTGCCTTAGACCTTCTACATCAATTAGCCTAATTGTTTCATACTCTTCTATGGACATTAAAATGCTATTTTTATTTGAAGCATTAATTGGTCCATATAATCTATGCTCTGGCAATCCGTTAACTATTTTCAGCTTTTTTGGTCTTGACATTACAACTCGCTCCTTATCAAATTCACTACTATGAATGCATTCTATTTATCGCTTTCTATATGCTCAATAACACTTTCAAAACTCAGTGCTCCAATATCGCCTTGCTCTCTACTTCTTACTGAAAACATACCAGACTGGGCTTCCTTTTCCCCAAGAATAATCATATATGGAACCTTCTCTAGTTGTGCTTCTCGAATCTTATATCCAATCTTTTCATCACGTTCATCCATTTCACATCGGATTCCTTTTTCTTTAAACTTCATCAATACATCTTTCGAGTAAGCACTAAACTTTTCTGAAATAGGAAGAATTTTAATCTGTACAGGAGCCAGCCATACAGGAAACTTTCCGGCATAATGTTCAATCAAAATACCAATGAACCTCTCAATGGAACCAAAAACCACTCTGTGTATCATAATTGGTCTATGCTTTTCGCCATCAGCACCAATATACTCCGCTTCAAAACGCAACGGTAGTTGGAAATCCAACTGAATTGTTCCACACTGCCAAGTTCTACCTATGGAATCTTCTAAATGGAAATCAATCTTGGGACCATAAAATGCTCCGTCTCCTTCATTTATTACATAATTCATTTGAAGTTCATCAAGTGCTCTCTTTAAACCTGCTGTTGCAATTTCCCAATCTTCATCGCTGCCAATACTATTCTCTGGTTTTGTAGAAAGTTCAACGTGATACTTGAATCCAAACTTACTGTAGACTTCATCAATGAGACGAACAACACCTTTAATCTCATCGGTTATCTGTTCCTTTGTCATATAAATATGAGCATCATCCTGTGTAAAACAACGCACCCTCATAAGCCCATGTAATGCACCTGATTTTTCATGTCTGTGTACTAGTCCTAGTTCTCCCATTCTGATAGGTAGCTCTTTATAGGAATGAGGTACTGATTTGTAAACAAGCATTCCTCCAGGACAATTCATTGGCTTTATTGCAAAATCTTCACCGTCAATTTTTGTAGTATACATATTGTCCTTATAATGATCCCAGTGTCCAGATGTTTCCCACAATTCTCTATTCAGCATAATTGGTGTTGAAATTTCAACGTATCCTTCTCTCTCATGGAGTTTTCTCCAATAGTCTATTAAAAGATTTTTTAGAGTCATTCCTTTTGGAAGGAAAAATGGGAAGCCTGGACCTTCATCCATTATTGTAAACAGTCCAAGCTCCTTTCCTAATTTTCTATGATCTCGTTTTTTTGCTTCTTCAATTCTTGTTAAGTAGTCCTCTAATTCAGAATTCTTAGCAAATGAAGTCCCGTAAATTCTTGTAAGCATCTTGTTTTTTTCACTTCCCCTCCAATATGCACCCGCAACAGAGGTCAGTTTAAATGCCTTTACATTTTTAGTACTTAGCAAATGCGGACCCGCACATAAATCCACAAATTCTCCTTGTTTATAAAAGCTTATCTCTTCATCTTCTGGTAAATCTTCGATAAGTTCAACTTTATATTTTTCTCCTCTTTCCTGCATAAATGCAATTGCATCTGCTCGATTTAGAGTAAATCTGTGTATTTCAAAATTCTCCTTTACGATCTTTTTCATTTCGCTTTCTACAACTTCCAAATCTTCCATGGTAAATGTATTTTCAAAATCAAAATCATAATAGAAACCATCTTTTATAGCTGGACCAATCGCAAGTTTTGTGTTTGGATATAGCCTTTTCACAGCCTGTGCCAAAATATGGGATGTTGTATGTCTAAACGCTAATTTTCCATTTTCATCTTCAAATGTTAATATAGAAAGAGTACAATCCTTGCTTAGAATATACCTTAAATCAACGATATTCCCATCAACTTCTCCAGCACATGCTACACGTGCTAAGCCCTCACTCAGCTCCTTTGCGACCTCAAAAATCGATACTAGATTTTCATATTTTCTCACTGAACCATCTTTTAATTGAATTTTCACAGGCTTCTTGCTCCTTTATTTTTGATTTAAAAACACCCTTAAATAAAAAGACATCTCTTTTGTCAATTTACCTAAGGGCGCCTAATTATAAGCTACTTTTCTTTTCAAAATCTTTATACATCAAGCTTGGCTAAATTCCTAACTAATCCTTTCAATTACTACGTATAAAGTATCCGCGGAAGATATTTTTTAAATACATTTACTTTATCTAATTTTTCCCATGGCAAGTCCAAATCAATTCTTCCAAAATGTCCATATGCTGCTGTCTGTTGGTAAATAGGCTTTCTTAAATCCAGCATCTGAATAATACCCGCAGGTCTTAAATCAATATTTTCTTGAACTATTTCAACAATTTTTTCATCCGCTACTTTTCCGGTTCCAAAGGTATCGACCATGATCGAAGTAGGATGTGCAACTCCAATTGCATAGGAAAGTTGAATCTCACACTTATCTGCAAGTCCTGTTGCTACAATATTCTTTGCCACATACCGTGCTGCATATGCTGCTGACCTGTCTACCTTTGTACAATCCTTTCCTGAAAAAGCCCCACCACCGTGACGTGCATATCCACCATAAGTATCAACTATAATCTTTCTTCCGGTAAGACCACTATCTCCACATGGCCCCCCAACAACAAATCTACCTGTTGGATTTATAAAATATTTTGTTCTTTCATCAACTAATTCTTTTGGTATTATTGGATCCAATACATATTTTCGAATATCTTCATGTATTTGCTCCTGTGAAATATCTGGATTATGCTGAGTTGAAAGAACAACTGCACTAATATGAATTGGTTTTCCGTATTCGTCATATTCCACTGTAACTTGTGACTTTCCATCAGGTCTTAGATATTCTAATACTCCATCTTTACGAACACTCGTAAGCTGTCTGCACAATTTATGTGCTAATGCAATTGGATATGGAAGATATTCTTCCGTTTCATTAGACGCAAATCCAAACATCATTCCCTGATCTCCGGCACCTATCGCATCCAATATTTCCTCTGTCATATTTTCTTCTTTTGCCTCAAGTGCCTTATTAACTCCCATAGCTATATCTTCTGATTGTTTATCTAACTTTACAATAACCTCACAGGTATTACCGTCAAAACCATATTCTACTTTATCATAACCAATTTCTAAAACGGTTTTACGTACAATCTCTTCAATGTTAACTTTCGCATTTGTCGTAATTTCTCCCATTACTAATACAAATCCAGTATTTGTACAAGTTTCACATGCTACCCTACTCATTGGATCTTTAGCAATCAAAGCATCAAGTATAGCATCAGATACCTGATCACATAATTTGTCAGGATGACCTTCTGTAACCGACTCTGATGTAAATAATCTTTTATTCATTCATTTATCCTCTTGTTTTTATTTTAAAACTTCTTAATTATTCTTATTCGAATTGCAGATTTCTTGACTTAAGAGAGAATACACATCCGGAATCGTTGTTTCTGCATTAACGGGTTTTAAAGCCTTATTTGTCCACGCATGCATTGTTTCACCCATCGACAATATTTTTCCATCCGAATGATTTATTACTTCATATGAAAAAATAATTCGGACTTTTGTAAGTACCTTTAATGAAGTCTTTATTAGTATTTCATCTTCATATCTAGCCGGACTTTTAAATTTACAATTCATCTCATATAATGGAAGCAAAACACCTCTGCTTTCAATTTCTCTATATGAGATACCAAGCTTATTAAAAAAATCCGTTCTACCTGCTTCAAACCATACTGCATAATTAGAATGATGGATAATTCCCATCTGATCTGTTTCAGAATATCTTGTAATAATTTTAGTTTCAGCTTGCATTACTACATCTCATTTGCAAAGATATTGTTAATTTTTTCTGCTGCATCCATTAAACAATCGCATGAAAATCTCTCAAAATTGCCTTCATCAACTAATTTGGCAATGGCTGGGTCAATTGGAATTCTACCTAATATATCAATACCTATTTCTTTTGAAATATCATTCAATTTGCTTTCACCAAACATATTTATTTCTTTTCCACAATCAGGACATTTCACAAAGCTCATATTTTCAACTAAACCTAAGATAGGTATATTCATCATTTTTGCCATATTATATGCCTTCTTAACAATCATAGAAACAAGATCCTGTGGAGATGTTACAATAACGATTCCATCCAATGGAATTGACTGGAATACAGTAAGTGGCACATCACCTGTTCCTGGTGGCATATCAATGAATAAATAGTCTAAGTCTTCCCATACTACTTCTGTCCAGAATTGTTTCACCGTATTTGCCAAAATTGGACCTCTCCAAATTACAGGTGAGTCTTCTTTATCTAATAATAGATTTACTGACATTATTTTAATATTGTTTGCTGTCGCTTCCGGTATAATACCCAGTTCATTTCCCATTGCTTTTCTGGTAATTCCGAACATTTTTGGAATCGATGGTCCTGTAATGTCAGCATCCAGAATACCTACCTTATAGCCTTTTCTGCTCAGTAATACAGCTAACATAGCGGTAACAAAGGATTTTCCAACTCCACCTTTACCACTTACAACTCCAATCACATTTTTTATTGAACTATATTGGTTTAAATCCTCAAGCATACTCTGTTTGCTATGTTCACAACCTTCACATGATTCTTTTGTACATTCGCTATCAGAACAGCTTTTTTCTTTTTCTTCCATTTTTATTACTCCAATCTGTCATATTTTTTTATTTTATTAAATGAAGTTAATCAGTGAAAAATCAATAGTTCCATCTTCATTAATTAACTTTGCATCTGCATGTACATATTCTACTTTTCCAATAAACATCTCGTGTGAACCCGTCATAATAGAATCTACGACTGTACACTCAATATTAACAGGGCAATCCGATAGAATTGGTGCATTCACAACTTTACCTTCTTCTAATTTAACATTCATATCTTTAAACTTATCAGAATCTTTTTTGCTTATTTTACCCAGATAATCAAAAGTTTCCTGATAATTCTTATCTGCTATGTTTACAACAAAACATCCTGATTCTTTTATCATCTGATAGGAATATCTTGTTGGTACAATTCCAACCATAACCATAGGAGGTGCATAACTACAATTACCACAATATCCTACTGCCAGTGCATTGTCTTCTCCATCTAATCCGCGGCATGAAACCAAAACTTTTGGTGCAGGCTGCAATGCACCTTTTTTATTTGCTTCTTTCTTTTGCATGATATTTACTCCTTGTATTTTTATTTTTTAGTTGTATCCTCTTTTTCCCATGTTTTTATTGCATTAATTGCCTCATTTACAGCTGCAATATCACCAAATATACCTATCATAGTAATATGCTGAGGACAGTTGCCGTTGATCTCTGATATTTCTACATTAGAAGCTTTTTCTGCAACATCAGCTGCCATTATAACGTCAGCAACACTCCCCTGTACTAAGCCAATAGCTCTTACTTTTTCATCTTGAAGCATTTCTTTTATTTGATCATCGCAAACTTTACGCTGCAGAATTCGCATAGTACCTTTGGACGGACTATTTAATATTTTTATAGTAAGCATCTTTTTCTCCCTATTATTTTTATCTGCAATTCAAACATATCTTAAAATATCCTGCACTTCTTTTCTTTTGGGCATAACAGGGACTTCGTCCGGATAGCCAATCGCAATCAAGGCTACTAAATCTTGTTCTTGGGGAATATTTATTATTTTAGATATTTCCTCATTATCAAAAATTCCCATAACAACTGTTCCTAATCCGTATTCATGTGCTGATAGACATAATGTTTGCGAAGCAATACCGCAATCAAACATTTCCCACCCTTTGCCCCTTAATGTCGAAAATGAACCGTCTCGCTCATATCCAGATCGGTTTTTCACTATAGATAATGCTAACAACATAGGCGCATTCAATATTGTTTTTTGATTAAAATCAGGTACGTGACTTAATGCTATTTTTTCCCTTATTTCTTTGCTATCAAAAACAATGTAACGAGTTATCTGCGTGTTTTTCCATGACGGTGCATAAGTTGCTGCGTGTACTATTTTTTCTAATATTTCATGAGGTATTTTATCCTCTTTAAATTTTCGAATACTTCTTCTACTTTTGATTGCCTCAATTGTTTCCATATGGTCACCCCTAAGCATTTATTTTTGTAGTATAGTCTTCGATTGCATTTTTTAAAGCACTTGCACCAAGTACAGAACAATGCAGCTTATGTTCTGGAAGTCCATCAAGAGCATCCGCTATATCTTTATCTGTTATCAGCAATGCTTCTTCCAATGTTTTTCCTTTCGCAAGAACCGTTGTCATACTACTTGATGCCACAGCAGCCGTGCATCCAAACACTAGAAATTTAATATCTTCTATACAATTATCTTTAACCTTAATTTGGATTGTTAAATAATCACCACAGCCTGGATCCCCAAAACTTCCTTCACCATTAGCATCTGGAATAGTTCCACAATTTCTAGGCGCCATAAAATGGTCGATTACTTTATCCGTAAATGACTCACAATACATATTATCCCTTCCAATCACTACATATTTTTAATTTTTCATATAAGTCCTTACTAAAATAGTGTATTTTGGTCTTATGCTCATTAAAATATTTTAATGCAATTGTGGGCATATGTCAATATTGTATTTAGATTGTACCTAACTTAATACGATAGAAATACTTTTTAACACAAAAAAAGTGTCATAAAATCAATACTTTCTCAAGCATTGGCTTTATAACACCACATTTTTCACCTATATTATATTTTTACCTTAAAAGTCCATACCTCTATGACGCCAACAATTTTTGTGGCAAAACTTGTCCTTGCAATTATCCTCACATATTACATTAACAGAACCACAATCTGGGCATGCATACTTACCACTCTTAATCGCTTCAAGATTTTCAAAGCTTTCTTTCCACTCTTTTCCACAATCTTTACATTGGATTGGACATATATTACGGGTAAAGTTACCGCCATCAATGCGTATCATCTTTCCATTGATTAAACTATCTGCTACTTTCTCTCTTGCTGATAATAAAATACGTTGAAATGTTGGTCTTGATACTTCCATTCGTTCTGCACATTCACCCTGCTCTAATCCTTCTAAATCTTTCAGACGAATCGCTTCTAATTCTTCCAGCTTTAAAATATTTTCCGGTAATTCAGCTACATCCGTTTCAGATGGTACGAAATAGGGTATCGCTGGTATATGTTCAATTTTTCTCCATTTTGTTGGTCTTGCCATGTTTTCTCCTTAATATTACGATTGCTTTGCACCGCCATATTTAAATATATATTCATTCAAATTGACATTTAGTTTCCGTGAAATCATAGGACATTTTGCTTTTAAGAGGAAAAACATGTTTCCTTTTTCTTCTGAAAGAGCTTCGTAATTTCCCTGTCCCTTACTAATAATAATATCTGATTTATTGTAAATGTCAATAAACTCTTTGCTACAATCCTCTAATATGGCTCCCGGTGCACTACATCCAGTAGATACTATTTTCGAAACCTGATCCAATCCGGAAGCAACTGCATCTTTTTCTGTTACGTCATTAATAATCGGTTCACTTCTTACTCCATATGTAATATGAATGTTTGGAAAACTTTCTATCATTACTTTATCAAAAATTGTCTCTCCCGTATTATCACCAATAACAAGTATATTTGAAGCATTTTGTAATTTTTTCTCCATAATGTCAATATCACAGATTGAAAATTCTTTTTCCAACTCTTTTTCAATACATTTTTTCACATCAATATCGCTATATACAGCTGCATCAATGTTATTTCCTGTGGCCGCTATCTTTAGTGCCCAGTAAAGGCTATTCTCTTTACTTTGAATAAAATCTTTCAAATATGGATATACAATTTTCGCTGCTTCTAAATCTTTTTCTTTGATTTCAGAATATGGATCTTTGATTCCTGTCTGTTCCTTAACAATTCTATGAATTTCCCGTGCCAAGTCGGGTGAGTTTCTATATTTTTTATAATTTGTCATCAAATTAATAGTTTCACATACTACCTTATCATGTATTTCCACATCACTTGTAGTCTTTCTGGCTGCTTCTAATGCCTGCTTTAACATACAAGGTATGCAATCAAAAAATAATTCCATTGATGCCTCCAATTCTATTGTTCTATATTATTTACGGTCGTATCTGGAAGTGTTTTATCAATAAATAAAATTCCATCAAGATGATCAAGTTCGTGGCAGAATGCTCTAGCAAGCAAATCTGTTCCTTCCAATTCAAAATAATTTCCATTTTCATCTTGAGCTTTGATGCGCACCTTCTGAGGGCGTAATACTTCACCTGATATGTCTGGAACACTTAAACAGCCTTCCATATCCTGTTGTTCTCCAAATTGTTCCAAAACGACGGGATTAATAAGTTTTATAAGCCCTTCACCAACATCGATAACAACTAGTCTTTTTAATATTCCAATTTGTGGTGCTGCCAGTCCCACTCCATTTGCTTGATACATGGTGTCTGCCATGTCGGCTAGTAAGATTTTAGTCTTTTCATCTATTATTTTAACTACTTTTGATTTTTTACGCAATATAGTATCTTCTTCATTATAATTTCTAATGTTTCTTAATGCCATTATTGACCACCTTTATATTTTTAATAGGAAGCTGGCAACTGCCAGCTTCCCTTACATAATTCATACCAGTAGAAAGTTCGCTAAGCAAGCTTTTTGTTGTTTACTATTTTGCAGCATTATTCAAATTTGATAACTGCTCTTTAACTGATTTCAACTGGTTTTCTAGTTTTGTTTCCTGCATTTCCAAAAATGCTTTTTCATCTGTATCCTGAATGTTTTGAGGATTACTGTTTCTTAAGTAACCAGGTATCCCTGTTTGTACAAACTGTCTTCTGTATCCTCGTTGAAATCCATTCCCACCAAAGCATCTTCCTAAATTGCGATCATCAAAACCATTGTTGCAAAATCCTGCTCGTCTTCCAGTCATAGCTCCCATTCCATTTGGTCCAGTCCCATCTCTTCTTGGCATAATTCTAACCTCCTTTAAAGTGAATGTGTGACTATGTAGTGTCCTTTGTTCATATATACATAGCTTACTTTACAGTAACGTAATTGCTTCTACTGGACAGACTGTTACACAGTTTCCACATTCCACACATAGTTCATTGATAACAGCTTTTCCACTATCCACTGAAATTGCATCAACCGGGCAAATATCAGCGCACTGTCCACAACCTATACATTTCTCTTCATCTACTATTGCAGCGATATCATTCATCCCCTTTCTATTATCTTTATTATAATAATTTCTTTTAATAAGCATATGCCCATAACTATCATATATCTATTTTGGGCATATGTCAATATTTTAATCGTATTCAGAAAAAAATCTCATGCCGTTAACATGAGATTTTTTATCAATAATTATTATAATATATATACTCAACATCTGGTGCTTCACCTTCCGTTATCTTAACATCTGTTAAGAGCGGTACCATATAGCCATTGTATTCATATTCTGCTATCGTCCCTGTTACTGTAATCCATTCTTCATCCTTTAATTCACTTCGTATATCAGTTTCGCAGACAATTCCATATCCAACCAAATCAGCAGCACAGCATACCATAAAATATCTTCCAGCCAAGAATTGATTTTCTTCAAAATCTTCCATTGAATATACTTGCGCTAAATACTGACATTTCTTTCCTACAAATTCATCAAGATTATCATATACATCACAATACCAATCTGCAAATATATCATCGTTAATAACCATTACGCCATCGACTTCATATTGAGCATATTTTTCAGAAATACCAACTGTTTCTTCCCCTATATCATTCGCTTGCTCATTCTCCTGTGTGGAAGCTGTTGCATCAGTTGTATCCGCCATCGCCTCTTCGTTAGTCATACTTTCGCTATCATAACTATCTGAATCCGTACCATCTATCGTATTGTTATCTGTTTCACTATTAGGATTTTTCTGTTCACTATTTGATGCTACAATATCACTATTTGCAATAGTCATGTCCTTACTATTAACACCCGTAGCAGGAAATAATAGTGCAGCTACCAACGGAATAGCAAAAATCATATAATGTCGTATATTTACATTATGTCTGGCTTTTTTAATTTTTGATATCAGACTTATTGCAAATAAAATTAATACAATAATTGAAACCCATATCCCCACATAAAATCTAGGATGAACATAATAATTTACTTTCTTACTAATCATTGCATCTATTAGTAAACAGGCAATAGCAATTAATATAAATACTTGAACGATTGCTTCCATATTCTTTTTTCTACCCATGTCTGCCCCCTTACAAAAAGAATGATAAAGCACCAAAGACTATGGCGCTTTCTATGATTACAAGAGTTGCAAGAAACAGTAGAAATCTTTTCTTTAAAATTTCCGAAAGCATTACCATATTCTTTAGATCAAGCATTGGTCCCATCACAATAAATGATAAAATTGGAACTGTAGAAAAATTATTAGAAAAACTTCTTCCAATAAATGCATTGGACGTTGAACAAGTAGACATAAGCATCGCTGCTACAATCATAACTATAAACTGAACAATAATATTATTGCCAATAAAACTTTTCATCGTTTGTGGCATAATCGTCTGTAAAACAGCTGATATCAATGCCCCAATAATCACATATTCTGCGACCCTAAAAAATTCAACCTTAGCTCCAGCAAAAACTGCTTCAATTTTTCCTTTTACTCCATCATACTTTAATTCCAAAACATCTTTTCCAATATTCTGAACTCTCCGATTCCCCTTCGTCACATCCTTGGTTTCAAGATTTATGAGTTTCAATATAACCCCTACCATAATTCCAATAATTAAACCAGTTATAACCCTTACAACTGCAAGATATGGCTGTTCTGGGAATGCGTAAAGCATAGAAATAATAACAATAGGACTTACTGCTGATGATGATAACCAAAAAGTTATCGTTTGTGGGAGTGGTGTCTCTTTCTTTAAAAGCCCAGATATAATTGGAACCATCCCACAATCACATATGGGCATAAAAAATCCTGCTACTGAAGCAATCAAAAAGGAATACCAGCTTCCTTTTGATATTTGTTTCATAATCCATCCAGTTGATGCAAATATCTGAATCCCTGCTGAAATAAACGCTCCTAATAAAATAAATGGAATCGCCTGCATAAGAATACTTAAAAATACAGTTACCATGGATTGTGTGTAACTATATGCATTAGGAAATTCAAATATTAAAAGTAAAGAAAAACAAACGGCTAAAAATATGCCTACTTTTAAATTCATTTTAAAATTCATAGATGTATTTTCAGGATTATTAAATGTCTTGAAACGTTCTTTTAGTATTTTATCTGTTTCAAACTCATTGATAAATGTCACCCTAGTTCTCGGATTAATATTTTTAATATCCCTGGTTAACTTTTTTTGCATTCCCTGATGCAATTTTTCGAATCGATTAAATATAACGATATCACTATTTAAAATATGTGGCTGCATAACCGTTGCCATATTGCTTAACTGATTTCTAAAATTCCCTGCATCACTTACAAAAACGACATTTCTAAATTTATAATCATATGGTATTTTCAACCTCAACATTTCAGAAATATTCCATGTTCCATTATATTCCACAAGTATGTAATCTGGCGTATATTCCTCTGCAATTTGTATAAACAAATCATCATTTAAATCTGATTCATTTTCCACCCTCAAGAGTTCAACATGCATTTTCTCGAATTTTTCTTCATCATACTCAGTAAAACCTTCTTCACAAATAACTAATATGATTTTACGAAATTCTTCCAAATAATTACTTTGTAATAATTCGTTGATGACAGTCGTTTTTCCGCTTTCAAGGAACCCCGTTATAATATCTATATAAGTTGCCATATCTACCTCTATAATTCAAATAAAAGGGAAAGAACATCCTCGTTTATATGCTCTCCAATTACACAGATGCGTCCAATACAATCAGGTGTTGTATCTCTGATTATCACTTCACCCGGTACATAATCAAATTGAATCCATTTTTCACTTTCTGTGCTAATAATTCCTTTCGCACGTAAAATATTTCCTTCTATATTGTTAAGACGATTTAGAATTTCATCTATTTTACTTCGTTCAAACACCTTTGCTGTTTCTCTTCCCCATACATGAAATACTTCATCTGCATGATGATGCATTCCATGGTCATGGTGATGTTTGTGTTCTGGTTGATCCAATAGTAATTTCAAACCAGGTATTTCTTCGGAAGTCTCTGCTAATCCAATAATCTTTTTTCCATGAACATTTTTCCAGTCCGTTGTTACAACATGGGCTTTGGGATTGTATTTCTGAATATCCTTTAAAATATTTTCAATCACTTCTGATTTCGTGTTTTTAGTTCTGCTCAATATAATCGTTTTTGCATTTGTAAGTTGATCTGCATAAAACTCTGTAAAGTTTTTTAAATAAACCTTATATTTCATCGCATCCACGACCGTAATGCACATATTCAGTTCTACCAAACCATCTTTTAAGAACTTTTTACATCCATTTATCACATCTGATAATTTGCCTACTCCTGATGGCTCAATAATAATTCTGTCTGGATGATAAAGTGACAGTAATTCTTTTAATGCAGAGCTAAAATCCCCAGCTATGGTACAGCAGATACATCCAGAATTCATTTCCTTTATTTCAATACCATAATCTTTCAGTATGGATCCGTCTATTCCTATTTCACCGAATTCATTTTCTATTAAAACTATTTTTTCACCGACAAAAGCTTCTTCTAAAAGTTTTTTAATTAGGGTTGTTTTTCCTGCACCTAAAAAGCCTGATATAATGTCTGTTTTTGTCACTTTACTTCCTCCTTATATGTCCAGTAATTAGCATATGCTCATATAATAATACTCTTTTCTATAATTATCAACTCTAAATTGAGCTAAAAAAAGAGAAACATATTCCTATTATCACGAAATACATTTCTCCCCAAAAAACGCGATAGCTATCATATGCCTAATTACTTGCATTTTTTATTTGGCAATCCTCACAATTACCATATAGATACAACTTATGTCCAATGATGTTAAAATGGGTTTCATCTTCCAGTGTTTTTTCATAAGTGCCAAGTGGACAATTCTGTACGGTTATTATTTTTTTGCAGGATATGCAAACCAAATAATGTCTGTGTCCTAATTGATTGTATTCAAATAGCATTCTGTCATCATCTAAAATACTAATTTTAGTCACCAAATCTTTATTTTCTAATGACTCTAGTGTGCGATAAACAGTAGATAAATTAATAGCTATCTGTTCATCCTTTAATACAAGAAAAATTTGTTCCGCCGCCATTGGCTGATCGCTTCTTATCAAAATATCCAAAATAGCCTTTCGGCTCTTTGTAGTTTTTAGACCACTATTTTTTAATCTTTCTTCGCTTTCCATTTGTTCTTTCAATTCTATACCTCCGATTCTTCTTCCCCTACTATTTGCTTTGATGCAATGTTTTTTCTTTTCATCTTAATATGAACTATACGAATAGCATAGGTAAAAAAATAGCAAACAACAGATAGTATAACAATACATGCTCCAGATGCGATATTTAATTTATACGAAATCCATAAACCACTGATACAGAAAATCACGCCAAAGATTACAGCAAATATCATGCGACTCTTAAGTCTTTTCGAAAATATGGAAGCCATGGCTGACGGTGCTGTTAATAAAGCCAACACCAAAATAATTCCTGCAACCCGAATAAGTACAACTACTGTCATTGCTACTAAGACCAAAAGCAAATATTCTAAAAATACTGTTTTTATACCAATGATAGAAGCAAATTCTTCATCGAACAGGTATGCTTTCCAATCATTAAACAAAGCAATTACTATGAAAACCACAAGAAAGCTCAATATAATCATGAGATACAGATCCGCTTTCGTTACTGACAATATATTTCCAAAAAGATAGGAATTTAAATCTGGAGGATATCCCGGCATAAGCGCAATAAATACGATTCCAAGAGCCATTCCAAGTGACCAGAATAATCCAATAATGACATCTGATTGTACTCCGCCTCTTCTTTTAATTGCACCTATTCCAAGTGCCGCACTGACTGAGAACAGAAATGCTCCAATGATTGGCTCAAATCCTAATAGATATCCAAGCCCAACTCCTCCATAGGCAGTATGTGCAATACCACCGCTCATCATAACCAATTTCTTCTCTACCACAATAACACCTATGATTCCACAAACAATACTGGCTAATATGCTAGCAATAAATGCATTCTGCATAAACTGATATTCAAATAAGGCACTAATCACTTTGCTATTCCCTCCTCATGTTCTTTTAACACTCTGTGTGGAACTCCATGTGCAATCAAATCAACTGGACAACCATAGAGTTCATTCACAATATGTTCGTTAAGCAGGGGCTCTCCGTGATATACTAATTTCCCATTCAGACATGCAAGTTTTTTTACCTCTGATGAAATGGCCAATAGATCATGTGTAACAAGAACAATTGTTATTTCTTTGTTCAATTCCCTTAGCAAATGATAGATTTGCTCCCTGGAGTTCACATCAACACTTGCCGTCGGTTCATCCAGAAGCAATAACTTAGGATGAACGGTTAATGCTCTGGCAATTAGAAGTCTCTGAAACTCACCGCCAGACAATTCTGATATCTGCCTTTTCGCCAGATGATCAATTCCAACACGTTTTAATTGCTCATTTGCTATATCTTTATCCTCATTTGAATATTTCATAAACAACGATAATCCTTGTTTTAACCTTCCCGTTAAAACAACTTCCATCACAGATATGGGAAATCGCCTGTCCATGGTAGCAAATTGTGGTACATATCCCACCGCCGTTCTATTCTTTCCAATCGTTTTTCCATAAATTTGTATGTTGCCTGTTGTAATTGGAATTAGCCCAAGTATCGCTTTTAATAAAGTGGACTTTCCTCCACCATTAGGTCCAACAATGCCTATAAAATCGCCCTTATTAACATTAAAACAGATGTCCCTAATTATGTGGTTACACAGGTGACTATAGCTAATATTATTTACTGATAAAATACTCATATT